>JAKFVP010000495.1 GCA_021732175.1 Bradyrhizobium sp.
ACTGGAAGATCCTCGACTACTTCTGGCACATCACGCTGCCGTTGATTGCGATGGGTCTCGGCGCGTTCGCGACCATGACCTTGCTGACCAAGAACTCCTTCCTCGACGAGATCAGGAAGCAATACGTGATGACCGCGCGGGCCAAGGGCTGCACCGAGCGGCAGGTGCTGTACGGCCACGTCTTCCGCAATGCCATGCTGATCGTGATCGCCGGCTTCCCCGGCGCCTTCATCCATGCCTTCTTCTCGGGCTCGCTGCTGATCGAGACCATCTTCTCGCTCGACGGGCTCGGCCTGCTCTCTTTCGAAAGCGTGCTCAACCGCGACTATCCCGTGGTGTTCGGCAATCTCTTCATCTTCTCGCTGGTCGGCCTCGTCGTCGGCCTGATCTCCGACCTCACCTATATGTGGATCGATCCAAGGATCGATTTCGAGGCGCGGGAGGTCTGATGACGATGCTCGCGCCGCAGCCGGTGGAAACCTCGACGCAGTCGCCGCTCGGCACCGTCGTGCCGATCACGCGCCACCGGTTTTCGTTGTCCCCTCTCAACCGCCGCCGCTGGCAGAATTTCAAGGCCAATCGCCGGGGCTACTGGTCGCTGTGGATCTTCCTCGTGCTGTTCATCGTCTCCCTGTTCGCCGAGCTGATCGCCAACGATCGTCCGTTCCTGATCAAGTATGACGGCCATCTCTACTGGCCGGCCTTTGTCGGCTACTCCGAGACGACGTTCGGCGGCGACTTCGAGACCTCGGCCGATTATCGCGATCCCTATTTGCAGAAGCTGATTGCGGAGAAGGGCGGCTGGATGGTCTGGCCGCTGATCCGCTACTCCTACGCCACCCACAATCTCGATCTGCCGACACCGGCGCCGTCGCCGCCGACGTGGATGCTGACGGAAGCGCAGTGCAAGGCCGTGGTGGAGAAGAAGGGCCTGAAGGGCTGCCGCGACCTCGAATACAACTGGCTCGGCACCGACGACCAGGGCCGTGACGTGGTGGCGCGCCTGATCTACGGCTTCCGCATCTCCGTGCTGTTCGGCCTCACGCTCACCATCCTGTCCTCGATCGTCGGCGTCTTCGCCGGCGGCGTGCAGGGTTATTTCGGCGGCTGGGTCGATCTCCTGTTCCAGCGCTTCATCGAGATATGGAGTTCGATCCCCTATCTTTATCTGCTGCTGATCCTGTCCTCGGTGCTGGTGCCCGGCTTCTTCGTGCTGCTCGGCATCCTCTTGCTGTTCTCCTGGGTGTCGCTGGTAGGCCTCGTGCGCGCAGAATTCCTGCGCGGCCGCAATTTCGAATACATCCAGGCGGCGCGCGCGCTCGGCGTCTCCAATGCCACGATCATGTTCCGTCATCTCTTGCCGAATGCGATGGTGGCGACGATGACGTTCCTGCCCTTCATCGTTTCGTCCTCGGTGATGACGCTGACGGCGCTGGATTTCCTCGGCTTCGGCCTGCCGCCAGGCTCGCCCTCGCTGGGCGAGATGCTGTCGCAAGCGAAAGCAAACGTGCAGGCGCCATGGCTCGGCTTCACCGGCTTCTTCTCGGTGGCGATCATGCTGTCGCTCCTGATCTTCATCGGCGAAGCCGTGCGCGACGCCTTCGATCCGCGCAAGACGTTCAGGTAGGGCCGGTCGCATGGACGCAGTCAACCAGCCGCTGCTCGATGTCCGCGATCTCTCGGTCGCGTTCGGCAAGACGCTTGCCGTCGACCGCGTGTCGTTCTCGATCAGGCGCGGACAATGCGTCGCCCTGGTCGGCGAGTCCGGTTCGGGAAAATCGGTCAGCGCGCTGTCGATCCTGAGGTTGTTGCCTTATCCCGCCGCTTCGCATCCGTCGGGCACGATCCATTTCAAGGGCCGCGAACTCCTGCACGCCGGTGAGCGCGAGATGCGCGAAGTGCGCGGCAACGACATCTCGATCATCTTCCAGGAGCCGATGACATCGCTCAATCCGCTTCATACCATTGAGGCCCAGATCGGCGAGATATTGTCGCTGCACAACGGCATCAGCGGACAGATGGCGCGCAAGCGTACGCTGGAGCTGTTGACGCAGGTCGGCATTCCCGATCCGGAAACGCGCCTCGGCTCCTATCCGCACCAGCTTTCGGGCGGGCAGCGCCAGCGCGTGATGATCGCGATGGCGCTGGCCAACGAGCCGGACCTCTTGATCGCGGACGAGCCGACCACGGCGCTCGACGTCACCGTCCAGGCACAGATTCTCGCGCTGCTTGCCGATATCCGCCAGCGGCTCGGCATGAGCCTCCTTTTCATCACCCACGATCTCGGCATCGTCCGCCGCATCGCCGACACCGTCTGCGTGATGAACAAGGGCAAGATCGTCGAGCAGGGGCCGGTCGAGCAGGTTTTCACCGCGCCGAAACATCCCTACACCCGCGATCTGCTCGCCGCCGAGCCGAAGCCCGATCCGGCGCCGCCGCGCCCGAATGCGCCCGTGGTGATGCAGGCCGACAACCTCAAGGTCTGGTTCCCGATCAAGCGCGGCTTCCTGCGTTCGACCGTCGGTCACATCAAGGCGGTCGATGGCGTCAGCTTTGCGGTGCGCAAGGGCGAGACGCTCGGCGTCGTCGGCGAGTCCGGCTCGGGCAAGACCACGCTTGGGCTGGCGCTGCTGCGCCTGATCTCCTCCGACGGGCCGATCGTCTTTCTCGGCAAGAACATCCAGGGCCTGCGCTTCAAGGAGATGCGGCCCCTGCGCAAGGACATGCAGATCGTGTTCCAGGACCCGTTCGGCTCGCTCAGCCCGCGCATGTCGGTGGGCGATATCATCGCCGAGGGCCTGACCGTGCACCAGAGCGCGCTGTCGGAAGAGGAGCGGGATGCCCGCGTCGTCAAGGCGATGCAGGATGTCGGCCTCGATCCGGAGTGGCGCACGCGTTATCCGCATGAATTCTCCGGCGGCCAGCGCCAGCGTATCTCGATCGCGCGCGCCGCGGTGCTGGAGCCGAATTTCGTCGTGCTGGACGAGCCGACCAGCGCGCTCGACATGCTGTTCCAGGCCCAGATGGTGGACCTGTTGCGCGAATTGCAGCGCAAGCGCGACCTCACCTACATGTTCATCTCCCACGACCTGCGCGTGGTCGCTTCGCTCGCAAGCCACCTGATCGTGATGCGCCACGGCAAGGTGGTGGAGGAGGGCCCGGCCGCGGAGCTGTTCAAGAACCCGCAGAGCGAATACACCCGCGCCCTGTTTGCCGCCGCGTTCCGAATCGAGGCAGCGCCTGTGGGCACGGTGGCGACTTAGGACCGTAGTCCTACAATTTTCTACTTTGCATGGGGTTGTTTTCGCTGTTTTGGGTCGGGCGCTGTTTTCTACGCCGCGACGGCTGCTTACAGCCGCTTCACCGCGACCACGTCACTTCCGGCAGCCTTGATCCGCGCGATCGCGTCCCTGGTGTTTTCGACCACGGTTGCCATGTGATGCGCATTGGCATGCACGATGGTGTTGGGATCGCGCGCGATCGCAACATGCCCCTTCCAGAAGATCAGGTCGCCCCGCTGCAGGTGCTTCGATTCGGAAGCACTGAGCGCGCGGCCAAGGCCCTCGCACTGCATGTCGCTGTCGCGCGGACAGCCGGTGCCGGCTGACGTCAGCGCCACCTGCACCAGCCCCGAGCAATCGATGCCGAACGCGGTCTTGCCGCCCCACAGATAGGGCACGCCGATGAAGCGCTCGGCCATCGCGACGAAGTCGAGGACGCGGCCATCGAGCGCGCCAAGATGTGGCCGCGGCACATGATGGCCATCCGCCGTGACGGCGAACGTGCCGTCCTCGCGCGCGATGCTGACGCGGGCGCCCAGCGGCAACCACGCGACGGGCGGCAGCTTGATCGAAGGCCCCGGGAAGGCCAGCGTGGTCAGCGCCGTGACCTTGTGGGTCGGCGTCGACAATTGCTGCGTCAGCGCGCTCTCCGGCAGCCAGCCGACATAGCCGTCGCTGCCGAGCTGGCCCCAGGCCCAGCCTTCGTCGGTTCGGTCATAGACGGTGACGCGCTCGCCCAGCAATGCCTGCGTCAGCTGTTCGGCATCGGCGGCGGGCGCGCGGCGCACGGGGGCAATGCCTTCGGCGACCTCGAACGCCTCGCCCTCGACGAAGCGCGCGGCCTCGACCTTGCCTTCGAGATATTTCGCGGCGACCTCGGGCCGGGCCGGGGTCAGGCGAGGATCATGCATAGCGTTCGCTCAAGAGCTTGTAGATCGCGCGCGCCGCCTGGCACTCGCCGCCTTCGGGACGGCCGGGCTTTGCAGAGGGCGTCCAGCCATAGATGTCGACATGCAGCCAGCTTTTCGCTGACTCGACGAAGCGCTGCAGGAACAGCGCGCAGACGATCGAGCCGGCAAAGGCGCCCGACGGTGCGTTGGTGATGTTGGCAACTTTCGAATCCAGCCATGAGTCATATGCCGGCCACAGCGGCATGCGCCAGAGCGGGTCGTGCTCCGTCTTGGCAAGCCGCGCGACGTCGGCGGCCAGCGTCTCATCATTGGTGTAAAAGGGCGGTAAATCCGGTCCCAGCGCGGTTCGCGCTGCGCCCGTCAACGTGCCTAGATCAATCAGCAGTTCCGGCTTCTCTTCATCCGCCAGCGCCAGTGCGTCGGCGAGGATCAGCCTGCCCTCGGCATCGGTGTTGCCGATCTCGACCGTGATGCCCTTGCGCGACTTGAAGATGTCGAGCGGGCGGAAGGCGTTGCCGGCCACCGCGTTCTCCACCGCCGGGACCAGCACGCGCAGGCGGATTTTCAGCTTCGCATCCATCACCATCTGCGCCAGCGCCAGCACATTGGCCGCGCCGCCCATGTCCTTTTTCATGATCAGCATGCCGCTCGACGGCTTCAGGTCGAGCCCGCCGGTGTCGAAGCAGACGCCCTTGCCGACCAGTGTCACCTTGGGATGGGCCGGATCGCCCCACGAGAAATCGATCAGCCGCGGCGGGCGCGTCGAGGCCATGCCGACGGCGTGGATCAGCGGAAAATTCTGCTTCAGGTCATGGCCCTCGATGCAGCTGAACTTCGCGCCAAATCGCTGCGCCAGATCGCGCGCTGCGGTTTCCAGTTCCATCGGCCCCATGTCGTTGGACGGTGTGTTGATGAGGTCGCGGGCGAGGTACGCGGCTTCCGCCATCCGCGTCAGTTCTGCAGCGTCCACGCCCTCGGGCGGAACCAGCCGGACCTCGGGATGATCCACCTTGCGGTAGCGGCCAAATCGATAGGAACCCAGCGCAAAGGCGAGCGCCGCGAGCCGCGCGTCATGCGGCGCATTGGCGAAGCGGTAGGTGCCGGCCGGCAATAGCCCCGGCAGCGCGCCTGCACGGAACGGATCGCGCGATTTGGCGCCGTCGTCCTCGATGCCGAAAATCACCTGCGCAATCGTCCCATCGGCTGCGGGCAGGATCAGGCATTTGCCGGGCTTGGCCGCAAAGCCGCTGGCCTCGGCGAATTGCCGCGACTCCGGGGAAAGCGCCTTCTTGACGGCCTCCCAATTCGCCTTGCTGGCGAAAGTGATGGGAATGGCTTTGGCGTCAGGAGCGGTCTCGAACACGGGGGGCATGCTGTCTCGGGCGCTGGGGCGGGGCTCACGGCTACCTACACGCGTTTGGCCGCGCCCGGAAGCGGCCGATTAACCGGACGTTAGGGTTAACAGTCTATTGCTGGCCCATTCGGTTCCGTTCCGAGAGTGTGCCATGCGTCGTCCCTCCATTGCCCGGCTGCTGGGCTCCGCTGCCGTCACGGCCTTGCTGGCCACCGGCCTCGGCGGCTGCAAGACCATGGGCGATATCGCGGGCTCACTGACCGAAAAATCCGACACCACCGCGTCCGTCGAGGCCGATCCGCGCCGAGCCGCCGAAACCTTTGGCGAGCGCTACCGCGCCAACCCCAAGGATCCCGAGGTGGCCCTGCGCTACGGTCAGGCGCTGCGCGCCACCGGCCAGCGCGCCCAGGCCGCCGCCGTGCTCGGGCAGGCGTCGATCGCCAACCCCGGCAACAAGCAGCTTCTCGCCGGCTACGGCCGCGCGCTCGCCGACAACGGCAATTTCCAGCAGGCCTTCGACGTGCTGAGCCGCGCCCATTCGCCCGACAATCCGGACTGGCGCATCCTCTCGATCCAGGGAACGGCGCTTGACCAGCTCGGCAAGCACCAGGAAGCCCGCGGCTATTACGAGAGCGCGCTGCGCATCGCGCCGGACGAACCGTCGGTGCTGTCCAATCTCGGCCTGTCCTATGTGCTGTCCCGCGACCTGCCGAAGGCCGAGGAAACGCTGCGCCGGGCCCAGGCCACCGGCCGGGCCGATGCGCGGGTGCGGCAGAATCTGGCGCTCGCGGTCGGCCTGCAGGGCCGCTTTGCCGAGGCCGAGACCATCGCCCGTGCCGATTTGCCGCCGGACGAGGCCGCCGCCAACGTCGCCATTCTCAAGCAGATGCTGGCCCGCAAGGACGTTCCGCGCACCGCCGCCCGCGGCAAGCCGCCGGTCGTGGCGCAGGATCCGTCGGACTAGGCTTCCATCGTTGCCATTCGCGAACTTGTCATCACCCGCGCATTGTTCAGCCCGGGCGATGACCGTTTGTGGGTGGTAAGCGGACCCGTCGCGCCGAAGCCTTGGCGCAGGCGGATTACTGCATCGCGGCGATCTTGATGTAGGTCGGTCCGAGAATGACGACGAACAGCACGGGCAGGAAGAACAGGATCATCGGCACGGTCAGTTTGGGCGGCAGCGCGGCCGCCTTCTTCTCGGCCTCGTTCATGCGCATGTCGCGGTTTTCCTGCGCCATCACGCGCAGCGACTGGCCGAGCGGGGTGCCGTAGCGCTCCGACTGCATCAGCGCCAGACAAACCGACTTGACGCCCTCGAGGCCGGTGCGCCGGGCGAGGTTCTCATAGGCGACCTTGCGGTCCTGCAGATAGGAGAGCTCGGCCGTGGTCAGCGTGAATTCCTCCGACAGCGCCACCGACTGCTGCACGATTTCGCCGGCGACCTTGCGGAACGCGACTTCGACCGACATGCCCGACTCGATACAGATCAAGAGCAGGTCGAGCGCGTCGGGGAATGCCCGCTTGATCTGGAGCTGGCGCTTGCTGATGGCGTTCTTCAGGAACAGCATCGGCGCCTGCAGGCCGAGATAGGCGATGGCAACGCAGATGCCGATCTTGATCGGCATCGACTTTTCCATGTTCGAGATCACGAACACGTAGAGCACGGCGCCGATGAACATCACGATCGGCGTCACCAGGCGGGCGAACAGGAAGGTGACGTAGTGCGCCGGGCCACGGTAGCCGGCCATGACAAGCTTCTCGCGCGCCGCTTCCTGGGCCAGCCATTTGGTGAGGTTGAAATCCTCCACCACCTTGGAGACCATCTGCTTCGGCGTCTGCCGCAGCGAAACCTTCTCCGACTTGTTCATGCGTTCGCGCTCGCGCTGGCGCATGCGCTCGCGCTCGTTCGCCACCGCCTTCATCCGCTTGTTGAGGTTCTCGCCTGCAAGCAGCGGCATCACCAGCGTGTAGACGGTCAGGCTCGCGGCGATTGCCGCGAGCAGCATGGTCATGAAGCGGACGTCGTGGAGCTTTGAAACCAGAAAATCGACCATACCAGCACCGTCAGAAGTCGAAATTGATCATTTTCTTCATCACCATGACGCCGATCGACATCCACATGACGCAGCCGACCAGCATCAGCTGGCCCGTCGGATGGGTCCACAGCAGGGAGATGTAGTCGGGCGTCGTGATGTAGACGAGGATCATCACGATCGGCGGCAGCGCGCCGATGATGCCGGCCGAGGCCTTGGCTTCCATCGACATCGCCTGAATCTTCTCGGCCATCTTCTTGCGGTCGCGCAGCACCTTGGAGAGGTTGCCGAGCGCTTCGGAGAGGTTGCCGCCGCTTTTCTGCTGGATCGCGATCACGATGCCGAAGAAGTTGGCTTCCGGCAGCGGCATGCGCTCATAGAGCCGCGCGCAGGCGTCGCCCAGCGGCATGCCGATCGCCTGGGTCTCGATGATGGCGTTGAACTCGCTGCGCAGCGGCTCCGGCGCGTCGGCCGCGACCACCTTGATCGATTCGAACAACGGCAGGCCCGCCTTGATGCCGCGAACGATGACGTCGACGGCGTCGGGCAGTGCGGCCAGGAATTTCTTCTCGCGCTTCTTCTTCAGGAAGGAGAGCAGCCAGCGCGGCACGCCGAAGCCGAAGGCAAAGGCAAGGCCGATAGCGCCTGGCAGGCTGCCCGAGATCACGAACGCGGCGGCAAAGCCGATCATTCCGAGTATGCCCGAGATGGTCCAGAACTTCTGCGTGCTCCAGCTGAGGCCCGCCTGCGTGATGCGGGTGCTGAGCGTCGCCTTGTTCTCCTTGGCGCGCGCTTCGATTTCCTTCAGCGAACCTTCGACCTGCTCGCGGCGCGTCTTCTGCGCCTTGTTGTCCGCACGCCGCTGCGCCGGCTCGGGCTTGGCAACCTGCTCGCGCCGGGCCAGCGCCTGCCGCTCGCCGGAAAGCATCGGATAGATGAAGACCCAGGCGAGGCCGCCGACCGCGGTCGCCGCCAGGAAGCCGAATGCGAGATTTTGCATGTTCATGGCGCGTCTCTCAGCTCTTTATCTCGGAGGCGTCGAGCGCCGCGGCAAGCCGCTTCTCCTCGTTGTAGTAGCGCGCGCGCTCCCAGAACTTCGGCCGGCCGATGCCGGTCGAGCGGTGGCGGCCGATGATCTTGCCGTTGGCGTCTTCGCCGATCATGTCGTAGAGGAAGACATCCTGTGTGATGATGGTGTCGCCTTCCATGCCCATCACCTCGGTGATGTGGGTGATGCGGCGCGAACCGTCGCGCAGACGGGCGGCCTGGATGATGACGTCGATCGAGGCGCAGATCATCTCGCGGATCGTTCGCGAAGGCAGCGAGAAGCCGCCCATGGTGATCATGGATTCGCAGCGCGACAGTGCCTCGCGCGGGTTGTTGGCGTGCAGCGTGCCCATCGATCCGTCATGGCCGGTGTTCATGGCCTGCAGCAGGTCGAACGCCTCCGGTCCGCGGACTTCGCCGACGATGATGCGTTCGGGACGCATACGCAGGCAGTTGCGCACCAGTTCGCGCATCGTGACCTGACCTTCGCCTTCGATGTTGGGCGGTCGGGTTTCCAGCCGGACCACGTGCGGTTGCTGCAGTTGAAGCTCGGCGGCGTCCTCGCAGGTGATGACGCGCTCGTCATGCTCGATATAGTTGGTCAGGCAGTTCAGCAGCGTGGTCTTGCCGGAGCCGGTACCGCCGGAAATCAGCACGTTGCAGCGGACACGGCCGATGATCTGCAGGATCTCGGCGCCCTCGGGCGTGATCGCGCCGAACTTGACCAATTGGTCGAGCGTCAGCTTGTCTTTCTTGAACTTGCGAATGGTGAGCGCGGGGCCGTCGATCGCCAGCGGCGGCACGATGGCGTTGACGCGGGAGCCGTCGGCGAGACGGGCGTCGCAGATCGGCGAGGATTCGTCGACGCGCCGGCCGACCTGGCTGACGATGCGCTGGCAGATGTTGAGAAGCTGCTGGTTGTCGCGGAAGCGGATGCCGGTGCGCTGGATCTTGCCGCCGACTTCGATGAAGACCGTGCCGGCGCCGTTGACCATGAGGTCGGCGATGTCGTCGCGCGACAGCAGCGGCTCCAGCGGGCCGTAGCCGAGCACATCGTTGCAGATGTCGTCGAGCAGCTCTTCCTGCTCGGCGATCGAGAGCACGACGTTCTTCAGCGAGATGATCTCGTTGATGATGTCGCGGATTTCCTAG
>JAKFVP010000595.1 GCA_021732175.1 Bradyrhizobium sp.
GTCATAACTGCAATTTTGATGGAGTTTGCCGCACTCGACGGCCGGGCGCGGAGGGACTACCCTTACTCCGTTGTGGCTCGGCAACATTGGAGCGTCACATGAAGAGATTTTATTGTATTGCGGCGGCGGCTGCCGCGGTTGGTTTTTTCGCCCTGCCGGAGCAGGTTTTCGCGCAAGGGGCGGCCGCTGGAGCGGCTGCATCTCCGGCAGCGGGCAGTGCGGCTCCTGCCACCACGGCGGCGCCACCGCCTCCGCCTCCGGCTCCACCGCCTGCAACGACGGCCGCTCCCGCGACTTCCAGCCCGCCCGCCGCCACGACGACAACGACGACCGCGCCCGCCGACAAGCCAGCCGCGACCACGACGGACAAGGACAAGTCGGGCGACGACAAGTCCGGCAAGAAGAAGACGGCCAAGAAGAGCGAAAAGAGCGAACTCGATCGCTCGGTCGACAGCAAGACGGTGCCGTCACGCTACAAGAACCAGATCCCGAAGGAATATCACGGCTACATTCCCTGGGGCCGCTGAGACGCATCGGCGTTCGGTTTCTCCCCCAGCTAGGCGACCGCTGTCCACCTCTCCCAGCGGGGAGAGGTCGATTTGCCAACGGGTCGGCGCAAAGCGCCGCCCGATTATGAACTCCGCAAATCGGGTGAGGGGGCTCGGCGCTCTCGAGAGACCGTAATCCCTTCACCCGGCGCTGCGCCGCAGCCGAAGCGACGCTTCGGCGTATTTGCAAGTACGGCCGCCGGGAGGCGGCCTGTGCCTCTCCCAAAGGGAGAGGTGAAATTCGGCTGCGCCGCCGTCTCATCTCATCAGCAGCTTCCGGCACGTTTCCACGAACACCTGTGCGCCGGTGACGATGTCTTCGTCGGCCGTGTTCTCGGTCCAGTGATGGCTGACGCCGCCGATCGACGGCACGAACAGCATGCCGGCCGGCATGATTGACGCAAGCACCTGGGCGTCATGGCCGGCGGCGCTTGGCATCCGCAGCGATTTGCCATCGGCAAGTTCGGCGCCCGCCGCCTCGATGGCGTCCTGGAAGGATGCATCCATCTGGCAAGGCATGCCAGTGCGCAGGCGCTCGACGGTTACGCTGCAGGGTCCACGCGCGGTGGCGTCCGTGGCCATGGCGCGCAGCCTCTCCTCCAGCCGCTCAATGACGGCGCTGTCGACATCGCGCATCTGGAACAGCATCTCGGCAGCCCCGGGAATGATGCTGGGCGAGCCGGGATCGAGTGTGATGCGCCCGGTGGTCCACACCGTGCGCGGACCGCAAATCTCCGGGAAGGTCTCGTCGATCGCGACGCAGAAGCGCGCGAGCGCCAGGCCCGCATCCTTGCGGATCGCCATCCGCGTGGTGCCGGCATGGTTCTGCTCGCCGGCAAAGGCAATGCGATACTGCCAGATACCGACGATGGACGTGACGATTCCGATCTTCAGGCCTCCGCTTTGCAGCGTCTCGCCCTGTTCGATATGCGCCTCGAGATAGCCGATGTGGCGGCCGCGCACGGCGCGCAGGCGAGGGCGGCCCGCAAGGCCGACGGCGGCGATCGCCTCGCGCATGCTGCGCCCATCGCTGCGGTCGCGCGCGGCGTCGATATCGTCCTCGCTGACAGCACCGACCCAGGAGCGGCTGCCGAGGAACTGGCCGAAATGGCCTTCCTCGTCGCACCAGGAGGCGACCTCGACCGCACCGTTCACATCCGGGTCGGGATTGAGCACGCGCGCGGCTTCCAGCGCGTAGATGACGCCGAGGGGGCCGTCGAGCCAGCCGGCATGGTTCTGGCTTTCCAGATGCGAGCCGGCGAGCAGTTTCGGCCCGGCCTTCCTGCTGGTGCCCAGCACATTGCCGATGCCGTCGACGGCGGCGGTCAATTGCGCCTCGGGCAGTTTGTTTGCCAGCCATTCAAGCGAGCGCGCATGCGCTTCGGAGAACGTCGGCCGGTGCACGCCGGTTTTGTAGGCGCCGATCGTGCGCAGCGCGTTGAGGTCGGCAAGGACGCGCTCGCCATTGGCTTGCGGGGGGTGAGGGGGCATTTCCAACCGCTACTTTTGTTTGGCGCATTGTCGCGGACCAACGGGGGGTCGCACAAGGGATCTTTCGTCCGTCATTGCGAGGAGGAAGCTGCATTGCTCCCGCCTTCGCTCTCCGAGCTTCGGCGGACTCTCAGCCCGGCGTAGCTTGCTCAGCAAGCGTAGACGGGTCGCTTCGCTCGCAATGACGGGGAGACAGCGGTTCTCGTTCTCACGGCGCGATCTCGCCTGAGTTTTGCGAATTCGTCGGCCCTCTCTTGAACAGAGGGCGCAGGGAAGGCCGGGCGCCGGCTGGCACCCGCGAGGTCCGTGTGCAAATGGAAAGAAACGCACACGGTCTAACAGGTACAGCCAGGACATCCCGGCCTTCCCCGCGCAATGGCTTTACGGCTTATACGTGATCTCCCCGGTGAGCGGCGTTGTTTGCCACCGTCATCGGCGCTGCTTCACGCCGACTTAAGCGCCACGGTCGCGGCGCCAGGACCACACGACTTCGCCGTACGCTCCCGGCGTTTCGTCGGGCTCACCGAAGCAAGCCTGACGCCGCAAGCGTCCATCGCAACCCGCGCCACGTTTCGTGACGACCGCGAAGCGCCCCTCATGGCGGCACGGGCTGGCTGCAATCTAGTTCGGTTTTACATAATTGTCAAGCACAAATTCCGAAAAACCGGAACTGCGCGACGTCGGCAATTATCCGCCTGAAATCACTTTGCGAATTTGGCAGCTTCTTTCGCGGGCGAAGACTCGCTTGCGCCGGCGTTTGGTGCGGTTGAAGGCGTCAGGGGCGCAGATGGCCGCTTGGGTCCGGCCGCTGCAATCCCGGTCTTGCGTGCGCGATAGTGCGCCAGAACTTCGCGGGAACTGGCGACGTGCAGGCGTTCAAACTGGCCTTTCAGGGCATCGAGCTCGCTGCCGGAAATCCGGTGCTCCGGTGCGCCCAGGAACAGCAATGCCATTGTCGTTTCCCAGGAGAATTCAGTTGCTTTCGCCAGCAGCAACAACAGCTCCCGGCTCTTTCCCGTCAGTGCGCGCTCGACGATGTCCGAGGGCAATGAGCACAGCAGGGTGAGCCCGACGATCGTCTCCTCCATCTTGTGGGCGGCGGCATAGTCGCGGATGGACGATTCCTTGAGTTCGCCGAGGCGATGCCTGCTTGAAAGAACTTTCTTGGCGGCAAAGTAGCGCGGCGAGGCCGGCCCGAATTTCGAATGCAGCGCTGCCGTAACCTCCGCAACGGTCGAATCGACGGCTTCTATCATCTCGGGCCGCTCGCGCTCGAGTTTCTTTCTTGTTTCGTCCGAAGCCTTCGCAATCAACTGCTGGAACAGATGACGCGGGATGTCCCGGCGAAGTCCCGTCTGCTCGGCGAGAATGCCGTCGTTCTCCGATCGCTTGATCAGGCCAAGGAAGCCTGCCTCCGAAAACTGCGCTCCCTCGTTGCCGGCGACAGATCGCACGACCGTCCGGTCTCCGCGCACGACCAGGACATCGGTGACCGGCTCGGGCACCGAGCGTCGCTTGGAAATCGCAAGGAGGTGTTGCTGATCCCTGGTCCGCGCCGTGTTCACGAGGGTGCGAACGTCGACACGCTCGGAATATCGGAGCACAGGTCCCGCGACCTCTATCGAGGCGTGCGATGCGAGATTGTCGATCAGTTGTCCGGGGGCGTGATCGATGCGGGAGAGTTTTGCGGCGAGCTTGGCGCGCGCGGCAAGCTCGATCTCGGCCGCGAGGCGTCCGATGACCTCGCCAAAGACCCAGACTTCCTCGTCGGTGTAACGGCCGACCATGAGCAGGTCGGTCGCATGCCAAAGCGCGCGCTCACGGCTGTCCGGCGTACCCTTCGATATCGCCTGTTCGAGCTCCTCCAGAAAGGAAGCTGTCATAGTCGCATCCGAAAACCCTCGTGTCAGGTACGAAGCAGAATAGGCCAGGAACTCCAAATTTACCCGGACTGCTCCAGTCGGCGGCGCAAATAGCGGTCGCTCGCTGTAGGGCCGGTTGCGTTCAGCGCATCGGATCGCTTAGCAGTCGCGCAGCGTGGTGGTCGCGTCGCTGCCGGCGTATTTCTGTCAGATAATGATTTATGGTCTCAAGACTTTCAGCGGTGGTTGCATGCGCGCGGGATCGTCGGCTTCGTTTCGGCAGAAGGAAGGCCAGTCCGCTGACAATCAGCGCAGCTCCTCCAACAACACACGACAAGCCGATCGAGTCCATAACGGCCCTCCTTTCTGGCGGTCCGGCTGCAACGAGACGAGAAATCTACCGAAAGCTTTAGTCGATTCGCGGGAGCGGGGCCGGGGGCAGGGGTTGTTTTGCCGAAAACTGATAGCGAAATCGCCGCGGATGCGGCGGCTTTTACTCTGTGCGTAGATGAAGCTTTAAGGCGCCTTTGCTTCGCTGCGCGGGCGGGCTCAACGGTCCGCAGCCTGCAGAGCTCGTCGCCTTGTTCTCAGCAAGGTGACGGCTCTCTTTTTTAGACGTATCTGATTCGCAAGGCGCGACGGGCAGGCTCTACCTGTGGAGCGCCACGGGGCGGAAAGCCTCCACCAACGGCTTTTCCAGCTTGCCGTTCATCTCCTGAAGTATCGCGTAGGCCTTCTCGCGCGGCATCGTCGGCTTGTAGGTGCGGTGCTCGATCAGGGCGGCGAAGATGTCCGAGATGGTCAGCACCCGAACGATGTCCGTGATGCTTTCCGCGCACAGCCCGTCGGGATATCCGCTGCCGTCGAGAAATTCATGATGGTGGCGCACCGCGTCGAGGATTTCCGGCGAGATGGCGTGGTTGCCCTGCAGTACCTCAAAACCCGCCACCGGATGGGTCTGGATCAGCGCGCGTTCGCTGTCATCGAGCTTGCCGGGTTTGTCCAATATGGCGAGCGGGATCTTCGCCTTGCCGATGTCGTGAAACATGGCGGCCGAATACAATCGCTCCACATCAGGCGCCTTGAATCCAAGGCTGAGCGCGAAATCGACGGCCACGCCGGTTACCAACAGGCAGTGCTGGAAGGTGCCTTCGTGATGGCGCCGCACCGTGGAAAGCCAGTCGGCCAGGCCATTCTCGGCGATGCTGTTGGAGATCATGCCACCGGAGGCCTTGATGTTGCCGACGTCCAGCGCCGTTCCATTCATGACTGCGGCGAACATGGACGCGATGCTCGCAGCACCAGCGGAGGCGGCTTCGACGCTGCCGCCAGAACCTTCGCCCGAGAGAACGACGGCTGCTTCCGGCGGCGCCAGCTTGGTCAGGAGATGGGCGGCACGCACCGGGTTGGTCAGCACGTCAGTCGCGCCCAGCGCGTAAGCCTGGACGATCGCGATGCGGGCTTTGCTGTCGATCAGGAATATCCGCTTGGGGATGCGCGCCAGCTTGCCGGAGACGGCCTTCAGGGCCGCGATATTGTCGACATCGGCGACATCGGCGGCAACCACGATCGCCTCGATACCCTTGCGCTTGATTTCCGCTCCGCCAAGCATTTCCGACGTGACGGGGTGCCGTTGCTCGATCATGCCCCGGATGGCGGAGATCTTGGATGCGTTGTCGGCGATGACGTGGACAGTCATGGGACGTTGCCTTGTCAGGCCTTCTCCGACTGGGCAGGTCGCGACGACTTTCTTTTCTTGTCGTGGACCACGAAGTGCACGCCGATAATGTTGCCGTCGATCCGCACAAGCTCGCAGCGGCGGAAGGCCAGTCCCGTCGTGGACAGCAGCAGGAAGAATTCCTGGGCGCGCAGAACGTCGAGAGTTCCCTCGACTTCGAGTCGCGCGCCGGTGGCTGACACGTCGAGCATCACGCAGGCCCGGCGCCAGGTACCGTCGACGCCCATCAGGTTCACCGGATAGCGGTGCTCGAATTGAACGCGGGTGGATTGCCGATCGCCGTACGCCATCAGCTCGCCTCCGCCATCGCAGCGTTACCGCCGGCCTGGTGCTTGCGCGCGAACTCCTTGATGGATCCGTAGCGGATCATCTGTTGCGCGGCCGAGAGATTGAGCGACTCGAACGCTGCGGCAATCCGCTTGATTTCGTCCTCGGGCGGCCGCTGTTTGTCCGGCCGGTTGCAGATGACGGCCTGCGCCGTGTTCCAGTTCAGGCGGGAGGCGCGGCAGGCCACGGCGAGGCCATAGCTGTCACCTTCATGCAGCATCTGCTCGATCGTCTCGATCGGGACAGTGGTGAGCTGCGACAAGGCTGCAATCAGATTGCGGTACTCGCGCCAGGTGGCGAAGCGGTTCACCGTGGAGTCGTTGAGCTTGCCAAGCTTGTTGAGCTCGGCGATCTTCGCCTGCGCATCCGAATAATCGACCCGTTCGGGCGCCTTGACGCAAATTCCGGCTTCGACGCCCTCGATGACGTCAGTGACGGCATCGCGCAACGCCGGTGCGGCGATCTTCAGCAGGCGTGCACGCACCGACCGCGGAAGCCGGGTCAGCAGTTCGCGAAGGGCATCCACCGGGGCGTCGGCGCGGCCGACCAGCAGATCGGCCAGCTCGTCATTGCGCTCCGCCATGCGGGCAAGCTTCAGCCAGCCTTCCGGCGAAAACTTCGCGCCGGGGTTTTTCGCAAGCTGGACCCAGACGCCGGTGTCGCCCTGGTCGAGAAGGATGTCGACGATGGCCTCGCTGACGCAGTTGCGCCGGGCAATCGCCATGCCGTGCGCCGGTCCGCGGCAGGCCGCGATTTCAACGAGATCATCGTCGGAGAGCCAAGCCGCGTTCTGCAGGATCGGCGCGGCGGCCGCGGCTTCCTCGTGGCGGAGGAGATGCCGCAAAATCTTCAGATCGCCAAAGGGGACCTTCGCTAGGCCTTCGCTGAGCTGCGCCAGGACTTGCACGTCGACACGATCCGTCAGCCGGATCAGAACTTCGTCGAAGAACGCAAGCTGATCCGGACTGAGGCGGTCGGCCGTGGCTGCAAGCAGCTTGCCCACGCCACCCAGCAAATGGGCCGTGCGCCCGGGGCTTGCCTGTACGGCACGCTCCAGGTCGGCAACCAGTTCGACAGATGCGATCGCAGCCATCGGATGCGCCTGCTTCTTAACCAATAGGTCCTTGTTTCCAATGCCTAATTCCAGCGCTGAAACCTTAATTCCACCCTTAGGAAATCTCTCTGAAAGGTAATTAGATACATTAAATTTGCCTCAAAACACTATCGAAATTCGGCGAAAGCCTTGTTCCCGCATTGTGCTGGCGTTTCGACGCTTCCCATCGTCATGTGACCGCCGGGCAATTGCTGGGGGAGCTGATCGACGCTCGCTGATCCTGATTTTTCTCAGGATGCGGGCGTTTGTTGCTAGAAAGTAGGGGATGACCGGTGACGCGTTAGCGCCGCTGCAGGCGCCAAAGATATTTCGATTCACGGATATCGATGAGTTCAGAAGTTCAATACGTACCCTGAGCGTGGACTTTACGCCGCTGGTGCGAACCATTTCGGCGGAGCAGTCGATACTCAGTCTGCCCGGATGCGACGTGAACTTCACCAAGTCGTTCCCGCGGATCACCGATGCCCAACTGGCGCCGGATTGCACGGCTGTCGCCTTCTCGATGGACGACGGCGCGCCGATCCGCTTCAACGGCGTCGAACGCGACGATTCCGTCATCACGTTCGGAAACGGCGGCGCGCTCTACAGTTCGGTGGAAACGGCGCCGCGGGAATATGCCTCGATCATCTTCCGCCCGGAGGTGACGAACCGCGGCTGGCCGCAGACCGGCGCGAACTTCCATGTGTTCGAGGCGGGACGGGGGACGTTCGCGAGGCTGCGCACGCTGGTGCGGCAGATCCTGGCCTCGGCCACGGAGGTCGCCGGATCGCCGGAGAGCGGCAGCGTTGCCGTGGCGATGCGGGAATCCATGCTGGCGGGGATCGACGCCGCGGTTGCCGAATTCGTCCCGGCGCGGTGGTCGAGCCAGGCGAACTCGAGCCGGCAGTTCAAGATCTTCAGGGACATCGAGGACGCTCTGTCCGGTCATTTCGGGAACGTCATCTACAGCGAGGAATTGGCAGCGCATATCGGCGTATCCGTGCGCACCATGCACGACGCGGTGCAACGCTATCGCGGCATGAGCCTGCATCGTTACCTGCGCTTGCGCCGGCTGTGGCTGGTGCGCCGCCGGCTGGTGGCCGGCGCCGACAGCGTGAAGTCCTCTGCGCTGGCGCACGGATTCTGGCACCTCAGCGACTTCGCGCACGCCTATCGCGAGCAATTCGGCGAGATGCCCTCCGAAACACTGGCTAGGTCGCGGCGATAGCGGCCGACTGTAATACGCAATTCGTCGAACCGGTCAAAATTATCTGGAGCGCCTCGCGTATTGGTGGTTGATGTGCCCCGCTGAGGGCAAAGGCAATGAATGTTCGCGAATTGATCGAGCTCCTGCGGGACTGGCCTGACCAGGAGGCGACGGTGGTGATCGGCGAGGGGATGCGCCTCGACCAATGGCTTCTCGTCACGGGCATCGTCGGACGCCGCATCGCCGTCGATCCCGGGAATCCCGATATCGCGTTGCCTGGCGCCGAGGCGGGCCTCGAGATCGTCTGATTTTTGAAGCCGGGTCGAATGCCCCCGGGTTCCACGCTGCAGTCACGCGACGATGCCGCGCCGCAACGTGCAAATCCCTGCGGAGCGAACGTTGCCGTGCTTGTCATGCGCGGCGCAAGGTGCATAGTTCCGGCGCGCAAGAAGCCAACAAGGAATTTCATCATGTCTCGTATCGCCAAAACTGTATTTGCATGTGTGGTCGCCGCGGGACTTGCGGGCGCTGCGGTCGCAGCACCGGCCCCGGCCGCGGCGAAGCTGACCCCTGCGGAAAAGACCGCGCTGAAACAGGCGATCTCATCCTGCAAGGCCGAGGCAAAGGGCAAGAAGGTGCCGTGGCTGCAGCGCCGCAAATACGTCAAGGGCTGCGTCGTCGAGGCGCTGAAGGACAAGCCCAATATCGACGTCATGACGCTGCTGAAAACGCATCCCGACATGAAGGATATGCCGGCGGAATCGGCGGACGCGATGTAAGGGAATCGGCGGGCGGAGGGCGCCTTGGAGCGGCCTCCTCGCTCTTGATTGTGGTCCTGCCAACAGCTTCAGAAAATTTCAGAAGGCGATGAATGCCATCGGCGCGCGGCGATCGTCACGCGCCCGTAATGTTACGGACCGGGCAAGAAGCAAGCGGCCCGGCGCCTGCATTCCCGCTACAATGGATTGAGATCGTTGAGTCGGGATCAGGAAATGGCAAAGTCATCAAAGCTCGTCGCGGCGAAGAAGGGCCGCGTGCTTCTCGTCAGGCGACGGCATGACAGGCTCTGGATGTTTCCGGGCGGGCGCCGGCGCGCGGCCGAGAGCGAACGGCGCTGTCTGCGCCGCGAGATTGGCGAGGAGTTGCCCAAGCTCAAACTCGGCCAGGTCAAGCTCTGGAAAGAAGTGAAGGCAAGGAACCGCAGGTCGGGCCGGCGGATGAGCGACGCGATCTTCGTCGCCAAGAAGGTCTCCGGCCGTCTGAAAATCGGCGACAAGAAAGAGATCGACAAGGCGGCCTGGTGCAAGCCGCGCGGCATCCGGCTGACGGCGACGTCGCGCTACATACGCGACAAGCTGTTTCCGCGCTGAGCTTTCGGACTCTGCCAGCCCTTACGTCGCCGGCCGGCGGGCGCAGCAGCGTTTGCCTGATGCGGCCGAAGAGCGCGGCGATCCCGCCATTTTGCGCGGCGATCAGCGCCAGCAC
>JAKFVP010000597.1 GCA_021732175.1 Bradyrhizobium sp.
GAAGGCGTGATGGGCGTGATCGAGGTCGCGCAGGCCGATCTTCTTCAGCGGCCCGATCAAGGACTTGGTGATCTCGCCGCTGCGCGCCATGACGAAGGTCGAAACCACCGCCAGCACCACAAAGGCAAAGGAGGCAGCGCTTGCGGTTTCGGTCTTGATGTGACCGGCGGTGATGCCGGTCTGGATCACCACCAGCGAGAATTCCGAGATCTGCGCCAGGTTGATCGCCGGCAAGAGGCTGGCGCGCAGACCCTGCTTCATGAGGTACAGCGGCGTGAACGTCGTCACGACGCGGCTCACCACCGTGAAAGCGGCGATGATCAGCGCAAGCGTGATCACCGAACCGTTCGGGATCGGGATGGTCATGCCGAGCGCGACAAAGAACAGCGTGATGAAGAAGTCGCGCAGCGTCGTCACCTTTGCGGTGACGTCGAGCGCATAGGGGAAGGTCGAGATCGAGACACCCGCCACCAGCGAGCCCATCTCGCGCGACAGATGCAGCTTCTCGGCGATCTCGCCGATCAGGAAACACCAGGCGAGCGCGCCGAGCAGCAACAGCTCGGGACGGCGGGCGATCTGGTGGAACAGCCGCGGCAGGACGTAGCGGCTCAGGATCAGGGCGGTTGCGACCAGCGCGCCGACCCGGGCGATCGAGAGCACGATCACCGAGACCTGCAGATTGGCAAGGCTCGGCTGTACCGCCAGGAACAGGATGGCGAAGATGTCCTGCAGCACCAGCACGCCGAGGGTGATGCGGCCCGGCAGGGTGTCGAGCTCGCGCTTCTCATAGAGCACCTTGACGATGATCACCGTCGAGGACAGCGCGCAGGCAACGGTGAGGTACAGCGCATCAAAGGCGCCGCCGCCGAGCGAAAGCCCGATTCCCATGAAGAACAACACGCCGAGCAGGCAGCCGCCGAGCAGCTGGCCGCCGGCGGCAATCAGGATCACCGGGCCGGCGCGCACGATCTTCTTGAGGTCGATCTCGAGCCCGATCATGAACAACATGAAGATCAGGCCGAGCTCGGAGATGACGCTGATCGACTCCTGGGACTTGACCCATCCCATGCCGAATGGCCCAATGAAAAAGCCGGCGACGAGGTAGGCGAGGATCAGCGGCTGGCGGGTAAAATGGGCCAAAAGGCCCAGCACCCAGGCAAACAGGATGCTTAAAGTGATGTCGCCAATGAGCTCGTGCATGAATCGAATGGTCCTCTTGCCGCAACCTAGTGGCAGGCTCGGCAGGCTAAAACAAGCAATCTGTCACACCTCGATCAAGGCCGCCATTGGTGGGATTTTCGCCTGCATGATGCTGGCGCAGATGTCCCCTGCTGCCGCCCAAGGAAGTGCGCCGGGCGGAAACATCGAGCAGAATTTCTCGGCGTCCCTGACCGCGGTTCCCGCCGACCCCCTCACCGTGACCGGCGCCTTCTACGTTCCCGTCTATTCCAGCGTCTCGATGGCCCAGGGCAAGCTGCGCGCCGATTTCTCGGTCACGCTGAGCGTCCACAACACGTCCGAGACCCGCCCGCTGGTGCTGAAGCGGCTCGCCTATTTCGACACGTCAGGCAAGATGGTGGAAAGCTACCTCAAGGCGCCGATTGCGCTGAAGCCGTTCGCGACCATAGAGGTGTTTATCGGAACCAATGATGTGCGCGGCGGGACAGGCGCCAATTTCGTGGTGGACTGGGCCGCGGCCGGCGAGATCGCGGAGCCTGCCGTAGAAGCCCTGATGGTCGGCGGCGTCGGCGCCGGGCATTATGCCTTCATCACCCAGGGGCGCCCGATCCGCCCCGCCGGCAAGAACTGACAACAACGAAGGGGGAGCGAAAGCAATCTGCTTCCTCAACAAGAAAATCAACGGGAGATTACGTCCATGACCTCGACCCCCTTCAGCTACGCCTCGCTGCTGCCGCCCGGGCTGCCTGCCCCGGCCGCACGCTTCACGGGTCTTGCCAAATACAGCTTTGTCGGCGGCAACAACGACCCTGATGGCGTTCCGGTCGATGAGCTCGTCGAGGCGGTCACCGCGGTGCTGAAGCGCGAGGGCAAATCGCTCGCCACCTACAATCTCGCGCACGGCCCGCAGGGCTACCGTCCCCTGCGCGAATTCCTGGTCAGGAAGCTCAAGCGCGATGCCGGGATTGCCTGCACCGTGGACGATCTGATGATCGTGTCCGGCTCGCTGCAGGCGCTGGACCTTGTGAATCAGACGCTGCTGGCACGCGGCGACACCGTGATCTTCGAAAAGGAGTCCTATCAGGGCTCGATCAACCGCCTCACGCGCATGGGCGTCAACATCGTCGGCATTCCCCTCGACGGGCACGGCATGCGCATGGATGCGCTGGCGAACGCGCTCGCTGATCTGAAGGCCAAGGGCATCACGCCAAAATACATCTACACCATCCCGACGGTGCAGAATCCGACCGCCACGATCCTCCCCGAAGACCGCCGCGCCGAGATGCTGCGGTTGTCGGAGCAATATGGCGTGCCGATCTTCGAGGACGACTGCTACGCGGACCTGACCTGGGACGGCAAGCGTCCGCCTGCGCTTTACGCCATGAGCAAGACGGGCAACGTCATTCATATCGGCTCGTTCTCGAAATCGATCGCGCCCGCCCTGCGCGTCGGCTTCATCGTCGCGCCCTGGGAAATGATGTCGCGCATGCTGGCGCTGAAGACCGATGCCGGCTCCGGCGCGCTGGAGCAGATGGTGCTGGCAGAATATTGCGCGCCGCATTTCGAGAGCCATGTGCCGAAACTGACGCGCGGCCTGCGCGCCAAGCTCGACACCTTGATGGATGCGCTCGGCGAGCAGTTCGGCACGTCGGCCGAATTCGAGGAGCCGAGCGGCGGCATCTTCCTCTGGGTGAAGCTGCCGGATCATGTCGATACGCTGAAACTCTACCAGGCGGCGCTCGCCGCCGGTGTCGCGATCAATCCGGGGCCGGAATGGTCGGTCGACAAGCCCTATTCGGGCTGCCGCCTGCGGCTCTGCTTTGCGAGCCCCAGCCACGAACAGATCCGCGAAGGCGTCGCCGTGCTTGCGGACGTCTGCCGCAAGGAGTTCGGCGTGCCCGAGCGCAGCGCCAATGTGGAGAAGCGCGCGCGGGGCTGAGGGCGGGCGCCTACGTACGTTCAAGTCTGCTTCCGGGGGCAGACCAGACGTGCAACGGGCCGGACTGAATTGTCGCTTATGACCCAGAGCACGGACGGCCGCCCTTAAGCACGAATTTTGCGTAGAATCGTCTCGGACGGACGTTCCCCAAAGATTGTGTAATAAGCAGCCGAGAATTCACTCAAGTGCCAAAAGCCGTGCGCGCGGGCGACGTCGGACACTTTGATATTTGATCGGCCCGATGCGAGCGATTTTCTCACTGACCATAACCTGCGCAGCCGCACGTATTGAAGCACGCTAAGTCCTCGAACCGCAGTTGTTGCGGTCTGCAAGGTCCTTAACGATACATTGCAGACCCGCGCGAGTTCAGGAAGGTAAATATCTGTCGCGTGCTGATAGGCAAGGTATTCGTCTATCTCTCGAACAATGCGTCGATACTGTTCGAATTTGCGCGGTGATGGAACTTTGGTGTTTGCGCATATCGCCTCGTCTAACGACGACAGCAACGCTTCTTCGATCAGGCTGAGCATCCCCTGATCTCGATTAAGGGCATTCAGCGATGCAAGCGCAAGCAGGCTCTCTACCGTGCGCCGAAATGCCTGCAACGCTTCCCGGTTTGCGATCTCAACAACACTCACACGATCAAGCGACTCCGGCCAGCCTCGATTGCATAGTGGCGGGTTAATGTGCAATATCGCAAAGAGATTGCCTTGAGGCTCAAAAATTTCGCAGGCAACTTCGCCCTGAACAGCCATTATGCGATAAGGACTACCGCTGATGCCGTTGATCTTGGCGTTCACCGACGGAAGTAGTGGAATGATGCAGATGGTCCCACTGGTCCGATAATTGACCTCGAGGATGCGTGGAAAAGTACGTTGAACAGTGAGTTTGCAGGACGGCAGAGCAATATGTGCGCGAGCCGAGGCGCAACGGCCGCTCAGCGGGGTGTTACGGGCGTCGCCGAGCAGAGCGAAGGCCTCGAATGCATCTAACGTTGGAAACTCCACGTAATCCAGCGCTGGAGTGGCTTTCAATCCTCGCAAAAGCATTTCGTTTTGCCGCTTTGTTGGGAAGAGGCCAACAATGTCACGATTCGGTTATCGCAATCTCACATTTGGCTCGCCGGATGACCGTAAGACTACGGATGTGAGGAATTGAACGAAGCGCTGCTGACCGTCTCAGGCTGCCCTTATCGTAGCCGCAAAGTGTCTGACGGCCTCCGTCAGCCGTTCGGTCTCGCTGCTTAGCACCTCCGAGGCGTCGTGCACCTTATCGGCAGCGGAGCCTGTCTCGACAGTTCCTCGGCTTACCTGATTGACGCTGGCAAGCACCTCGTCACTACCGTTCGCCGCCAGCTGAACGCTGCGGGCAATTTCCTGAGTTGCCGCACTTTGTTCCTCTACGGCTGCGGCAATGGTCGCAGAAATCTCCGAGACGCGCGTGATGGTGCTGCTGATCTCCCTTATCGCCGCTACGGAGTCGTCGGTGGCGGCCTGCATCTGACTGATTTGGCTGCCGATCTCGTCCGTGGCCTTCGCGGTCTGAGCTGACAGCGCTTTGACCTCAGAAGCCACTACCGCAAACCCGCGGCCAGCATCGCCCGCCCGCGCCGCCTCAATAGTAGCATTCAGCGCCAACAAGTTGGTCTGCTCGGCCACGGCCGTGATCATCTTCACGACCTCGCCAATACGGCCGGCCGCGCCGGAAAGCGCAGTCACAAGCTCGTTGGTGCGTTGCGCCTGGCCTACGGCAGCTTTTGCGATGCGGTTGGCCTCCTCGACCTGACGGCCGATCTCGGAGACGGTTGCGGCCATCTCCTCGGAAGCGGCGGCCGCAGAGCTCACACTCTTCGATGATTGCTCTGAGGCAACAGCAACTCCTTCTGAGAGCGTGCGAGTAGAGCGAGCGGACTCTGCCAGGGTGCCGGCGGCAGTCTCGATGTCCACGGATACCGAAGAGACCGCCTCTACGACGCTACCGATTGTAGCCTCGAATTCGTCCGCCACACGAGCGAATTGAGCTTTACGTTCCTGCTCGGCGCGGGCGCGCTGAGAGGCCTCACCAGCCTCAATGTCGCGAACGCGTATCGCGTTGTCCTTGAATACCTGCACGGCCTGCGCCATTGCGCCGATCTCGTCGTGGCGGCCGGAAGGAATCGAAACAGTCAAGTCGCCGCCGGCGAGCTTCTCCATGGCGGACGTCATTTCGCCGATTGGACGCACGACGCGACGTACCATGGCCAGAAGTCCAACGAAGATTACGAGAGCCACCAGTGCCGATACGATCCACATCGCAAGGGAAAGAGTGCTGACCGTCGTTGCCGCGTAAGCCTCAGTGGCAGCATTGGCCTCAGTTGTCTTCTTGACGATGTCGTCAATGACAACCCTGTGGGCCCTGTAGTGAGAGGAGGCCGCCTCGTAGGCCTTAGCCGCATCATCCGCCCTGCCAGCCGCAAGCGCCGGGAGCAAGCCCTCGTCGATCGCGCTCCAGAATTTCCGCACTTCGGCGTCGGACTTCTCGACGAGTAATGATTTCAACGCCCGGTCCAGATCGGACTTCGACCAGAATTCACGCCGCTCGTCGTAGTCTTTGCGCAGCTGGACCAGCCGTTCGCGATGCTCCGCGAGCGAAGCCGGATTGCGAATTGCCAAGGTCGCCTCCAGATAGGCCTCGATCACGTATTCGGGTGGCGGAAGGATATCAGCTACAAGGTCGTTGCCGAGTTTGATCTTGTCGTAAAGCGGCCCGCCTACCCTGATTTGCTGGACGGTATAGTTGCTCGTCCCGACGATCGCCGCCAGCGACAAAACAAGGGCGATTCCGAAAACGACAATCCCGCGCGAAATGGTTAGACGAGGAAACATGATTTGGCCCCAATGGAATTCAGCAGCCCGATGAATACACGGTCGCCGTTAAACAGCGATTGCAAGGACTATCGGAATTGTGCAACTCGGAGGCAGATGAAGTTGCCAAGACCAGCGCATGACGCCGTCTTGCCGGGTGCCCCGGCCAATGTCGGCTTCCTGCCCAAACGGCCGTAGAGGCGGACGCTCATGAACGTTTGGGTCTTCTTTCAGGGGCAGACCAGACGTGGCAACGGGCCGGACTGAATTGCAGCTTTTGACCCGAAGCGGGTTAAACGACGGAACTATTCTGCCTTGGGCGGCAAAAATTGCCCAAGTAAGCTAATTTGCTCAGGATTGGAGCTCGATGTCGCCGGGTCGCCATGTCTTGTCGAAGAAAGCCTGAAGCGGCCCGTACAAGCGCAACAAGATATTCCAGCTTGCTCCGGGAACCGTCTGAGCCCAATTATCTTCCCAACCTAAGGGTGCTTTTGGTCCAAAATACACGTCAACAGAGCCATCTGCGTTTATTTTCAGCTTCTTGTTTTGGCTACTCACGCTAGGAAACCGTTGGTCTGTCTGAAGCATCGAACGCGTCTGGTTGTCATAGACAATCACCGACCAAAAGTTTTTGATTGGGATGTTCGGGGGCAGATGCAGCTTGTAGTCTTTACCGCCATCCAGGACGTTGTTCTTCGCGTCGACGAACATCGCCAAATATTGCGAACCTTCGCCCACGCTCCTTGAGTCCATCGCGGGCGTAACGCCGGTCGCGTAGAAGAAGAAGCCGGAATACGCGTTCAGCAATCGCGCGCCGTTCTCCTCAAATTTATAACCACCGACAAAACCTAGACGCCAGTTTCTGTCTGAATACCAGTAGCCATCGGCGCCTCGCCACCTGTACATGATGGCCCTCGCCGTCGCATCGCCAACAATCGCGGCTTCGGCCAGTATTTTTTTCATGCGTTCGTCGGGCGCGAAGGGCTTGCCCTTCAGGATGCCAACTGAAGCCCAGAAGCCTAACGTCGTCGCGTCAATCGCGTCGGTTGGTTCGTCTTGCACGACTTTGTTCAGCAATTCCCAGAACGGATAGTCCGCGGGCGCAACCATATTGAATGGCTTGCTGGACATGTCTACGAAATTGAGCTTCGGCGGATTAGCTGCGTCGGTAAGACGATAGATTTTTGTGTGCTTTTTGACGAGATCAACACCGGGCTTTGGATCTTCGCCAACTAGGAAGCTACGCCATGCAATCCAAGTGTGATATGATCCTGACCGTAAAACGAAATAGCCCGAGGGGACGTTACCCTTGTAGCCGGGCGGTAGCACCAGATACTTTCCGCCCTTGCCCTTGTCCGGGCCGACGAGCCCGATGTCGCCAACCCACCTGTACCAGATATCGTTCATGAGCCCGAGCACGTTCGGAGGGGCCTCAACGACGAGTGGGCCGCCGCGCAGGTCGAGCCAGAACCAAGTGTAGGGCGTGTTGTTGTTGGCAGTGAGTTCGACTGTGCGCGCATCGACCATGGTTTCCCAAATCGGAACGGTCGTGTTGGCCGGACCAACTGCTAGGATGCCGTCGCGGTTACCCACTTGGTTTACCACTGGAAGTGCTAGCAGGTACGCCTGCACCGCCCGTTGAAAATCGAGGTTGTCGTAGAGTTTATCGACGCTGGCCTGATCCGGAAAGCCGCTAAAGAAATTCAGCTTACCCAGTCGAGTTTCAAGGTTGTCGGATATAGCGACACCTGAAGGCATCGACGTTGAATACTTCAAGTTGGGTGCGGCGGGCGCGCCCGTGAGCATTTGAGCAAGAACCTGCTCAGGTTTTGTTCCCGCAGCAACGACCGCGGTCAGTGCACCAGAGCGAAGGAGGTCGCGTTTCGTCCACATTGGGAAATCTCCATTGAATTAGACCCTCTCTAGCAACTCGCGGCGTAATCCATGTTGATGCTCCTCAAAGCGATATAGCGCTCCGGCCGAGGCCTGATTTTCAAGCTGTGGACGGCTACTTCATCAGCACGTAATTGCCATAGCAGGACATTGGAGACGGTGAAAAAGCTGCGGCGTTTCGACGACGCAGCGAATGACCGTTGCTGGCCTTTAGCGGACGAGCCGATGTGCGCATCCGATGACCGCTTCCAAGCATGGAGCGGACTCCGTCACGCCGCGACGTGAAACTCGACATTGACCTGCCCGCTGCCGCTCGACGGGAAATAGTCGCAGAGCTGCTCCGCTTGGCCCTGATAGCCGTACCAGCCGAGAGCTGCGAACATCATGATGGTGTCGGCCATGCCGCCCTCGCCGCTGCACTTGGTGGCGTAGTCCGGAAGCATGTCGATGAATTCGCGGTAGCGGCCCTGCTGCCACAGCTCGAGCACGCGCAAATCGACCTGGCGGTTGAATTCGCTGGCGACCGAGGTCCAGGCTTCCGGGCCGAGCTTCCGGTTGGGCCAGAGCCGGTGCGACAGCGATCCGCTGGCGATCACCGCGACCCGCTCGCCCGATCGATCGATGGCGCGCCGGGTCGCTTCGCCGAGGATGCGGCTCTCCTCCGGCGAGGTGAACAAAGGCGAAGCCACCGAGACCACCTTGGCGCGGCCATAGGGGTTCATGTAGTGCATGGGAACGATGGTGCCGTATTCGAGCCCGAGGCTGGCCACGCGGTGCGCCAGCACGTTCAGCCCGCCCCTGGCGGCCTCGGTCGCGATCGCTTCCGCCAGCGCGGGATCGCCGGGCAGATCGTAGCGCAGGTCCTGGATCATCTGCGGCGCTTCGTGGCTGGTGAAGGCGCCGCGGTGATGCGCATTGGCGTTGATGTGGTAGCCGAAATTGGACAGCCAGTGGGTGTCGAACACCACGAAGGTCGACACCTCGCGCTCGCGGGCGCGGCGGCCGAGTTCGCGCAGGGCGCTGACGGCACCCTCCCGCGCCGATTTCAGCGGGCTGCCCTCGGCCTCCGACAGCATCAGCGAGGGCACGTGGCTGACCTTGGCGGCGAGGACCAGCTCTCCCATCTACTCGACCTTCAGGTCCGCAAACGGATTTGAGAATGATTCGCACCTGATGGCCTGGGCGAGGCGCAGCAGCAGCACGATCGAGACGTTGCCGCGGCCAGCCTCGATCTGGGCGATGTAGCGCTCCGAAATGCCGGACTGGCGCGCCAGCTCCCGGCGCGACATTTCCCGTTGCGCCCGAAGCGTGCGGACCCGCTCGCCGAGCTGGCTCAGGAATTCGCTTTCGTAGAGGGAAAGGACCGTGCCTCCAGCCGAAATCGTCCCGACCGGTTCTTCCGGCGGTAATTCATTGCGGGAATGTGCTGCCTTCGGTGCCACGCTCGACCCTTCACGCCATGATCGCCGGAGACCGCGAACCGGATATTGATCGAGCGCAAGGTTGGGGCGATTTCCTCCCAGCCACACCTTCGACCTCATCCTTAAGGAGCGCGCGAGGGGCGCGCGTCTCGAAGGATGGACCGCAGGCGAGATCCGGGGCCTCTTGGTTCTCCCGGCGATGCGCAGCATCGTCCGGAGACGGCGCGGAGCCTGTCATCGGGCCGCGCATCGCGCGGACCCGTTGGCGCCTCCTCACCACGAGGGACGCAGCTCACCTCACCGCGAACGGCGCCTGGTAGGGGCGGCCGAACGGCACGCCGTTGATCACGGTCTGCACTGGTTTGAGCAACAGCTTGCCCTCGCGCCTGTTGTTGCGGGTGTCGACGAACGAGGTCTGCGCTTCGATCAGTTCCATGATCGCGACGTCG
>JAKFVP010000126.1 GCA_021732175.1 Bradyrhizobium sp.
TGAAGGCCGGGGTGTGGTTCCGGCGCGGTCGTTTGCTCATGGTCTCTCCTGATTCGCAGGCTCAGCGTGCCCGCTGTCAGGCAGAAACTCCACTTATCGCCCTGTTCAAATTTGCGGAGCCGGCTCTGATGAAACAACGACGGTAAACATGTCGACTTCGAATTCCTTTTCAAGACTCAAGCCGAAGCGTGCTAGCCACTTATCTTGTGCACGGTAGGCCATTTTCTCACGTGCGGCGGGACACTCGAATCTTATTCCGGCGACATTCTGAAGATGATGAACGGACTCGTGCACCAGGATTGATTGATCGGCGGCCGATTGTCCGGTCCAGTCTTCAGGCAAGTAGATTGTGCGCGAGATCGTATCGTAAACTGCAACAACATTGCGCTCGTTAGAGATTTCCGTTTCTTCTTGAACAAAGCCTTGCCAATCGACCCGGTCCGCAATGCGAATTCGCTTTAATTCGCTCTTGCTTGCAAACGCGACGAGGGGGCGACTCGGGGCAGGTGGTAGATCGAAGTTTGCGCAAATCCAGCTCATGGCCTCGTCAATTAAAGACTGCGCAGTTTGGACAGCAGCATTTCGGGTGAGCGCGAAATCACCGGCGTTGGCGGTAGTTGAGCAAGCAATAGCTACGGAAATGATAGCGGTGCGCACTATCTGTCTCAGCATGGGCTTCACCTATCTGGTAGTAACGACAATAGAACCGGCACTCTGAACCAAGCTACTGCAATCCACGATGACAAGTTTTACAACGCGGAGATTGGCGCGGCTAAGAGCCAGCCACCCATTGGGGCAAAAAGCGCTGGTCGCGATATGAAACGCTATCGATGGCGTGAGACGATTGCATGAAATCCATGAGTGGATGCTACTGCGATTTCGAAAATCAACCTCATCCATTTGGATGATGCAGACAATCTCAAACGGCGCAGGATTGACGGATAGCAGCTCCAATGGAGGGATGATCCATGGACCGAAAAGCGATATTCGCAGCAGCGCAAGCCATTTGGTCGTCGAGAACAGGCCGTGATCGCTTCGAGATTAAAGCGTTTGGAGTGGCGATTATTTTTGGCTCTCTGGCGCTATACTTCCTTATGTTTCCGCCGACCCTTGTTAAGGGTAACTTTTTGAAAGGACAGCCGGCTAACTGTCCGCGGAAGGTCTGCTCGACTGCGGCGCACGAAGTGGGCCACACGATGCAATCGTTTGGTTATGTCGAGTTTGACTGGCCGAATCAATCAGGTGGAATTCCCGGTTTCGGTCCCTTGCGACAATCGGAGAGCGCGGTCTTTTCGGATCCGGTACGGTGAGGGCTCCGCCTAGGCGCAAGGAAGTAAAATGAACTTCATCAATGACAGTTTGGCAGCGTTGTCATTTGCGCTTTGGCTTGTCTGCCACCTGGGCGCCATTCTCGCGCTCCGCGAAATGAATTGGAGACCAGGCGAGAAAGGCCGGACCGGCTCGAAGAACCGAGTTCGCCTACACGTGCAGGATCCCGATGTGAATTACGCGCGACGGCGCGGCGTGTTAGCTGACCGAGAGCTTGCATTTTCTCAGACTGCCGCAGTCTGGACTCGGATACGGCCGTTTCTTTGGATCGAATAGCAGCCAAAGTCTGGTTTTGGCCGATTTTGTTGCAAAAGTCGGTTGAGACACGCTGCGAAGCGTGATTCCGTTGTGGTTGCGCGATTCTCGGCGAGGTCGATCCATGATGGGCCGTCTGAAGAGTGACCAAGGTCAACTGTTGAGTTTCGTCTTGGCGATGCCGTTCCCGAAGATCACATGGTGCGGAAGATCGACGCTGCTCTCGATCTTTCCTGGCTCCGCAGCGAACTTGCACCCCATTATTCGTCCATGGGTCGCCCATCGATCGATCCGGAACTGTTGACCCGGATGTTGGTCGTAGGTTATGTCTTTGCGATCCGCTCGGAACGATTGATCTGTCGTGAAGTGCAGGTGAACCTCGCCTATCGCTGGTTCTGCAAGCTCGGTATCGAGGATGCTGTGCCGGATCATTCGGCGTTCTCGCGTGCTCGGAACGAGCGCTTTCGTGAAGGCGATGTTTTCCGCCGGATGTTCGAACGAGTCGTCGAGGCGTGCATTGCGGCTGGTCTGGTTGGTGGCGAAGGCTTTGCCGTCGATGCGAGCTTGATCCAAGCCGACGCCAATAAGCAACGCTCAATCGCGGGTCAGGATTGGCACAAGGATCGTGATCCGGCGAGGTCCAGCCGTGCAGTAAAGGAGTATCTGGCGACCCTCGACGATACGTCCTGGGGTGCCGCCAGCGATGTTGTTCCGAAGTTCGTCTCACCATCCGATCCCGCGGCCCAGTGGACTGGCGCTCATAAGGGACCGGCATTCTTTGCTTACTCCGACAACTATCTGATCGACGTGAAGTTCGGCGTCATCGTTGATGTCGAGGCATCCCGGGCTATTCGCCAGGCCGAGGTCGGCGCAGCAAAGACCATGATTGAACGGACCGAAGAGCGCTTTGGTCTCAAGCCAGAGCGGCTCGTGGGAGATACCGCTTATGGGGCGGCTCCGATGCTGAACTGGCTGGTCGAGGAGAAGGGCATCGCACCACATATCCCTGTGTTCGATAAATCGAAGCGGGATGATGGCACCTTCTCGCGCAGCGACTTTCGATATGACGCGACCGACGACGTCTACCACTGCCGGGGCGGAAAGCGACTTGGGACGAGCGGCACCGTGCACGAGGGCAAGACGCTGCTGTATCGCGCAAGCAAGCTCGACTGCGACGTTTGCCCACTCAAGCCGCAATGCTGCCCAAAGGAACCATCGCGCAAGATCCCGCGCGATATCCATGAACATGCCCGGGACGTTGCACGGTCGTTTGCTGGCACCGAGGCTTCGAGCAGTCGCGGCGCCAGCGCAAGAAGATCGAGATGCGGTTCGCGCACTTGAAGCGCATCCTGAAGCTCGGTCGGCTTCGACTGCGTGGTCCACGAGGTGCTCAGGACGAATTTGTTCTGGCCGCCATTGCCCAGAACCTGCGGCGGCTCGCATCGCTGGTTGCGCGACCGCCACCCGCTCAGGCTCTTTGTATTGCGTAACGTAAGAGGTGCGTAGAGAGCGTACGGGTCGGGGACCAAACCCCGTCGCCCCAAGCGAATGGCCAGACTACATCATCGGTCACAGGCGACTTTTACAACAAAATCGACCCTGAACGGACCTGAGCCTGCAGCTTGGCGAGGCCCGCTATTGGAGGCGGAACGGACATGCCTCACCGGCGAGCCGAGGTCTCATTTTGACCCCGAGCGGACATCGTCGTCGCTGTTTATGGGCCTGCTGCGATTGTCGCGCGCATCCAATTCGAGAATGCCTTGATTGCACCGACCTTCGGGTGCTGCATGCGATGGACGATATAGAAGCCATATCCGGTCAATCCGGTGTGGGAAACGCGCACCAATGCGCCGGTCGCCAATTCGCCCAGTCAGGACGTCGCTACAGATGCCAATACCCTGTCCGGAAATGATCGCTTCGATTGCATGAAGCTCCTCTCGGAAACTCATGCTCACGACGTCGGCGAGGATCGGCAGCGATGGATGTCGTTCGCGCGCGACGGCCTCCCATCGTCGCCAGGTCGGCGCCGCCGTGTAGTGGGATGGCCACTCACATTCAATCAGCGGGTAGGTGGCGATCTCATCCGGGCTCATTGGAAGCGACTTCGGGCTAACCAACGATGGGCTTGCTACGAGGTAAAACGTGTCGCGCCTCAGTTCAGTCGCGCTGAGGTCTTGCGGCGGTTCGCGGGCGTAGCGAATGGAGAGATCGGCGTCGCCAGCTTTGAGGTTTAGAACAGCATCGGTGCCGACGACTTCGATCCGCAGGCGCGGGTGCATCTTGCGCCAGGACTGCAAGTGGCGTCATCATCGTAACGGCTTTGGCGGCGGTGTGCTGGCCGGGCATGACCATGGCGATCTGGCCTGACTTGAAATCGGAGACCTCGACCTGGCCGCGGGTGACGTCGACGGTGGCGCCCGAGGCACTCACCGTGACGCGGAACTGCGTGCCCTTGACGACGGCGGCGAGGTAGGGGGTCTCGACCTCGAAATGCTTGACGTTCTTCTTCTCGACCTCGAGCAGGATCGAGCCCGCCTGCTGCGTAATGGTGGTCGCAAGGCCTTCCTTCTTTTCCGCAGGCAGTAGGCGCGAGAGCGTGCGCGCCATCATTTTTGCCAAGCTCTCTGCCAAAAGCGTACTCAATTAGAGAGGTTCCGACGCAGAACTTCTTCGCTTAATCTCTTTGCTCGCGTTCATGCTGTTCGAGGAACCTTTTAATTGCCGCAAATGTTGCGCTCTCCTTAGGCTGCAAATTCTCGGCTTGTTTTTTTTCTTGTTGTTCGATGAGAAGGTCCGCCTGTTGCGCTGCTTGCTCCAACCGGGTTGAAGCGCGGATCACCTTGGCAAGTTCTGTTGGGACACGGACCAGCCGTTCAGCTTCTTTGGTCATCTCCTCGTGAACGAGTATGCTGATGATCAGAGAATTTTTCCGGGTCTCTTTAAGATCGATGAGTAGCTGATCTCGACACTCGCGGGCTTGGGGAGCCATCTCCGTCGATGCCGATTTCGCCTCAAAATCGATAGCAGAACTCAATAGGCTGCTCCGGATCCGCAGCAGATCCGCGAAGTAGTCGTACGATTTTTCCACTTCGACTAGATTCATGTTTCATGCCCCCGGCAACTATAGGCGGAACGATGCCTTTTTGTATTGGTCAGCCAAAAGGATAGCGGGGAAAAGGGCGTCGGCCGATTTTCTTTTCACCCAGACGGGATGAAATCGAACCACGGCGCAATAACCATGATTGATTCGCTATGAGCAAGTCCCTCGTCAAAACTCTTGCCATCAAGCCACCAAAACAACTTCAGCCATTTTTGGAGGCAGTTCATCTGGTTGGCGATGAGAGGGCTGAAGATTACATGAGTATCTTTGGCGCGATCGTGAGTTCGGTACGGCCGGCCGACTCGGTCGATTGGCTGTACGTCAAGGATGTCGTCGATTTGGAATGGGACATCCACCGCGAGCGCTCGATCAAGACGAGCATCATTGAGTTGATGCAGAAGGACATCGTTGCAGATCTCCTCAAAACGACCAGGGACGATCCAGCCTCGGTTGAGACGCATGTATACCGTATTTTTGCTGCGGATGGTGAGATTCGCGAGTGGGCGACCAGTCCTGCCGCCAGGAAGGAGATCAACGAAAGACTCGCAGCCCGCGGCTTTCCTGCCTCCGAGACACTGGCAAGGGCCTTCATTAAAGGCGTCTCTGAAATTGACGCAGTCGATCGTCGCATCGCGAGCTACGAGGCGCGGAAGATGGTTATCTTGCGTGAGATCGAGCGTCGCCGCAACGAACGGTTGTCACGGTCACCGGTAAAACCATCCACGGATGTGATTGATGCAGAATTCAGCGAAGCTGCTGAATAAAGGCACCTATGATGTCCGATCGAATGAGCCTGTCCAATCGAAAGAACGCGCAAAAGAGTACGGGTCCCAAATCCAGCTTGGGGAAGCGCCGGTCTTCGAAAAATGCGTTGGACCACGGCCTAGCAATACCCGCAAGCACTATCGGAAGTCTGAAGGGAGACATCGAGATACTAGCCCACAGCATCGCTCGGGCCTGCGGCATGGAAACTGTAACGGATCTGTCCTGGAGGGCTGCGGAAGCGCAGGTCGAGATTTTCCGCTTGGGCAGGGCTCGTGCCGCCATGCTTTCAAGCAAGATTGGAACTGACGAGTTGAGTTCGAAGCTGTCTCGATTGGACAGATATTACCGGCGGGCTTTCTCGAGGCGAAATCGCGCCCTGCGAGCTTTACAGCGCTAGTTCATCCAGATTCTCCGGCAATATCTGCGAGGTTCGTCATTTCTAACGCCCCAAATGCAATGTCAAATTGAAATATTTTATAAAGCAAGTTTATCTAGTAGATCGCGAAGCCGGCAGAACGAACCCATTTAACGCCTTGGTTTATGAAGCGTTCGCTTTTGACTGGTCTCCCTTGGCGCACCGTTTCGAGGTACTCTTCATAACGAACGCTTAAAGCCGGGTGATGTTTTAGAATCAGGGAGAAGTTGGTCATGAAGATGCGTCCCACGGGCGTGATACCGCCAATGACGACGCCGTTCACGAAGGACGGCGAGATCGATTTCAAGCTCGTCGCTCCTCAGGTCGACTGGCTGATCGGCGCCGGCAGCCACGGCATGGCCGCAGGCGGCTCGACCGGCGAAGGCCACACGCTCGATCATGAAGAGTATCGCGACCTGATCGCGGCGACCGTCGAGGCGGCCAGGGGCAGGGCGCCCGTCATCGCCGGCATTATCGTCGATTCCACGCGCGATGCGATCCGCCGCGGCAAGCTGGTGCGCGACATGGATGTCGCCGCGCTGCAGGTGACGCCGGTGCATTATCTGTTCAAGCCGGACGAGCAGGCGATGGTCGACCACTTCCGCCGCATGGCGGATGAGACGGGCATGCCGATCATCATCTACAACGTCGTGCCGTGGTCGTATCTGTCGCCGGCGCTGCTGACGCGGATCATGACCGAGGTGCCGCTGGTGGTCGGCGTCAAGCAGAGCGCTGGCGACCTCAAACTGCTCGCCGACCTCATGATGATGGCGCCGGACAAGCTGATCTACAGCGCTGTCGATGCGCTGATGTATCCCTCCTATACGCTCGGCGCGCACGGCTCGATCGCCGCGATCCTCACCGCCGCGCCGCATGCGTCGGTTGCGCTGTGGGATGCCGTGAAGGCCGGCAACCATCCGCTGGCGCTCGAGCTGCACAAGAAGCTGCTGACGCTGTGGAACGCCGTCATCGCCGACAATCTGCCGGCCTGTACGCGCTTCGCGCAGACCCTGCAGGGTCTGCCGAAGACCTTTCCGCGGGCGCCGATGCCGGAAGCCTCGCCCGCCCAGCAGGCCGCGATCCGCAGCGCGCTGGCGGGCCTCGGCGTCGTGGGCGCGCGCGAGGCGGCGGAATAGTTTCGTCACGAGAAAGGTCAACAGGACTCCATGAAGGATTTTGCCGGAAAGATTGCCGTCATCACCGGTGGCGGCACGGGGATGGGGCGCGAGCTGGCGCGCCAGCTTGTCGCCGAAGGCTGCAATGTCGCGATGTGCGACGTCTCTGCCGAGGCGATGGCCGAGACGAAGCGGTTGTGCGAGACCGAGAAGCTGCCGCAGGGCCTGCGCGTCACCACCCACATTGCCGACGTCTCGATCGAGGATCAGCTCAAGCGCTTTCGCGACGAACTGGTCGAGCAGCAGAAGACCGACAGGATCCACCTGCTGTTCAACAATGCCGGCATCGGCGGCGGCGGCAGCCTGTTCACCAACACCCGCGAGCAGTGGGAGCGCACCTTCAACATCTGCTGGGGCGGTGTGTATCTCGGCGTGCGCACCTTCCTGCCGCTGCTGCTCAACGCCGACCAGGGCCACATCGTCAACACCTCCAGCGTCAACGGCTTCTGGGCCTCGGTCGGCATGGGCGTGTCGCACACCGCCTATTCGGCCGCCAAGTTCGCGGTGAAGGGATTCACCGAGGCGTTGATCAACGATCTGCGCCTCAACGCGCCCCACATCAAATGTTCGGTGGTGATGCCCGGCCATATCGGGACTTCGATCGTCGCCAATTCCCGCCTGGTGCAGAACGGCACCAATGTGCTGTCGCCGAACGAACTGACCGCCGCACGGCAGCGGCTGCAGGCGATTAATATCGACACATCGAAGATGAGCGACGCCGACATCCAGAAATTCGCCGACGATCGCGCGCGCACGTTCCGCGACGAAGCGCCGACCTCGGCGGCGCAGGCCGCCAAGATCATTCTAGATGGGGTGAAGGCCGGCAAATGGCGCATCCTGGTCGGCGATGACGCCCACAGGCTCGACGAGCGCGTGCGGCAGTCGCCGGAGCGCGCCTACGAGGCCGAGTTCTACCAGAGCTTCGTCAAGGAAGTCGGCTGGCGCATCGGCTGATCAGAGATTCGGTTCTGATTGAATCGGAACCGAATCTCTGGATTCTTCATTTGACGCGTTTTCTTTACGCGAACCGGTATCCACTTCGCTTGAAAACGCTCCAGCGGTACACACGATCCCGGCCCGGCGACCGCATCCCAAGGCGGGCAGGCGGGCCGGGATCGCGCGCTAGCCGGCCCTCCGCGCCAGCGAACGATAGGCAAGGCGTGTGTGGCCCTGGCAATAGGGCAGGCCTGCCAGCGGCGTGTTGCCGCAAAATGAAAATTCTTCCCTGTCGCCATTGACCGGCCAGCGGCAGTGTTCCTTGCCGAGCTCATAGAGCGAGCAGCGGTGTTCGCTCACGACGGGCGTGTTAAACGCGGCTTCATCATAGACCTCGCGCAACATCTCGTATTGCAGCCGCGGCACCGATCGCCCGCGCCTTTCCCCTCTGGGTTTTTTCGGGAGCGCCATGCCGCCGGGCTTGTCGCGCGTCAGTCCGAGGCGCGAGAGTTTTCCGATGACGGCATTGCGGCTCACCCCGATCTCGGCCGCGATCTGGCGGCAGGATAGGCCGGCATGAAAATGGCCCTTGAGAAGTTCGACGCGTTCGGTGGTCCAGGTCGGTACGTTGGCAAACATTTGGCAGTCCCAATTCTTGGTGTGCTGCCGCGTTCACGCCATCCCGGCTCACGCCTTTCCATTGTCGCGGATCGACAGCAGCCCGTCCTTGATGGCGAGCCTGATGCCTTCCTCGATCAAGGTTCTTGCGACGCCGGGAACGCTTGTGCCGTGGGTGCCCTGTCTCACCAGCTTTTCGAGATAGGTGATGGTCGAGAGCGCCAACGTGACGGGAATACGGTCGGTTTCGGCTTTTTCCGTAGCCATGACGCACGCTAGCTTTTGAACGCTGTACTGAAAAGTATCTATTTAGACTCTATTAAGAGATGTTGCCGTTCGTCAACAGATGATTCGAATCCCCGGTATTTTGCGGGATTCATTGGAGAATCCGGCCCGCTTGCCGGCAACCGGGACGGGCGGGTCTGGCGAGGGCGGGCAAAACGCCCGTCTGCTACGCCAAAATTCGGGATTGCCAGCGCCACGGCAGCGACGATGATTTGATGTCCAGGGGACGGACAGGCCATGCCGGGCATCAAAAACGGCCTCTACACGGTTGAGACCGACATGACCGATGGCGGGCGCGGCCACGCCACCGGCGTCATCGTGCTGATCGACGGCCGGATCGCCGGCGGCGACGCGCATTTCTACTACACGGGCTCCTACACGGCCGCTGATGGCAAATGGCGCGGCGAGCTGACGACATTGCAGCACGCCAAGCCGGCCGGCTTGCTGCCATTGTTCGGTGGCCGCGAAGTCACCTGCGGATTCACCGGCACCTATTCGGACGACAGTGCCGTCGTGTCGGGCACGGCGCTGGTGGGCAAGACCAGCGTGCTGTTCGAGACACGGCTGAAGTTTCGCGAAGCGTTGTAGCGAGCGAAGACCGCGCGTCGATCCGAATCAAAAGCGCGGGAAAAAAAGTCGGCGGCGATTGCGAATGATTGTCGATTGCGATTTTCGGTAGGTATTTTCCGGGGGGCAACCACCGCGCCACGCTTATGTTCAGTTAACACTCTTCGCCTAGCGTCGCCGTCGTGGCGCAACGACGCGCCAGCCTTGCCAAGGATACGATCCAGGATGTCCCGAACCATACGGCCCACCGGCGTCGAGAAC
>JAKFVP010000227.1 GCA_021732175.1 Bradyrhizobium sp.
GCCATTCAAAGGGGATAACGTCGCCGGGAACGGAACGATCCGCGGCAACTAGCGGTGTCACAACGCAATTTTGTGACTGCGGTGTTGCCACGCCAGCACTCACCGTCATGCCCGGGCAGAAGCGCGAAGCGCGTCTTCGCGCTAGATGTCCCGGGCATCCACGTTCCTTCGCCAGTTTGAGGGAAAGGCGTGGATGGCCGGGACATAGGCGAGCGGAAGCGACGCCGTCCTTTGGACGGCTATGCCCGGCCATGACGAGAATGAAGCAGGGCAACCTCACGGCCGCAGGTACAGATACCCCTGCGACTGCAGTTCGGCGATGCGCACCACGCCGCCCTTGTCGGCGACGACAAAGCCCGGCAGCAGCTCGTTCACCGTGACGTTCTGCGACTTCATGGTGTTGCCGCAGGCGGCGATTTCCATCCCCCTCCTGGAGAACTGCCCGACCCGCTTGCTGATGTCCGGATTGGCGGACGCGGCATGGAACGCCTTCAGCGCCGGGCCATGCACCACGAGCGCGATGGTGACGTGGTCGGGACCGCCGACACCGTCAAAATGGTTCTGGATGTTGCCGAGCACGAAACCGACCTTGTCGAGGTCGTTGAGGTGATAGACCACCTTCAACTTTCCCGTCGCCGGCGTTTCGGTGGCGGCGTTGGCGCGGGACGCAGCAAAGACCGCACCGACCGCGGCAGCGGCGCGGAGCAGCATGTTCCGTCGGTCCATCTCATCCTCCCCTTATTTGCGCTGAACCGACGCCGTCTGCTTGGGCTTCGGCAGCAGTTCCGCGCATTCGGCGGCATCGACGCGATCGAGGCGGAACACCTTGTCATCCTTGCCGCCTTCCAGCGTCAGGAGATCGCCATCGGGATGCTTGCGATCGTAGATGCCGATGGTGTCGACGTGCACGATCACGGATTTGTCGTCCTTCGCCAGCGCGATTTCAAAGCCGCCGCCGCCGCACTCGGCGCCGCAGCTGAAGCTGGTTTCCTTCTTGCCTTCATCGTCAATCAGAAAGCTGCACGCGCTGTCGCCGTCGAAGTTCTTCCCCGGCTTGCCCCGGAACTGAACGCCGATCCTGTACATGTGAATGGCTGGCTCGTCCGGTGTCTTCTCTGCCGTGAGCAGCAGCTTCATCGCGCTGACCTTCTGCTTCGGGTGCTGCGCCAGATGGCGGGCATCGTAGCGGCGCGCGAAGCAGGCCGAGGCGTTGCTGCCGACGGCCCCGCCGAATATCCGCTTGTCGAACGCCGCCTTTTTGGCCGCGTCGGCATCCTCGGATTGGGCCGAGGCGGCTTGCGGCAGCAGGGTCGCCATGGCCAGGGCAAGGAGCAGGGCTGCGCGTTTCATGGGGCATCCAGGAGGCAGGAATTCCAGGGATTAGTCGCGCCCGGGCTGGCCTCCGTTCAAAGCCCTTTGAATGGGGTTGTCCCCCTTCGAAACAGCGCCGGGCCGTGTACTGATCCAGATCAATCCGGTATCCTTTGGTGGTGCTACCTAATGTTGAGACCTAAGCGACCTTTGAGCGCCAAGGATCCTCCCGTCCGGCGCTCGCTTCCATGAGGTGATCGCCATGTCCACAACTTCCGCGACGCTAACCCCCCGCCCGATGCTGCATGCGCTGGCCAAGAACTGGTGGCTGCTGCTGATCCGCGGCATCGCCGCCATCGTCTTCGGCGTGCTCGCCTTCGCCTGGCCAGGCCTGACCTTGGTGACGCTGGTGCTGTTTTACGGCGCCTTTGCGCTGGTCGACGGCGTGATCGCGCTGATCGCTGCCTTCAAAGGCAGCGCCAAGCCGGTGCCGACCTGGTGGCTGGTCGTGGTCGGCATCCTCGGCATCGGCGCCGGCATCGCCACCTTCGCGATGCCGGGAATCACCGCGATCATCCTGATCCTGTTCATCGGTGCCTGGGCGCTGGTGCACGGTATTTTCGAGATCATCGGCGCGATCCAGCTGCGCAAGGAGATCGACAATGAGTGGATGCTGATCTTCTCCGGCGTCGTCTCGGTGCTGTTCGGCCTGATCGTTCTGATCGCGCCGGGCGCCGGCGCCCTCGGCCTCGTCTGGGCGATCGCCGCGTATTCGATCGTGTTCGGCATCAGCTTTGTCGCGCTGGCGTTCCGCTTGAAGAGCCATAGTCACGAGCCGGCCACGGCTTAGGGCCGGCAATCCATCCGGTTCCGGCTTGGGAAGTCATATTCGCCCAGGCCGGCTTGATCTGCTATTGACGCACCACGTCAATCTTGCAGGGAAAGCGGTTCCGATGGGTGTCATGAAGCTGGCGGGCGGTTGGTGATGCATGCGCCTGCCGAATCCGGACGCGACATTGCCGCGCCGGAGCAGCGTGATCGCGTCATTCCGCTGCGGAAGTCCGACATCATCGACGCCCTCATTGCCGAGGGCCGTCTCGACGAAGCCGACGAGGCGAGATTCCGGCAATTGGCGCGCATGCTCGGCGCCATCATGCACTACGAATATCTCGGAGAACTCGAGCGGCTGCGCGAGACCTATTTCTATTTCGATCCCGAGATCGATCCGCACGAGTTCGGCTCGGCCAAGGATCTGGACGCGGCCTACCAGGCGTTGAGCGACGAATTCGTCCGCGTATTGACCGATGCAAACTTCATCGAGGTCTCGCATGCCGAGATATCGAAGGCTTTCGCCGAGGGCGCGCGGGTGCGGGTGAAAATCAAGGCGCCGGTCGAGGATTATCGCGACGTTCGTATGTTCCGCCGCGGACAGCACAAGGAAACGATCCAGATTCCGGCCTGGTTCGGCCTGCGAAAACGCCCGCTCGAGATCAACGTCTACGACGATGTCGTGCTGATGGTCGCAACCAAGCCCGACGGCATGACGCCGGGGGAGACGCGCCGCGCGCTGTCGAGCGCAAGGCGCGGCGGCCAGAAGGTTCGCAGCGGTGCGGTGCTGTTCAAGTATTTCCGCCACATCGCGCGCGCCGATCTCAAGGCGCTGTTTCCCAACGTCCGCGTGGTGCGAAGCCTGATGGATCACCTCACGCTGGGGGTGCCGGCGATTCTCGGCGGGGTGCCGATCCTGATCAAGCTGGCCTCGACCATGACCGTGCTGTTTCTGGTCGCCGGCTTCTATCTCGGTCTTGCCGGCACGATCGAGGACCGCGACACGGAGCAGGCGCTGGCCGCCCTCAGCGGTTTGCTGGCACTCGGAGCATTCGCGCTGCGGCAATGGGGCAATTTCCACCGCCAGTCGCTGATCCATCAGAAGCAGCTCACCGACAACGTCTACTACCGCAACGTCAACAATAATTCCGGCATCTTCTCTTATCTGATCGGCGAGGCCGAGGACCAGGACTGGAAGGAAGTGCTGCTGGCCTATCACGGCCTGCTGACCGAAGCTGCGCCCATCACCCGCGACGTGCTGGACACCCGCATTGAGGAATTTCTGACCCGCGCGGTCGGCGTCTCCGCCGATTTCGATGTCGACCACGCCCTGGTGCGGCTGCGCGGCTATGATCTCGTGATTGAAACGAACGGCGGCCTCGTGGCGGCGCCGCTTTCCGACGCACTGGCGCGGCTGGACCGGGAGTGGAAGGGGCTGTTGGGGACGGCGGAGAGCTGACGGTGGCCGAATAGCGCTGCGTTCCCTCCACATCGTCATGCCCGGGCTTGTGCCGGGCACCCACGACCTGCTTTTTCGGGCCCAAGAACGTGGATGGCCGGGACGTCTGGCGCGAAGACGCGCTTCGCGCTTCTGCCCGGCCATGACGACGTTTCCAAAATTTGGCAGCCGATCAGCGCAAACTGGCGTTGATTTTCTCGAGCGCAGCAGAGCCGGGGCACAGCGTCTTCTCGTCCATCGTATTCAGCGGCGTCTCGACGGTGTTGAGATGGGTGTGCAGGTCTTCCGATTCCGGATCGACATACAGGAGCCCGGTGACGATCTGGCCCTTGGCGGCGTGCTTCTGCAGGAAGTTCTGCGCGCCGAGGCGATCATGCGGATCGTAATCCGCATCGAGCTTGCGCAGTGCCAGCCTGGTGCCGTCGTGCTGCTCCACCACCTGCACGGTGCCCGGTGCGTAGTCCACGCTGATCGGATCGCGGCCGACCAGCACGTCAAGGCGATTTACCGCGTCATTGTGCTCGCGCACATAATCGAAGCTCTTGGTCGAGCCGGCGTGGTTGTTGAAGGCGATGCAGGGGCTGATCACGTCGATGAAGGACGCGCCCTTGTGGCGGATGGCGGCGGCAATCAGCGGCACGAGTTGCGTCTTGTCGCCGGAGAAGCTGCGGGCGACGAAGGTCGCCCCTAACTGTAGCGCGATCGCGACCAGATCGATCGCATTGTCGGTGTTGGTCACGCCCTTCTTCGACTTCGAGCCGAAGTCGGCGGTGGCCGAGAACTGGCCCTTGGTCAGGCCGTACACGCCGTTGTTCTCGACGATGTAGGTCATGTTGACGCCGCGCCGGATCGAATGCGCGAACTGGCCGAAGCCGATCGAAGCGGAGTCGCCGTCGCCGGAGACGCCGAGATAGATCAAATCGCGGTTGGCGAGGTTGGCGCCGGTCAGCACCGAGGGCATGCGCCCGTGCACGGAGTTGAAGCCGTGCGAATTGCCGAGGAAGTAGTCCGGCGTCTTCGAGGAGCAGCCGATGCCGGAAATCTTCGCCACCCGGTGCGGCTCGATCGACAGCTCGTAGCAGGCCTCGATGATCGCCGAGGTGATGGAGTCGTGGCCGCAACCGGCGCACAACGTCGAGATCTTTCCTTCGTAGTCGCGATGGGTGTAGCCCAGCTCGTTCTTGGGAAGGCCCGGATGGTGGAATTTCGGCTTGGCGATGTAGGTCATGCGACGTTTGCCGGATCGGTTCTTGTTGTTGCGGAACGTGACAGCCTTATTACCCGATCCGGCGCTAAATTGATACAGTATCAGGCAAATTTGGCTGTGCGCCTCCGGCAATTGGAGGTAGCATTTTGACCCGGGTTTTTGCGGTGCAATAGGCAGGGTTCAATCATTCATTGCGGGAAGGCGTCCTATGCGCGTCGATTTGAACAAATTCAAAGCGCTCTACGCAAAGCTTTTCGAGGTTGATTACGACGGCGCCGTTCCCGGCATTTGCGTTTCGCTCGACAGCGCCGCCAGCATCCGCACCGCGACGTTGAAGGGCACGCCGTTCCTGCCGCTCAAATATCAGGAGCATTTTGCCGCACCGATGGATGCGAAGCTGCCGGGCGTGATGAGCAAGCTGGATCAGCAGGTGCAGAGCGGCGAGCGGCCGGCGGTCTATCGCGCGCTGGTGCTCGAGGCGCTCTATGGCGCGATCTACCAGCACGGCCATCGCGTCACCGAGGTCGAGGCGCGGCCGCAGCTCAAGCGTTTCCTCGCGGTGGTCTCCAACCTCTATCGCTCGTTTGTCGACGCCAACAAGCGCATGGCGGCGGGCGTCACGCTCGCCACCGAAATGCCGCCGCTTGCCCTGTTCCAGTCGGTGTCGGACGGGCCGTTCACCATCGAGTCCGATCTGATGAAGGAGAAGTTCGGGCTGTCCATTGGCGTGGTCAGCCTGCCCGCGACCTACCGCGATCATCCCGTGATCTGGGCGGGTCTCAGCCACGAGGTCGGCGGTCACGATGTCGTGCATGCCGACGCCGGCCTGGTCGGGGAGATGACGGAAAAGACGCGCGCACTGCTGGCGCCGGTCTTCAAGCCGCTGCGCAACCGCGACAACGCCACGCTGAACGCGCTGATCTGGTCGTACTGGATGGACGAGGCGGCTGCCGACGTCTACGGCGTGCTCAACATGGGCCCGAGCTTTGCGATCAATCTCGCAGGTTTCCTCGCCGCTTTCCGCGCCAGGCGGCGCGGCCAGACCGCACCTGGCGATCCCTTCGTTCCCAATGACACGGCGGTGCTGCCCAATGGCGACATGGACGGTCACCCGATCGATCTGTTGCGCTTCCATGTCGCCATCGGCGCCGTGGAAGGCCTGAAGGGCCTCTCGACGTCGCGGCGCAACGACTATGTCGCCAGCATCGAGGCCGTTGCCGGTCTTGTCGGACTCGGCGTGACCGAAATCGGCCTGCGCGGCCGGGTCACCATCGATGGCGACAAGAAGGTCGACGTCCACGCCGACATGAAGCTGTCGGACGCCGCCGCCGCTGCGCGCAAGGTCGGCAAGATGCTGGCGACCGACAAGTTTGCAAGGCTGAACAACCGCTGCATCCAGGACATCGAGACCTGGGACGATTCCGACGAGGACATCGCGCAGGAGGTCTGCAACAGGGTGCTTGCCGGGCAACCCATCGTTGCCTCCGGCGACGACGCGCAGCTGCTCGCCGGCGTCACCATGGCGCTGCTGCAGAAGCCCGAGCTGTACGAGGCCGCCACCAGACAGCTCGAGGGGGCCCTCGACGACAGCTTTGACCGCGATCCGATCTGGGGCGCCACGCTGCGCGGCCATGCATTGGCGGCGGCGGGCGGGCGCGCAATGGCGAGAGCGAGGCAAGAGGCTGAGACGAAGGCCAGGGAGGCAGCAGCGAAGGCGAAGCCGGCGAAGAAGCCGGCTGCCAAGAAGCCGGTGAAAAAGAAGCGGTAAAGCGCAATGTCGTCCGGGCGAAGGCCGGGACCCATAACCACCGATGCAAATTGCTGAAACGAGCTGGTGCGCCAGCCCACTACAACTACGCGCATTCGTGGCTATGGGCCCCGGCCTGCACCGGGGCGACATCTTGGAGACAGCTACGACACCGCTTTACGCAGCGGCGTGACCTTCAGGTGATCCTGGTGGTCGCCGATCGCGCTTGCGATGTAGCGCGCGGTGATCGGGGTGCCGTCATAGTGCAGGATCGGCACCAGGCGCACCGGATCGATGCCGTTCTCGTTGACGATGAGCTGCCGCAATTGCGCATCGCGGTTCTGCTCCACCACGTAGACGAAGTCGTGGTCGGCGATGAAGCTAGCCACGCTGGAGTGGAACGGGAAGGCGCGGATGCGCAGGCGGTCGAGATGGTGCCCCTTGGCCTCGAGCAGCCCGATCGCCTCGTCCATCGCCGGAGAGGTCGAACCGAAATAGATCACGCCATACTTGGTCGGCTTGCCCGCGTTGGCCTGCAGCGGCCGCGGCACCATGTCCTGCGCGGTCTCGAATTTGCGCACCAGGCGCTGCATGTTGTCGACGTAGACGGCGCCTTCTTCCGAGTAGCGCGCATAGCGGTCGCGCGACGTGCCGCGGGTAAAATAACTGCCCTTGGTCGGATGCGTGCCGGGATAGGTGCGGTAGGGGATGCCGTCGCCGTCGACGTCGAGGTAGCGGCCGAAATCGCGGCCTTCCTCCAGCATCTCCGCGGTCATCACCTTGCCGCGGTCGTACTGCTTGGCGTCATCCCACTTCAGCGGGCGGCACAGCCGGTGATTCATGCCGATGTCGAGGTCGAGCATCAGGAAGATCGTGGTCTGCAGCCGCTCGGCCAGATCGAAGCAATGCGCGGCGAACTCGAAGGCCTCAGCCGGATCCTCGGGGAACAGCATCACATGCTTGGTGTCGCCGTGCGAAGCGTAGCCGCAGGCGATGATGTCGCATTGCTGGGTTCGCGTCGGCATGCCGGTGGAAGGGCCGGCGCGCTGGATGTTCATGATGACGGCCGGGATTTCCGCGAAGTAGGAAAGACCGATGAATTCCGTCATCAGGGAAATGCCGGGGCCCGAGGTCGCCGTGAAGGCGCGGGCGCCGTTCCAGGACGCGCCGATCACGATGCCGATGGAGGCGAGCTCGTCCTCGCCCTGCACGATGGCGTATTTCGCCTTGCCGGTTTCCGGATCGTGCCGCAGCTTCTTGCAGTGGCTGGTGAAGGCTTCCGCCACCGACGAGGACGGCGTGATCGGATACCAGGCGCAGACCGTGGCGCCGCCATAGACCGCGCCGAGCGCAGCCGCGCTGTTGCCTTCCATGAAGATGCGGTCGCCGACCTTGTCGGCTTTCGCAACCCGCAGCCCGATCGGACACTTCAGGTTCTTGAGCGCATAGTCGCGGCCGAGATGCAGCGCATGAACGTTGGAGGAAAGCAGCTTTTCCTTGCCCTTGTACTGCTCGGAGATGAGCTGCTCGATCACCTTGGGGTCCATCTCGAGCAGCGCGGAGAGCGCGCCGAGATAGATGATGTTCTTGAACAGCTGGCGCTGGCGCGGATCCGAATAGGTGGAATTGGTGATGGCGGTCAGCGGCACGCCGATCACGTTGATGTCGGGGCGGAATTTCGACGACGGCATCGGCTTGGTCGAATCGTAGAACAGGTAGCCGCCGGGCTCGATCGAGGCGACGTCCTTGTCCCAGGTCTGCGGGTTCATCGCGACCATCATGTCGACGCCGCCGCGGGCGCCGAGATGGCCGGCCTCGGTGACGCGCACCTCGTACCAGGTCGGCAGGCCCTGGATGTTGGAGGGGAAGATGTTGCGCGGGCTGACCGGCACGCCGTGGCGCAGGATCGATCGCGCGAACAGTTCGTTGGCGCTGGCTGAACCCGAGCCGTTGACGTTGGCGAAACGGACGACGAAGTCGTTTACGCTGCTGATCGGGCTTTGCTCTGGCATGTCGTTCCCGCGTAAGTCATGTCGATGAGATATTTCTGCATGTCCCAGGCGCCGGTCGGGCAGCGCTCGGCACACAGGCCGCAATGCAGGCAGACGTCTTCGTCCTTGGCCATGATGCGGCCGGTCTTCAGACCGTCCTGGATGTAGAGCGCCTGGTCGTGATGCGGCGACGGTGCGTTCAGCCGCTGCCGCAGATCATCCTCCTCGCCGTTCTCGGTGAAGGTGATGCAGTCCATCGGGCAGATGTCGACGCAGGCATCGCATTCGATGCACAGGGACGCCGAGAACACCGTCTGCACGTCGCAGTTCAGGCAGCGCTGCGCCTCGCCGAGCGCGAGCTTGACGTCGTAGCCGAGCTCGACCTCGGCGCGGATGTCCTTCAGCGCGATCACCTTGTCGCGATGCGGAACCTTGAAGCGGTGGTCGATGGAGATGTCGTTGTCGTAGCTCCACTCGTGGATGCCCATCTTCTGCGAAGTGACATGCACTTCCGGCAGCGGCCGCTCGTTGATGTCCTCGCCGGAGATCATCTTGTGGATCGACAGCGCGGCGTCATGGCCGTGCGCCACCGCCCAGATGATGTTCTTGGGGCCGAACGCCGCGTCGCCGCCGAAGAACACCTTCGGATTGGTCGAGACGAACGTCTTCGGATCGACCTTCGGCATGTTCCACTTGTCGAACTCGATGCCGATGTCGCGCTCGATCCAGGGGAAGGCGTTCTCCTGGCCGACTGCGACCAGCACGTCGTCGCACTCGATGGTCTGGTCCGGCTCGCCCGCGGGCACGAGGTTGCGGCGGCCCTTGGCGTCGTATTCGGCCTTCACCTTCTGGAAGGTGACGCCGGTGAGCTTGCCGCCCTCGTGGGTGAAGGCGACCGGCACCATGAAGTTGAGGATCGGAATGTCCTCATGCATGGCGTCTTCTTTTTCCCACGGAGAGGCCTTCATCTCCTCGAAGCCGGAGCGCACGACCACTTTCACCTCATCGCCGCCGAGGCGGCGGGCGGTGCGGCAGCAATCCATCGCGGTGTTGCCGCCGCCCAGCACGATCACGCGC
>JAKFVP010000558.1 GCA_021732175.1 Bradyrhizobium sp.
GTGAAGCATCGAAAGGGCTCTCTGAGTGCGAGGCATTGTTGAGTTATGGTTTTCTGGCGACTTTAGGTTCAAGAGGTCCGGTTGCCGGAAGGCGAAGGAGACGGAGTGCGTTCATTGTCACCAAAACCGTCGCGCCGGTGTCCGCGAGGATAGCGGGCCATAAGCCGGTCAAACCGACGATCGTGGTGATGAGAAAGACCGCCTTCAGTCCGAGAGCGACGAAAATGTTCTGGTGGATGTTGACCATCGTCCGCTTCGACAGGTCGATCATGGCCGCGACATCTGCGACCCGCCCGTGCAGCACGGCGGCGTCGGCTGTTTCCAGCGCGACATCGGTGCCGCCGCCCATCGCGATGCCGACATCGGCGGCCGCCAGCGCCGGCGCATCGTTGATACCGTCGCCGATCTTGGCGACCGACCACCCCGCCTTTTGAAAGTTGCCAACAATGCGCTGCTTGTCCTCCGGCAATAACTCCGCTTCAACTTCTATTCCGAGCTGCTTGCCGATCGCATCCGCCGTACGGCGATTGTCACCCGTCAGCATGACGGTCCGGATGCCGGCAGCCGTCAAAAGCTTGAGCCCGCTTTTCGCATCAGGACGGGGTTCGTCACGCATCGCGATTGCACCCGCGATCTGCCCATCGACCGCAACCAGCGAAACCGTTTTGCCTTCGTCGTTCAGTGCAGCGATCTTGCTGTCTTGCTCGGTTGTCAGAGTGCAGGTCTCCGCGACGGCCTTTGGCGATCCCAAGAATACTTCCGCGCCTTCGACCCTGGCCCGAATTCCCTTCCCGCCGATCGCATTCGAGCCGGAGGTCGCCGGCAACGAGATATTCTGTTCTGCCGCCTTGGCCAAAATCGCGGTAGCGAGCGGATGACTTGAACCGGATTCGAGCGCCGCGGCGAAACGCAGGACATCGGCCTCGCGACGTGCGAAGCCGATAACGTCCGTGACCTGGGGCTTGCCGGCGGTGAGGGTGCCGGTCTTGTCGAAACATGCCACGGTGATCTTGCCGATGTTTTCAAGGACGGCGCCGCCTTTGAGCAGAAGTCCCCGACGCGCGCCGGCAGATAGGCTGGCAGCGATCGCCGCAGGCACAGAGATAACCAAGGCGCAAGGACATCCAATCAGAAGGATAGCCAGAGCCTTGTAGATCCAGCCGTTCCAGGCTCCGCCGAACAGCAGTGGCGGGACGATGGCCACCAGAGCCGCTGCTGCTACCACGCCGGGCGTGTAGTAGCGGGAGAAACGGTCGATGAAACGCTCGGTCGGCGCCTTCGACTCCTGCGCTTCCTCGACAAGCTTTACCACGCGGGCGATCGTATTGTCTGCCGCAGCGGCGGTCACCCGCACCCTGAGCAGTCCATCTCCGTTGACAGTACCGGCAAATAGATTTTCGTCGGCGCCCTTGCGGACGGGCGTGCTTTCTCCGGTGACCGGCGCTTCATCGATCGCGCTCTCTCCGGAAACGATGACGCCGTCGGCCGGGACCCGGTCGCCGGGGCGCACCTGGATCATGGCGCCGACCGATAGTGTATCGGCCCCCACCTCGCGAACTTGACCGTCGTCTTCCTCAAGCCGCGCGGTCTTTGGAACAAGCTTCGTCAAATCCTGGATGCTGGCTCGCGCACGGCTGGCGGCGACACCTTCAAGCAGTTCACCGATCAAAAATAGGAAGACGACCGTTGCCGCCTCCTCCGTCGCGCCGATGAAAACCGCGCCGACCGCGGCGATCGTCATTAGCATCTCAATCGAGAACGGCGTTCCAGCTACTGCCGCCGAAATTGCTCGCCTCGCAATCGGGACCAGGCCGACCATCATCGCCAGAAGGAATGCCCATTGTTCGGCGGCCGGAATGGCTTTTCCCAACACGAAGGCGACCGCGAGCGAAGTGCCAGATGCGATCGTCAAATCGGCCTTACTCGTCTGCCACCAGCTCTTGCCCGCGGAGACATGATCGTGAGTGTGGGAATGGCCGACATCTCCTTCGGACTTGGAAATCATGTCTCCATGATCATGGCCGATGCCTTTGGTTTCGATCTTTTGCAACCCCGTTACGGTGTAACCTAGCCCCGCAATCTGGTTGCTCATCGTCGTGGTATCCGCCAGATCGTGCCTGACAGTGACCGCGCCCCCAGCGACAGATACGTTGACCTCGGTAACACCGGGTATCCGCCGTAGCGCGTTTTCGATCTTGATCGCGCACGCGGCGCAATCCATTCCCTCAACCCGCATTCGCGTGGTAGTTGAAGCCGCAGGCGCCATCGGGTTTGTTCCATGAGGCTCTGACATCATACAGCCCTCAATCTGTCGGGCGTCGACGCCCGCCGGAGGTTCTTGGTCCACGTTCGGTAGTAGGCAACGGCCGTCATCAAGGCGATGCCAGATAGGCTCACTAGCAACTGAAAGGCGACGGAGTCAGAAACCAACTCTATGAGGAAGCATCCGACGAACGACAGGAATATTCCGACGCAAAATACTTCGAGCGAGCGCTCGCCGCAAATTATCGCAGGCCGCAGGATTGGAAGCTTCAACGCCATCGCGCTGCGCGGTATCAATCTAGCGATTACCAGCGCAAGCGCGAGGAAATGCAGGATTCGATACGGTGCCAGGTTCGTCTTGTCGTTCGGGAGAAACAGATCGGCGATCGGTGCCGGCATCGCGGATGAGAAGCCGAGGCGCGCAGCGAGCGTGACGGCAAGACCGAGCAGCAGGAAGAGCACGGCCGACCACAGGGCTAGGCGCGATGCGATCACCCGCCTCACCAAGCCCGTTCCATCGAGCGAGATCCAGGCGCCGATCACAAATAGGAACTGCCAGGCGAAGGGATTAAAATACCACGTGCCATCGGGATAGCTCGCGAGATTCCAGCCAAAGATCCGGGCCGCAGCATAGATCGCGAACGAGACCGCGAGCGCCAGACCGGGCCTCCGCACCAATAGCCAGAGGAACGGCGGGAACGTGGCCATCAGCGCGATGTAGAGAGGCAGGACATCCAGATTGAGCGGCTTGAACTCCAACAACAGCCCGTGCTTCAGGAATTCGATCGGATCGGCGATCAGGCGTCGGATGTTGAATTCGTCGAGCAGATAGGCGTGACCGTAATTTTGGGCCACGTAACCGATCGCTGCGACGTAGACGACGAACAGCAGGATATGCGCGACATATAACTTCCAGGCCCGAGCCAGGATGCCGACCGCTGCCACGACGAAACCGCCAGCGGCCATCGTCCGTGAATAGACGAGCGCGACCGTGTAGCCGGAGATAAAGACGAAGAGGTCGGCAGCGTCGCTGAACCCGTAGTTCTTCATCGTGACCCAGGCGACCACGTTATTGGGAATGTGGTCGAGAAAGATCGCCCAATTCGCCAGCCCGCGAAAAAGGTCCAACCTCAAATCTCGACCCGAACCGTTTTTGTCGATTGTTGTGTTCATGTCATCCATACGGGAGCGTCGCGACCGCGATGCTCCCATCCGAGTAATCGATGCGGGACCTCATCTTCACTGCTTGTGAGTTGTCGCTCATGATCGATTCCTTGGCCGCGGTGGCCAGATGCGGCGTTTTCAGCCTCACGTCTTGCCCTCCTGGCGGAGCCTCTTGTACAGGGCTGCCACAGCGTCCGAAAAATCCATAGACCCGTTTCGCGCGCAATGATCTTCGAGGAAGTGCAGTTGGCTGAAGTGATCGAATGTCGCCGGAGCGAGGTCGAGACCCTCATCAACGCCGGGCGGCCTGCTCGATAAAATGCCGCTCATGAAGCCCTGCGCCCACGCCAGATAGTCCCGCCGAACCGCAGGATTAGTTTTGACGTCATCGGTGAACTCCTGGCATGTCGTGGCGCCCAAACCGACGATTTTGGCCGTCGTCTGTGCATGCGCCCGGAGGGGGCAAGATGCGCCGGCCGCGAAAACGGCAGCCAAAAGCAGCGACGCGATGAGGAGCACGCGCGCGGCGCCGCTATCGGAGGTCAGTACGATCACATCGTGACTTCCCACCATTCGCGGTTGTTTGAAGATCCGCCCGTATTGCTCCAATCTCTGTCCTATTTTTTGAACTTGGCCTGACCGGATTGTCCTTCTGCGGTTTTGATGGTGAGGGTGATCGTCGCGCCTGCTGCCACGGGGCTCTTCGCGTCGCCTTGCAGGGAGTTTTCGCCTTGGGGAGCCAGAGTGACCGTTTCCCGCGTACTGCCGCTTGCGATCATCACCGCAGCCGTGAAGTTCTTCGTCGCGACCGGCTTGGCGCCCTTGGGATCGAATATGTTGATCGTGATCTTATTGCCGGCCGTGATGAGTTCGGCATCGATGCCGGCCACGTCCTCCATCGGGCCGCCGTTGGGGCCTTTCTCGCCGCCATGCGCATGCTGGGCATAGGAAGGCGCGGACCACATAAAGACAACACAAACGATAGCGATCAGGTATTTCATGACACTGCTCCTTCTGTAGCCGGTGATTTAGGCTCTGCAGCCTGTGATTTAGATTCGCCATTTTCCAGATCTTCCCGCCTGAACAAGACGTAGAGAGCCGGTAGTACCAACAAGGTCAGGATGGTCGACGAGATGATTCCGCCGATGACGACCGTCGCCAACGGCCGCTGCACCTCTGCCCCGGCGCCGGTTGCAATTGCCATGGGCACGAAGCCGAGAGATGCGACGAGCGCGGTCATCAGCACCGGCCGCAGCCGCGTCAGCGATCCCTCCCGGACCGCATCGATCACGTTCTTGCCCTCGTTTCGAAGCCGCTCGATGAAAGTAATAATGACGAGGCCATTGAGCACCGCCACGCCGGACAGCGCGATAAAGCCGATCCCGGCGCTGATCGAAAGCGGAATGCCTCGAAGCAGCAGCGCGATAATTCCGCCAGTCAAAGCTAGCGGTACGCCACTGAACACCAGCAGCGCGTCCGGCATGGAGCCGAGGCTCATGAACAAAAGAAGGAAAATCAGCAGAAGCGCAACCGGCACAACGATGGTCAGCCGCTGCGTGGCGGACACCAGTTGCTCGAACTGACCGCCCCAGCCGATCCAGTAACCGGCGGGCAGCTTGACCTTGGCGTCGACCTGCTCTTGGGCGTCCGCTACGAACGAGCCCAAGTCTCGTCCGCGAACGTTCGCGGTGACGACGATACGCCGTTTGCCATTTTCGCGGCTAATCTGATTGGGCCCGGGCGCGACGTCGATTTGGGCCAGTTCCGAAAGCGGCACATAGCGAATCTGAGAAAGAGGCGAATTGTTCCAAACCGCAGTCACCGGCTTGGCCTGGCTCTCCAGTGGGGGAAGTGGCACCGGAAGCGCCTTGAGCGCCGAGATGTCGGAACGCAAATGTTCCGGAAGCCGAACGACGATATTGAAACGACGATCGCCTTCGAACACCATTCCGGAGTTTTTGCCGCCGACCGCAATCTCGACCAGGTTCTGCACGTCGCCGACGCTGATGCCGTAGCGGGATAGCGCTTGACGGTTGAGCTTGACCGTGAGCACTGGCAGCCCCGAGGCCTGTTCGGTTTTGACGTCGGCGGCCCCCTGTACACCCTGCAGGACTGCCTGCACCTTGGCCGCGGACTGGACGAGAATGTCAAGGTCGTCGCCGAAGATCTTGACGCCGACGTCGCTGCGGACGCCGGAAATCAGCTCGTTGAAACGCTGCTGGATCGGCTGCGATATCTCATAGACGTTCCCTGGAATCTCTTCGGCCGCCTCCTGAATCTCGGAAACAACGGTAGCCTTCGGCTTCTCCGGATCGGGCCATTCCTTCCTTGGTTTTAACATCACGTATCCGTCGGACGTCGAGGGCGGCATCAGGTCGGTTGCAACTTCCGCCGTTCCGGTGCGGGCAAACACTTCCCGGACCTCCGGAATCTTCAATAGCCGTTTTTCGACCATGGCCTGCATCTCCAGCGACTGCGTCAAACTGGTACCGGGGATGCGTATCGCTTGCAGTGCAACGTCACCTTCGTCGAGGCTCGGAATGAACTCCCCGCCCATGCGGGACGCCGCGATGCCGCACACGACCATCAGCAGGACCGCAATCACGGCAACGCCCCACCTGTTGCGGATCGAAGCTGCGAGCAGCGGCGTGTAAACATAGCGCGCACCGCGCATGAACCAGTTCTCATGCTCCGAGACTTTGCCGGTTACCAGCAGAGCAACGGCAGCCGGCACGAACGTCAGCGACAGGATGCTCGCGCCGGTTAGTGCCATCAGCACCGTCAACGCCATCGGCGTGAACATCTTTCCTTCGACGCCGGTGAGCGTCAGGATCGGCAGATACACGACGCCGATAATCAGCGTCCCGAACAGGCTCGGACCGATCACTTCTTTCGACGCCGTCAAGATGGTTTCGAACCGCTCCTGCCGATCGAGGATGCGGCCCTGTCTGGTTTGTTCTTCGGCCAGCAGGCGCAGGCAATTCTCCACGATGATCACGGCGCCGTCGATGATGATGCCGAAGTCGATGGCTCCAAGGCTCATCAGGTTGGCGCTGACCTTGTTTTCCACCATGCCGGTGATCGTGAACAGCATGGCCAGCGGGATGACAAAGGCGGTGGCTATCGCCGCTTTGAAGTTCCCGAGGATCAGGAAGAGAATCACGATGACGAGCAGTGCGCCTTCGACGAGGTTCTTTTCCACCGTCGCAACCGTGGCCTCGACCAGCTTGGTCCGGTCGTAGACGGCACGTGCGATCACGCCGTCCGGCAGGGAGCGCCCGATCTCCTTTAGCTTTGCCGCCACGCGTTGAGCTACGGTCCGGCTATTGTCGCCAATCAGCAGCATAGCGGTGCCTAACACCACCTCCTTGCCGTCAACTGTCGCCGCACCCGTCCGCAGGTCCTTGCCTTCCTTCACATCGGCAACGTCCCCAACCCGCACGGGCACGCCGTTCCGGGAACCTATTACGATCTGTTTGATCTCTTCGACATTTGCGACCTGGCCGGGCGTGCGAACGAGATACTGCTCGCCGTTGCGTTCGATATACCCCGCTCCAACGTTGGCATTGTTCGCCGCCAGCGCCGTCATCACCTCCCGGAAGCTGAGCTTGTAGGCCATCAGTTGCGCGGGATCCGGCAGCACGTGGAATTGCCGCTCGAAACCGCCGATGGTGTTGACCTCGATTACGCCGGGAACATTCCTTAACTGTGGCTTGATGATCCAATCTTGTATCGTGCGCAGATCGCTCGGCGTGTATTCGCCGCCGCCAACCTTGCGTGCTTCGGGTTTCGCCTCCACGGTGAACAGATAGATTTCACCGAGGCCGGTAGAGATTGGTCCCATCGCAGTTTCGATGCTGGGCGGAAGCTGGTCCTTGACCTGCTGAATCCGCTCGTTGACCAATTGCCGGGCAAAATAGATGTCAGTGCCGTCCTTGAAAATGATGGTGACTTGGCTCAGGCCATAGCGTGACTGGGAGCGGGTGCTGTCCAGATGAGGCAGTCCCCCCATCGCGGTCTCGATCGGAAACGTGATGCGCTGCTCGACTTCCAGCGGCGAATAGCCGGGCGCGCGGCTGTTGATCTGGATTTGGACGTTGGTGATGTCAGGCACGGCGTCAATCGGCAGCCGCGTGAAATTCCAGGCGCCGAAGGCGGCCATGACCAGAACGCCGATCATGACCAGCCATCGCTGCCGGATGGCGAAGGATAGAATTGCGTTAATCATGAGGTTGCTCCGGGCGCTTGCCAATTTCCCTGACGCGCGAGAACGAATGGACCGGCGTCGTGTAGACGACGCCGTCACCTTTCCTACCGGTCCAAGCCGCCGAGGCGATCCGCCTGCAAATGTCCTCAGCGAGGTCGGACCGGCAGACCAATCTCAACTCCAGGTACAGATGGTAGGTGAGATCTGTATCGGTCGAGATGTAACTGCCGCCCTGTCCGCGCCCTCTTCCTTGTCCCCTCACTTCGTCGAAGGTGAAACCGGGGAAATCCGGAAGGTCGTGCAGCGCACGGACGACATGACCCTCCATGTGCGGCCGGATCAGCGCGGTGATCAAAGTCTTGCTGCCCTCAGTGCTCATCGCCACCCGCTCCCTTTGTCATCTCAGCCTTTACGATGAAGCTGTTCTGCGCCGCGTAGAGATCGCCATCGAGAACGCCGAAGAGAATTTCGACGAGCTGCGGGTCGCGATCGCCGACCTCGACATCGCGTGCCTCGAACTTATCGCCGTTGCGCACGAAGACGACGGTCCGGTTTTCCACGGTCTGAAGAGCAGAAGACTTTACCGCGACGGGAACCGTCTTGGCCGACAACGTCAGCCGACCCGTGATGAACAACCCCGGTCGCAGCCGCTGGTCCGAGTTCGCTACGATCGCCCTGGCAATGGCGCTTTGGGTATCGCTGCTGCCGACCGGCGATAAATAAGACACCTTGGCTTCGATTGCCGGCCCGCCGTCGGCTGGATCGATGAGCACCTGGTCTCCCATGCTGACCCGTTTCAGATCACGGCGGTAGACAGAGAAGTCCACCCAAACATTCGACAAATCCGCTACCACGAATGCCGATTTCTGTTCGGAGACGAACTCACCCAGCGAGATCTGACGATCAATCACCGTGCCCGCAAGCGACGCCTTCAATTCGTATTGCGTCAGGCTTTGGTTGCTTTCGATGACTGCCAGCACATCGCCCTTCTGAACGACGTCGCCGATCCGCTTGCGGACGTCCCGGACGATGCCAGGAAAGCGCGGCGTGACCTGAACCAGTAACTCCTGGTTCGGCTGAACGATACCGTTCAGCAACAGGCTGTCCCGCAATACACCGGCTGAGGCCTTTACCAGTTCAATTCCAGCCGCCTCGATCTTGGCGTCGCTCAGAGCGACGCTGTCTGCATGCTCTTCTTTCTCGGCTTTTTCGGTAGGCGCCGTCTTGGGTACGGCCGGTTTCAGCATTCGATAGCCGCCATAGACCAGCACCGCTGCTACCAGCACGAAAAACAAGTATCTCAGAAGTCGTTTCATCTTGAGGTCTCGCGAGTGAGCGTAAACGGGTTGCCGACAAGACCTTCGATCGTCGCGATGGCAATGTGAAAGTTCTGCAGCGCCTCCTGTTCTCGAAGCAGCGCCTGCAAGACCGAGCCTTTGACATCGAGCAGCTCAAGCAGCGTAAACCGTCCTTGCAGATAGCCGCTCTGGATCGTCTCGGAAGCGTTGCGTGCATTCGGAATGATCGACGTCCGCAGCAGCTTGAGTTCGGCCAAGGCGCCGGTGAGGGTGTCGTAAGCTCGACCGACGATACTGGTCAGGACGAGCTTGTTGATCGCACGCTCGGCATCGGTCTTTGCAAGCGTTTCCTGAGCAGCGATAATGTTGCCGGTGTTCTGATCAAAAATCGGTATCGGAATCGACACGCCGAGCCGTACGGCATTGTCGTTGGTGTCTTGATAGTGCCGCCAGCCCGCAGAAATGCGCGGGTCGGGAATTGCTTTCAGACGCGCGATCAGGAGTTCTGCGTTGCGTTGGGCTGCAACCGCCGTCCAACGCAACAATTGCGGGTTGGCTTCGATCCCCCGCAGCACGTCCCGGAATGGCGGCGGTTGCCCAATGTTGGTTAGCCGCCCCAACGCTTTGCCGAAATGAGGGCTGCTGTCGCCCATCAGGATTGCGAGGTCG
>JAKFVP010000405.1 GCA_021732175.1 Bradyrhizobium sp.
CCGGAACGCCTGCGGCTGCCGCCAGCGCGAGGGCGTCGGCCTCAGTCACTTCGCGGGCGGCGCGTCCGCCCGGCGGCGGCTTTGCGGCGGCAGCAGGAAGCGTCCGTGCAAGCTTCACCGCTGCCGCGATGTCGAGAAATCCATAGCCGATGCGGTCGCGATCGGCCGGATTCTTCGCGGTCGCCGGCGCGAGGGAATCGAACAGCAGCCGGCGCAGCCGGACGATGTCGAGCCGGCCCGCGCATTCGAACATCAATGCGATCGTGCCGGCCACATGCGGGGAAGCCATGCTGGTGCCGCTCATGCGCGTGAGCTTCGGCGCCGAACCGGATCTCGGGCGCGAACGCGCCGCCAGTATCTTGACGCCGGGCGCGAGGACCACAGGCTTGATGCGGCCGTCGCGCGTCGGGCCCGCACTGGAGAACGGAGCCAGTGCGCGCGCCGGATCGTGGCCGTCGTAGGCGCCGACGGCCGTCGTCAGCAGGCCATTGCAGATGCTGCCGATGGTGGTGGATTTCACCGCCTGGTCCTGTGGGAATAGCGCCTGACATGTCTTGCAGCCGGGGTCGCGCTCCAGCCACGCATGAAAGCGGCCATCCGTTACGTCGATGCCGCGCAGGATCAGTTTCCAGGTGCCAGGCGGTGCTGACGGGTACTGGAAAAGATCGATGTGGTTGTCGCCATTGTTGGGATCGCGTGCGCGGTGGTACAGCGTGCCGGTGCGCTGGCCACGGACAGTCACCGCTTCCTTGCCACCGAGCGGGACGTCAACGATGGTCTTGCCGTCAGGAGCGATCAGCCGCGCGCCGAACACATCGTGGCCCGAATACCAGACCTCGAGTTCGTTCGGCGTGCTGTCCCCGGGATTGACAACGAACGTCAGCTCGACGTCCTCGCCGCTACGCAGGCGTCCGCAATCATGCACGGGGCGCGCAAAATAATTGCCGCAGCTCTGCACCACCGCGGTGCCGTGCCGCGTCCGCATCAACCAGTCGAGCGCGCGTTCTATCAACTGGGTGCCGTCGTGCGGGCCGCCGTGACGCCCCATGCTGAGGTTCAGCACGACGGGCCGCTTGTCCGCGAGGCGGACGATGAAGTCGATCGCCTCGAGCAGATTGGCGGAATCGCCGAGCGGTCCCGCCTTCTCCCACCCCGCCGCGCCCAGATGCACGAAGATCAGCGATGCCTCCGGCGCAACGCCGGCCGGACCGCCGCCGCGGCCGTTGCCGGCCGCAATGCTCATCACGTGGGTGCCGTGCGCCCCGATGCCCGTGTCGGAAACACCTGGATGGTAACCGATGGCGGCATACGGATCGGCTTTCGCCAGTGCCGCGGTCAGCTCCTCGCCGCGGTGGATGCGGCCGTAGCCGTAGCGATTTCCGTCGCTCGCGGGCGCGCGCTGATCCCACAGCGCCAGCAGCCGCGACTTGCCATCCGCGGTCACGAAATCCGGATGGGCGAAATCGCATCCCCAATCGATCACGCCGATGATGGTGCCGCGCCCGGTCTCCGGGAGATTTGGCGGACGACGCCGGTCGGTATCGCGCAGCTCGACATCCTCGGCGTCTTCGGCCGCGAGCACCGGGCCATATTCGGTAGCGTACCAGCGCGGCGCCTTCAGGCTGATGACGGCCGGATCTTCCCAGACGCGGCGCACGTCGAGCCGCTGGATGCGCGCGGTGGCAATCGTTCCGAAGCGTGCAACGATGCGCAAGCCCGTCGGCGGCGGCGCTGCATCGCGCAGGCGGACAACGACCGAAACTTCGTCGGTCGGATTGCCGCTGTCGGCCAGTTCCTGAAGCGCCGGGTCCATCGCGCCATCCTTTCAGCCACGGTATCCCGAGGCGGCGCGCAAGCGAGCGCCGCCGCCCCGTTTCGTGCTGCTATGCGAGCTAACCGGAGCCCTTCTTGCCGGCCGCCTTGTCGGCGGCATCCTTGGCCTGCTGCGCCGCCGCCTTGGTTTCCTCGAGGAGCTTTTGAGCAGCCGCAAGAAGCTTTTGCGTCTCCGTGACGAGCTTTTGCGTGTCCTGGAGGGTTGTGGCGACGTCGTCTTGCTGGCCTGCCTGGTTCTGCTGACCATCCCCTGCGGGCGCCGCCTGCTCTGCGCTGGCGGTGCGTCCGAGGACGCGGCCCGCGACGACTGCCATCAGTGGCGACGGCATAAAGGAACCGGCCGCCATCGCCCTCGTCTTTGCCGCCGGAGGGGATGTCCCGGCGGCGACATTTGCCAGCATCATGTTCAAAAGATACATCGCGACCTCCGAGCGTTGATCACTTCTTCTGCATTGCCATGACCAGGGCGACCATCATCATGGCATTGTTGTCGCCGAACATGCCACCGCTTGATCCCGACTGGCCGGTGTTACCGCCGCCGCTGCCCGCGAACATCAGAATCGGCAACGCACGGGCAAGCGAGTCGCCGGTATCGACGACGACGTTGCGGTCGGCGCCGGTGAGGCCGAGCTTGTCAGCCTTCACAGTCACGCTGTCCTGGGTTGTCAGCAGCGGCATCAGCATCGACATCTGTTGCAAATTGTTGACCTGCCCGATAAGCGCCTCGCGCTTCTTGGTCTCGGCCGCCAACGCCGAACGCAGCTTGGACTGTTCGCTATCGAGGGTGCGGACGCGGCCGTCGAGCGCCTTGATGCCGGTGGAGACCTGACCGATCTTGGCGTCGAGGCGGTTTGCCGTCGCCGTCAATTCTGCGCGCGTGGCAAAGCCGGCGGCAGGCCGCGGTGGGACCGCGCCGCCGCGCTGCGGCGTACGGATTGGGCCCCTGAACCGCGGGCGCCGCCGCGTCGCTTCCTGGTCCGTATCCTCGCCGAGATCGGAATCGTCGAAGAGCGCGTCGTCGAATGCATCATCGCTTTCATAGAGTGGGTAAATGTTCGACATAATCATCTCCTTTCGATGTCATCGATGGGCGGTGTGGCCGCAGGTGACTTGACCGCCGGCTCCGCGGCCTCCGCAAAAAACCTGGAGCGCGTCGCCGGCTCCGGTGCGAACATCCCGGGCTTGCCGCGGCCGCGGCAGCTCCGGCATTCCCGATCCTCGCCCCAGCACAGGCCGCAGGCGCCGAGCACCGCGGCGAGGTCCGACAGGCGGTCGAGTGCAGCATCCAGCTCTTCGGCGAGGCGGCGCACATGGCGCTGCAGCTTGTCGGCGCGCACCTCCGATTGTCGCAATTGCTCCGAGAGGTTCACGACTTCCTCGCGCGCAGCCTCCAGTTCGGGCGGCTCGGACCGCGCGTGCGTCGCCGACTGACGCTGCATCGCGACCAGTTGAGCGAACCAGGCGAGGTCGGGATTTTGCCGGGCGAAGTCGGCAAGGAACGCGTCCGGCGCCGGCTGCGCCATCGCTGTCGTGCCGGACTCGTCGGTGGAAACGTCGGCCGGCTTAAACATAGGCCTCGTCCTCCTCGAACTCGTTGTCCCGATAGATCTCGTCCCACAGGAATGCGTCCGCATCGGCATCGGCGGCCGTGTATTTGGGCTGCTCTTGCTCACGGACAACGACCACCGGCGGCCGCGGCACTGCCCAGATCGGTGCGGTCAGCGCCATCAGCGTCAGCAGCCTGTCGGTGCGCTGATGCGACTCGGCCGGATCGATCGCGAGTTCGCCGCTCTCGTTGTAGAAATATTCCGGCAGCTCTTCGTCCTGCGCATCGGCCATCTCGCCGGCCGCGCGACCGGCGAGATTGCCGAGTGCGCTGAGGATCGACTGGACGCCGACCTGGTGCTGCCCGATCTGCACGCTCTGCCGGCCGAGGCCCGGCATCAGCGCGGCTGTCAGCGCCTGCCCGACCTCGGGCCGGGCCAGCATGCCGAGGAGTGCATTGGCGCTGGCGCCTGGAGGCGATGGGCCTCGAACCGGTCCTTGGCCGGGCAGCATCATACCGGCGCGGCCGCCGAGCTGGGACATTGCAAGGTTGGCGATACTGCCAAGGCCACCGGCGGCGCCGCCGCGGCCGCCGAGTTGGGACAAGCCGCCTTGCAGGAGCTGGCCGATCCCGCCGGCCGCGCCACCGCCGCGGAACGATGATGCGAGGTTGGTCGCCGTGCCGATTCCGCGCCCGATTCCGCTCAATGTCGGATTTCTTGAGCGCGACAGCGCGCTGCCGGCGCCGCCGGCGACGGCGCCGGCCAGCATGCCCCAGGGGCCGAGCGCCGATCCGGCCATGGCGCCCTTCGCCATCCCGGGAAGCGCGGTTTGCACAGCGCCGCCGACCTTGGCAAAGCCGCGTTTGAGATCGTCGAAGAAGCCTTCAAGATCGTCGGCAGTAACGCCCGGCCCGTAGAACTGTGCGATCAGGCTGTCGATTTCCTCATCGCTGAGCCCCTGATGGGCCGGCGAGAGACCCTCGCGCAAGGTCGGGTAATACGTGCTGTCGTTCATGGCTTGCACCTCTCGGCTTGATCGGTGTCCTGCGTTTGCGATGCGCGGGCGTCCGGCGCGCGCTCAAGGTTCACCATTGCCGTTCCGCCGCAGCAGCAACCAGGGGCCTGCGCCAGTTGCACGAGCAAGGAGTTCGCCCAGCTCCTCAATCGTTCCGAACGAACCGATGCCGTGTCCCTGGAGATCGCTGAGGGTGCCGCGCCATACCGGTTGTCCTTCGGAGATTTCACGCGGCTCCTTCCAAACACGGACCAGAAAGGCGTGCGCAGCGGCGCCCTCTTCGCGCGAGCCGCTGCCGGCTCTGGCGCCTGGCTGCTGTGCAACGGAACTTGGACGAATGGTGCCATGCGTCTTCCTGGACATGTTGCCTGGCCAGCGTGGTTTGGGCGCGACGCTAGCAAGGCGATGCCACCGCGCTGTCACCGCCCTGCCACTGACCTGTCACCGGACACGGCCGGCCCAGCGAAAATGCAAAAAGATTCCGTGATCGCGCTGCGAGGCGGCCGCGCCGGTACTCGGAGATCAGATGTCGGTTTTCGGAGATGGGATCGGGGCGAGGTGCTGGAGCACCTGATCGAGCTGCCTTTGTGATGCGGCGAGCAGCCGCCGGACGCGGGAGACGCGGCGCCTTGCTTGAGTAATTGCCGGCGGTTCGACCAGCGGAGGGGGCTCGCCTGCCGTCGCCGGTTCGCTCGCCAGCACCTGGTAGAGCGCCTGCGTCTCCGGCATCGGCTCGACGTCGAGATCGCTCTTCAGGACGCGCTGGCACAGTTGGTACTGAGCGATAGCAAGCGCTCGATTTCCGGCACTTGCATGCGCGCGCATGAGCAGCCGGTGCACATCCTCGCGGAGCGGCTCATCCATGCTCAGCCGCCGTCCCCATTCGAGCACGCGCGGCCAATCCGAGTTTGCGGCATAGGCCAGTGTCAGGTGATAGAGGCCGTCGAGATAGAGGTTGCGCAGCCGTTGTCGTTCGATCCATGCCCATTCGTGATCGATTCCGGACAGATAATCGCCGCGATAGAGGCGGACACCACGGTGCAGGCGTGCGATCTGGTCCCGGGTGAGCGTTGCGGGCTCGTGCCGCAGCAACGGCGCCACGCGCCATTCCATGGCAATGGCATCCACCCAGGCGCGCGAGAGATTGAGTGACGCCTCCTCGGCGCTGTTGAAAGCCAGCAACGATGGGCCGGCGCCGGTCGCCTTCTTCAAGCGCCACAGCGCCGTCGAGAGACAGCGGCGGGCGCGACTGTCGTCATGGTCGGCCCACAACGTTTCCGCAAGCTCGGTTCTGGAAACGCGGCGGTGACGATGGGTCAGGAGATATCCGAGGATCGGACGGCAGGAGCCCGCAATCGGCAGCGATGCGCCCTTTGCGCCGAACACGGCCAATGTGCCGAGCGTCTCGACTCGAAAGCGCAACATCGCTCCCTCGCATGAGTGAGCCAAATATGCCGCGCTGTTGTCAAAAACGACGACCCGCCGATTAGTCAGACTATATCGGAAAGGCGACAGTCAACCTATGGTTTATTGCCGCAACCGGCCCCGCATCCCGCTACCACAGTCCGGCCACGCTCAGTACAGCCCGCGCCCGCTCAGGATCTCGCGCGGGCCGCGCGGATCGATCGGGGCATAGGCCGTCGGCGCGGTGGCGAAGCGCTCGTCGGTCTCGTACGAGACGGCACGCGGATTTTCTATTGCGCGGCCACGGGAACGGCTCGATGCCGACATTTCCGACGTCGCATTGATCGACGCATAGTCGGCCGACGTGTTCCCGAGACTGTAGGGACGCCCTTCCGGCAAGGGCACGTCGCCCCGGATGGCCCTGCCCCCTGATGGCAGCAGGTCCGGCAGGAACGGGCGGGCGGCGGCGATGCGCACGGTGGATGGCGCCGGTGCCGGCGTGCCGGTTCGCAAGGTCGCTACGAGCTGGCGATCGTCGCTGCCTTCCAGGGGCGCCCGGCCGACATATTCGACCCGCACCCTGGCGACGCCATTGGCTTTGAATTCAAGGAGTTCGGCCGCCTTGTTCGAGACGTCGATGAGGCGGTTGCCGTGGTACGGGCCGCGGTCATTGACCCGGACGATCAGCGACTTGCCATTCCTGATGTTGGTGACGCGGGCATAGGACGGGATCGGCAGGGTCGGATGCGCCGCCGTCAGCGCGGTCATGTCGAAGACCTCGCCATTGGCGGTCAGCCGGCCGTGGAAGTCATCGCCATACCAGGAGGCCATGCCCTCGGCGCGATAGTTCGGGTCTTCCTCGGGAACGTACACCCGACCCGCAACCGTGTAGGGCTTGCCGATGCGATAGGTCCCGCCGCCCTTGGGCACGGGGTCGCCGAGGGCGACCACGCGCGGGCTCGAGGACACCCCGTATTTGGGGTCGACTCGGCTGGCGAATTTGTCCTGGGAGGCACAGTTGGCGAGCGTCAGGCACGCGGCGACCACGGCCGCGCTGCGCGCCGCCCGGAAAGCCGGATTTGTTCGCCGAATCCCCATCCGCCCGAAACTACCATTCCACCCGGCTGCAGACCCTCAAAACAAAGGGCTGTTGCAGCCAAACTACGACGCGGCCCACCTCCGCATCGGATCGTGACGATAACGCAACGCGAAGGCGGCGGAAATGGGGAGAGCCTTTCTGTGGTGAACGAATGGTTGCGTGCTTTTGTCCGTGAAAACACGGGTAAACCGCGTTTTGCTGTCCCGCTTCCGGACATGGTGTTGCGGTAAAACCTCACTCCTCCCCGATCTCGCTGAGCGGCCTGGAATCTTTTTGACTGTGCAAGGCCGCAGTCGTCTTGTCGTAGCCGGGGTGGGAAGGAAGTTTGACAATGATCGAGACAGTGACAGCGGTTTTGGGACTGGTCAGCGCAGGCATTTTCCTCGCGCACGCTTTCGACGGTTTCCGTTCCCGGGCCTGACCCGCTGAGCCAAACAACTGCGACTGCACGTTCAAGAAGCCTGTTCCGAAAACTTTAAGCAATTCGGACCAGCATCGAGAGTGGCAAGAGTGGCAGGTGTACCATGCGCAACCAAGATGCGGTTTCCGGCGGGTTCCTGGCGCTGACCACGGCAAGCCTTGTGCTGCTGTGCTCCAGCCTCCTGGCTTTCGCCCTGACTTGAAGCCAATCCGGCCGCGCCCGAACCGGGCGGGTGCCTGCTAGATGAAGCGGATTTGGACCGCTGAAGCGGCGGCCGGCTCCCCTATCCTGCCATCCAGTTTCGTCCCAAACAACGCTCGGCCGTATCGCGGCGACTTCGCATTGCCTGCGCAACCTATCCCTGCCAGGCGCCGTCGGCGATGACGCGAAGCAGCTGCCGCGCGTGATAGTCGGCGCTGGAGACATTGACGATGGTCGCGTCCGGTTCCGCGTCATCAACCGTGCGGGCAAGGCGTTTTGCGATATTGCCATCGCTGCCGCGCTGGCGCATGGCGAGCCGCTCGGCCAGCACGTCCGCCGGCGCCGTGATCAGGACGACAACGACATTGGCATAGGCATGGCGCAGCGCCGCGACCACGGTGCGCGAGACGTTGGCAATGACGGTGCGGCCGGCGCGGATGTCGTCCTCGATGCTGCGCGGCAAGCCATAGGCGTGGCCGTGCGCTTCCCAATCGATGGCGAACGCGCCCCTTGCCCTGGCGTCGCGAAAGGCGTCGGGGCTCATCTCCTCGTTATCCTCCGCGCCGGAGGCTTCCCGCGTCACCACCCGCCGGGCGAAGACGATGCTCGGATCGTCGGCGCAGGCGGCGCGTGCAAGGTCGAGCAGCGTGTCCTTGCCGGCCCCGCTTGGGCCGATCACCAGCACCAGCTTGCCCGGGCCTATCGCTGAGGTGTCCGTCTCTGGAATCGTCAGCGCTTCGCTCATGCCACGCGCGCTCCTTCCCGCCACACACTACGCACCACCGGGATGCCGCGTGCAACATGGACGCGGATGATGTCGGCGCGTTTGCCGACCGCGATTTCGCCGCGGTCGGCAAGGCCAACGGCCTCGGCCGGCGTCTTGGTCACTGTCCGCACGGCGGATGCCAGATCGATCGCCGGCACGTCGCGCGGCAATTGCAGCGCCGCCATCAAAAGGCTCGAGGGAATATAGTCCGACGACAGGATATCGAGCAGCCCCTCGCGGGCCAGATCGATCGCAGCGATATTGCCGGAATGCGAGCCGCCGCGCACCACGTTCGGGGCGCCCATCAGAATATCGATGCCGGCCCGGTGCAGTCCGCGCGCGGCTTCCATGGTGGTCGGGAACTCCGCGACGGCAACGCCATCGCTGATGGCATCGGCAACGTTCTCGTCGGTGGTGTCGTCGTGGCTGGCGAGCGGAATCTCGTATTGATGGGCGAGCGCAACGATGGCGCGCATGTTGGTCGCGGCATAGGCCTTCTGATAGGCGAAGCGCCGTGCGAACAGCACGTCGAGTTCGGCGTCCGTCATGCCGCCGCCCTTGCCGCGGTAGTAGTCGCGCAGCTTCACTTCATCGCGGAACTGGCGCTGGCCCGGCGTGTGGTCCATCAGCGACATCAGCCGCACATCGGGCCGGTCGATCAGTTCCTTGGCCTCTTCGACCACATCGGGCATCGGAATTTCGCAGCGCAGGTGCAGGAAATGCTCGGCGCGCAGCAGGTCCGCCTCGCGGGCGGAGGTGATGGCGGCGGCCAGCACTCCGGCGCGGCCGTCGACATCTTCGGCGCCGTCCTCGCGCCAGACCCGCAGCGAATCCAGCACCGTGGTGATACCGCAGGTGGCGAGCTGGGAATCATAGGAAACGACGGCGGCGGTGGCGTCCCAGAATACCTTGGGGCGCGGCACATAGTGTGCTTCGAGATGATCGGTGTGCAGCTCGATCAAGCCGGGCATCACGAGATCGCCGCGGGCATCTTCGCTTCCCGCTGGCGCGTCGCCTTCGCCGAATTCGGCGATACGGCCGTTTGCCATAGCCACCCAGCCCCGCTCGATCACGCGGTCGGCGAGTACGAGGCGGGCATTGCCGAGAATAGTTTCGGACTTCGTCGTTTCGGACTTCATGGTTTCGGACTTCGTCGAAGTCATTTCAGTCTTCCCTCATGCCGCCGCGGCAAACGCCGTCACATCGACGATGCGGTCGGCGATTTCCCGGCGGATTTCATCGTCATGGACGATCGCGACCATGGCGACGCCCTTGCGTTTCTTTTCCTCGATCA
>JAKFVP010000097.1 GCA_021732175.1 Bradyrhizobium sp.
GCTATCACTGGGGCATCACCCGCAAGCAGGCGATGCTGGGCTGGGAGGCCGGGCAGGTGGGGCTGCACTGAAACAGCGAAAACAACCCCATGCAAAGTAGGATCGTGGGTATCTTAGGGTGGATTAGCGGAGCGTAATCCACCGTTCATCGTTCGGCATCGGCGGATTACGCCTTCGGCGAATCCGCCCTACGCACCGATCACGCCGCCAGATCCAGCTTTGTCGCGACCGTCGAATCGGCATTGAGGCGATAGATCACGGGCGCACCGGTCGCGAGCTCGCGCTTCAAAATCTGCTCTGGCGTCAGCTTCTCCAGCACCATGATCAGGGCGCGCAGCGAATTGCCGTGGGCGGCGACCAGCACGCGCTTGCCCTGCAGCACCAGCGGCTGAATCTCCTGCACGTAATAGGGCAGCGTGCGTGCCAGCGTATCCTTCAGGCTTTCACCGCCGGGCGGCGGCACGTCGTAGGAGCGGCGCCAGATCAGCACCTGGTCCTCGCCCCATTTCTTGCGGGCGTCGTCCTTGTTCAGCCCAGAGAGATCGCCATAGTCGCGCTCGTTCAGCGCGAGATTGCGCGTCGTCGGCAGGCCGGGCTGGCCGATCTCGTCGAGCATCAGTTTCAGCGTGTGCTGGGCGCGCGTCAGCGCGGAGGTAAAGGCGACGTCGAACGACAGGCCCTGCTCCTTCAGCTTGCGGCCCGCGGCTTTCGCTTCCGCAATGCCCTGCTCGGTGAGGTCAGGGTCCTTCCAGCCGGTGAAGAGGTTCTTCAGATTCCAGTCGCTCTGGCCGTGGCGCACAAGCACAAGAAGACGATCGCTCATACCTACATTCCGTTCGAAGTGTTGGAGTTAGTCGCCAAGTCCGAGCACGTCGGCCATGGTGTAGAAGCCCGGCTTCTTGCCATGCGCCCACAGCGCGGCCTTCACCGCGCCGTGCGCGAAGATCATGCGATCTTCGGCATGATGCGACAGGGTCAGCCGCTCGGAGGGACCGGCGAAGATCACGCTGTGATCGCCCGCCGCCGTGCCGCCGCGCAGCGAGGCAAAGCCGATGTCGCCGGGCCGGCGCGCACCGGTGTGGCCGTCGCGGCCGCGCGCCGAATGCTCTGATAGCTTGATGCCACGGCCATCGGCGGCGGCTTCGCCCAGCATCAGCGCGGTGCCCGAGGGCGCGTCGATCTTGGCGCCGTGATGCATCTCGACGATCTCGATGTCGAAGGTCTGGTCGAGCGACTTCGCGACGCGCTTGACCATCGCGGCCAGCAGATTGACGCCGAGGCTCATATTGCCCGACTTCACCACGATGGCGCGCTGGGTGACGCTCTTGATGACGGCATCGTCCGACGCCGAAAGGCCGGTCGTGCCGATGATGTGCACCAACCCGCGCTCGGCAGCGATTGCCACATTGGCGATGGTGGCGCCGGGAATGGTGAAGTCCAAAATGCCGTCGGCATTCGATGACAGCGACCACAAATCGGCCGACAGTTTGACGCCATTCTCCGGGAGACCGGCGAGCACGCCGGCGTCCTTGCCGAGCAGCGGCGAGCCCGGCGCTTCCAGCGCACCCGACAGCACCGCGCCCCTGGTTTCCGAAATCACGCGGGTCAGCGCCCGGCCCATCCGGCCGCCGGCTCCCGCAACGATCAAACGCATATCGGCCATAGCAGTACCTCTCCCCGCCCTATAGCGGGCATGGGCTGTTCCGGCAACCGACGGCCCCCTTTGGAATCAGGGCTGCGGGCCGTCATAGCCCTCGATGATGATAAGGTCGGCATTCGAATGCGGCTGCCGAACCTTGATGTTGGCCTGGTACTCCGGCGAGTTGTAACAGGCCATGGCGGTCTCATAGTCGGGAAATTCGATTACGACGTTGCGCGAGCGGCTTTGTCCTTCGATGCCGTTGAACTTGCCCCCACGGACGACGAAGCGCCCGCCGAACTTCTTGAAGATCGCGGGGTTCGCGGCTGCGTAGGGTTTATAGCCTTCGTCGTTGTGAACATCGACGCGTGCAATCCAGTAGCCCTTTGCCATCTTGTTTTTCCTTCCCTGTTCAGACCAGTGATTGAGCGATCTCGGCGTGGATTGCCTCCGCCGCCGCCCTGGGATCGGCCGCTTCCAGGATGGGACGGCCGACCACGAGATAATCGGCGCCGGCGGCAATCGCGCGGCCCGGCGTCATGATGCGTTTCTGATCTCCCGTTGCCGCGCCTGCGGGGCGGATGCCTGGTGTGACCAGATGCATCTGGTGGCCGACGATCTTGTGCAGATGCGCAGCTTCCTCCGCCGAGCAGACGATGCCGTCGACGCCGATCACCTGCGCCTGCTGCGCGCGCGCCTCGACGAGATCGGAGACGTTGAGACGGTAGCCGGCCGCATGCAGGTCGGCATCGTCATAGGAGGTGAGCACGGTGACGGCGAGAATCTTCAGGTTCGCACCCCGCGCTTCGACCGCCGCCTTCATGGTCTGCGGATAGGCGTGCACCGTGAGGAAGGTCGCGCCGAGCTTCGCAACGCTCTCGACGCCGCGCGCGACCGTGTTGCCGATGTCATGCATCTTCAGATCGAGAAAAACCTTCTTGCCGGAGCCGGCGAGCCTCTGCACCAGCGGCAGCCCGCCGGCATAGGCGAGCTGGTAGCCGATCTTGTAGAAGGTGACGGCATCGCCGAGCCTGCCGATCATCGCTTCGGCCGCCTCGACACTGGAGATGTCGAGCGCCACGATCAGGCGGTCCCGGGGAGCTATCTTGGCTGGCTGCATGTCACCTCACATCATGCGTTGGGAGAATTCGATCAACTGCCGCACCATGGCGCCCATCGCTTCGATGTCGGCAGCATTCTTCAGGCGATCCTTGTCGTCATAGGCCTCTTCTGCGAACGACAGCGCAAGCTGGTTCGGCACCACGGCGGCATGGCAGGCGGTCAGGATCAGCCGCAGCGCCGCCAGCGCGCGGGTGCCGCCGAGACGATTGCCGGACGCGGCAGCGATGGCAAAGGCGCGATCGCGAAACACCTGCCCGCGCGTCTCGTGCGGGTCCTGCACCCGGCTGATCCAGTCGATGGTGTTCTTCACCAGCGCCGGCACCGAGGAATTATATTCGGGCGTGACGATCAGCACGCCATGATGGGAGCCCATCATGCGCTTGAGATTGACCGCGTTCTTCGGCACGCCCGACTTGGCCTGCAGATCGCCGTCGTAGATCGGCATCGGATAATCCGCGAGCGAAATGCGCGTCACCTCGGCGCCGGCCTGCGCCAGCTCGAGCGCGATTGTTGCGGCGAGCTTCGCGTTGAGCGAGCCGGTTCGCAGCGATCCGGGGATCACGAGGATTTTCAGCGCAGCCATCTCTTGAAATCACGACCGGGATAAAACCCGTCGCGACATGCGCCGGGCGAATTAACGCTTGCGATACACCCAGACCCGGGCGGGCGGAAGGTTCATCCAGATCCGCTCGGAGGCCTCTGTGGACACGCCGGGCAGCGATTTCGGGATCGGCGGAACCACGGAGTAGGTGAACTGCACGAAGGGCGCGCCGGGCGACAGCGCCGCGAAAGCGTCGCGGATCAGTTTCAGCCGGATCAGCATCGGTTTTGTGACCAGCGGCAGGCCCGACACCACGGCGGAGGCCGGCGCTTTCAGCGCGTCGCCCAGGGAGTCGCGCAGCTTATAGGCATCGCCCTGCACCACGGTTGCCTGCGGATAGCGGTCGCGCAGCAGCGAGCAGAAGGAGGGATTGTATTCGACCAGGACCAGCCGCTTCTGATCGATGCCATGGTCGATCAGCGCACTGGTGATCGCGCCCGTGCCGGGGCCAAGCTCGACCACAGGTCCGTCCGAGTGAACGTCGACATATTGCGCCATGGTCCGCGCCAGCAGCTTGCTCGAGGGCACGACAGCGCCCATGTGCAGCGGCTTCTCAATCCATGACCGAAGGAAACGAACCTCATCGTCAAGACGAGGAGGTTTTTTCAGCTTCAACGCACGCGCGGACGACTGCAATGGCATTTCGCTACCAGGCGGGACCGCAATTAAGCGGGGAATGTCAGAAAACAGTCATAAAGACGTATAGGTCGAAGGCGTTACGGTCAAGCGGGCGCAGGTGTCACGAGTTGGCACGGCTGCCAAAGAAGTCCTTGACCTTGGAGAAGAAACCCACGGATTCCGGCTGGGTTGCGCCGGAGGACAATTTTTCGAATTCCGACAGCAATTCCTGCTGCTTCTTGGTGAGATTCTGCGGCGTTTCGACCACGACCTGCACATACATGTCGCCGGTCTGGCGCGAGCGCAGCACCGGCATGCCTTTTGATGCAATGCGGAATCGGCGGTTGGACTGCGTACCGGCCGGGATTTTCACCCGCGTCTTGCCCTTGTCGATGGTCGGAACCTCGAATTCGCCGCCGAGCGCCGCGGTCACCATCGAGATCGGCACCCGGCAATGCAGGTCGGCGCCGTCGCGCTGGAAGAATTCATGCGATGACAGCGACAGGAAAATGTAGAGGTCGCCGGGCGGGCCGCCGCGCACGCCAGCCTCGCCCTCGCCGGCGAGCCGAATGCGCGTGCCGTCTTCGACGCCTTGGGGGATGTTGACCGACAGCGTGCGCTCGCGCGAGACGCGGCCCTGGCCGGAGCAGGAGGTGCAGGCGTCCTCGATCATCTGGCCGCGGCCCTGACAGCCCGGGCAGGTCCGCTCCAGCGTGAAGAATCCCTGGGCCTGGCGGATGCGCCCGGCGCCGCCGCAATGCGAGCAGGTCTTCGGCTTGGTGCCGGCCTTGGCGCCGGTGCCCGAGCAGGACTCGCAGGTGACGGAGACCGGGATCTCGATCTGCGCGGTCTTGCCCTGAAAGGCTTCCTCGAGCGTGATCTCCATGTTGTAGCGCAGGTCGGCGCCGCGCTCGCGGCCACCGCGGCCGCGCTGGCTCGCCATGCCGAAGAGATCCTCGAAAATGTCGGAGAAGGAGGAAGCAAAGCCGGCGCCGAAGCCCGGACCGCCGCCGCCCGCGCCCTGCTCGAAGGCGGCGTGGCCGAAGCGATCATAGGCGGCGCGCTTCTGCCCGTCCTTGAGGACCTCGTAGGCCTCGTTGATTTCCTTGAAACGGATTTCGCTTTCGGCATCGCCGGGATTCTTGTCCGGATGCCACTTCATCGCAAGCTTGCGGAAGGCCGACTTCAGCTTGCTTTCATCGGCGGTGCGTTCGACTTCCAGGGTCTCGTAATAGCAGCGCTTGGCAGACATCGGTCAGTTCCGAATTCGCGGCCGTCCCCTTTGGGGAACGCGTTTGAAAAGATGCAGCGTTCGGCTTAACGAAAAACGACCCCCACCCTTTGAGACGCGGCGCGCACTCTCGGGCGTGGGGGTCATGATCGCAAACCCGCTCGTTAAGCGGACTTCTTGTTGTTCTTGTCGTCGTCGACCTCGGTGAACTCCGCGTCGACGACGTCATCCTTGGCAGCGCCCTTGGCCGCGGCTTCACCCTCGGCCTGCTGCTTGTACATGGCCTCGCCCAGCTTCATGGAAGCCTGCGCCAGCGTGTTGGTCTTGGCCTTGATGCTCTCCGCATCGTCGCCCTTCAGCGCTTCCTTGAGGTCGCTGACGGCATCCTCGATCGAGCGGCGCTCGCCCTCGGCGATCTTCGAGCCATGCTCGGCCAGCGCCTTCTCGGTGGAATGCACCAGCGCGTCGGCATGGTTCTTGGCGTCGACCGCCTCGCGGCGCTTCTTGTCCTCGGCCGCATTGGCCTCGGCGTCCTTGACCATCTTCTCGATGTCGGCTTCGGACAGACCGCCGGATGCCTGGATCCGGATCTGCTGTTCCTTGCCGGTCGCCTTGTCCTTGGCCGAGACGTTGACGATGCCGTTGGCGTCGATGTCGAAGGTGACCTCGATCTGCGGCATGCCGCGCGGGGCCGGCGGGATGCCCATCAGGTCGAACTGACCGAGCACCTTGTTGTCGGCCGCCATTTCACGCTCGCCCTGGAAGACGCGGATGGTGACCGCGTTCTGGTTATCCTCGGCGGTCGAGAACACCTGGCTCTTCTTGGTCGGGATCGTGGTGTTGCGGTCGATGATGCGGGTGAACACGCCGCCCAGCGTCTCGATGCCCAGCGACAGCGGGGTCACGTCGAGCAGCAGCACGTCCTTGACGTCGCCCTGCAGCACGCCGGCCTGGATGGCCGCGCCGATCGCCACGACTTCGTCCGGGTTGACGCCCTTGTGCGGCTCCTTGCCGAACAACTGCTTCACCACTTCCTGGACCTTCGGCATGCGGGTCATGCCGCCGACCAGCACCACCTCGCCGATCTCGCCGGCGGTGAGGCCGGCATCCTTCAGCGCCTTGCGGCAGGGTTCGATGGTCTTCTGCACGAGGTCATCGACCAGCGCCTCGAACTTGGCGCGGGTGAGCTTCATGGTCAGATGCTTCGGCCCGGTCTGGTCCGCCGTGATGAACGGCAGGTTGATCTCGGTCTGCGTCGTCGACGACAGCTCGATCTTGGCCTTTTCAGCGGCTTCCTTCAGGCGCTGCAACGCAAGCTTGTCGTTGCGCAGGTTGATGCCCTGCTCCTTCTGGAACTCGTCGGCGAGATAGCCGACCAGGCGCATGTCGAAATCTTCACCGCCGAGGAAGGTGTCGCCATTGGTGGACTTCACCTCGAACACGCCGTCGCCGATCTCGAGGATCGAGATATCGAACGTGCCGCCGCCGAGGTCGTACACCGCGATGGTGCCGGCCTTGGTCTTGTCGAGGCCGTAGGCCAGCGCAGCCGCGGTCGGCTCGTTGATGATGCGCAGCACTTCGAGGCCGGCGATCTTGCCGGCGTCCTTGGTGGCCTGACGCTGGGCGTCGTTGAAGTAGGCGGGGACCGTGATGACGGCCTGCTCGACCTTCTGGCCGAGATGGGCTTCAGCGGTCTCCTTCATCTTCTGCAGGATGAAGGCGGAAATCTGCGAAGGCGAATAGGTCTTGCCGTCGGCTTCGACCCAGGCGTCGCCGTTGGAAGCCTTTACGATCTTGTAGGGGACGAGCTTCTTGTCCTTCTCGACCATCGGGTCGTCGTAGCGGCGCCCGATCAGGCGCTTCACTGCGAAGAAGGTGCGCTCGGGGTTGGTGACAGCCTGGCGCTTGGCCGGCTGGCCGACGAGGCGTTCGCCATCGTCGGTGAAAGCAACGATCGAAGGCGTCGTTCGCATGCCTTCGGCGTTCTCAATGACTTTTGGATTTTTGCCGTCCATGACGGCGACGCACGAATTGGTCGTGCCGAGGTCGATACCGATGACCTTTCCCATGATTCTATCCTCTTTTCTGCGGCAGGCTGGTCTGGCCCTGAACGGCGCCTGGACCGAACCCCCAGGAGTTCACATACGCGCGATCACGCGACGTTGAGCCTCATATAGGAGGGGGGGTTGTGCCCGCAAGGACCGGAAACAACCTTAGTCCATGAAAAGCCTGATGTTTGAAAGATCGCATCAGGCAAGGGCCGGCAGGCAGCGAGATCGGGCGTTAACGACTGACCTGCGAGCCGTCCCGCTCAGGAGAACATTGCCTGAACCTAATGTCGCCCATGCCAGCCCAGCGACGCGACAATGCGCTTGGGAACGAAGGCCCCGCCGCCCTGTTGCCGGGGCGGCAAACCAGCTAAAAGCGCGACCGAACGGAGATCGGGGCCGGGGGGCGGCCTTGCCGATCATCGAACTATTTGCATGAAAGCCCGGTAGACATCTGCATGACCCTGATCCGACGCGTGCTCGCGGCCGCCGTCCTGACGATCGCCGCGACAAACCCCGCCTCCGCCGCCGACCCCGTCTTTCCGCCGGGCGCACGAGTCGGCATGGTCCCCCTGGTCGGGCTCAACCGCGCCAAAGCCTTCATCGGCTTCGAGACCGAGGACCAGGGCGTCAAGGTCGTCGTCGCCGACCTGCCGGCCGAGGCCTACAACGAGGTCTCCACCGCCTTCAAATCCGCCCCCGGCGGTGCCGGCGGCATCAAGCCGGAAAGCATCGAGACCCCGGCGGGACTCGGCTACTACACGGTCGAGAACGGCAAGGACGGCGCCACCAATGTGCGGCGCTACTCCATGATCGTGCCGGGCATCGCCTTCTCCGGTTATGTCGCCGTGCAGGTCCCCGAAAACGCCCAGAAAATCTACAGCGACGATGCGGTGCGCCAGATGTTCGCGACCGCCGTCGTGCGCAAGGAAGTGCCCGCCGACGAGCAGCTTGGCCTGCTGTCGTTCAAGGTCAGCGAGCTCGGCGAGTTCAAGAATGTCCGCACGCTGGCGCCGGGGGCCGCCGTCATCATCGCCGATGGCGACGAGACCACGGGCTTCGAGGCGAAACCATTCATGATCATCGGCCTGATCGGCCAGACGGCCGCCTCGCCGGAGGATCGCGGCCGCTTCGCCCAGCAGATCGCGACGACCATTCCCGGCGTTCGCGACGGCCGCATTACCATGTCGGAGCCGGTCCGCATTGATGGCTCGCCCGGCTATGAGACGCGAATTGAAGCGACCAGCGGCAAGGACAACACGCCTGTCACCATCGTGCAGTGGCTGCGCTTCGGCTCGAATTCGGCGATGCGCATCATCGGCAGCTCGCCGCGCGATCAATGGGCTACAGCCTTTCCGCGCTTCCGCGCCGTGCGCGATGGAATCCGGCCGCGCGGCTGAGCGCTCCTCCCTGCCGGATATTTGGCGCACGGTCGCACGCAAAAGCAGCTTTACCCTTTCCGGGCGACCTGATTTGCTGGTGCAAATCCTCTGAAAAGCGGAGACGCACCATGATCAACCGAAGGCAGATTCTATCTGGTTTGGGAACGACGGCGCTTGTTGCGCTGATACCGGGCGCCGTGTGGGCCGCACCGGTCAAACCTGACGAAGCGTCGGCGCTGCTGGTCATCGACGTGCAAAACTGCTTCCTGCCCGGCGGCAGCCTTGCGGTGAAGGACGGCGAGCAGGTGGTTCCCGTCATCAACAAGCTTTCGAAATCGTTTTCCAACGTGGTGATGACGCAGGACTGGCACACCGGCGGCCACATCTCCTTTGCATCGAGCCATTCCGGCAAGAAGCCGTTCGAGACGGTGGATTTGAACTACGGCAAGCAGGTGCTGTGGCCGGATCACTGCGTGCAGGGAACGGATGGCGCGGCGCTGTCCAAGGATCTCGCGATCCCGCATGCCGGGCTCGTCATCCGCAAGGGATTCCGCAAGAACGTCGACAGCTATTCGGCCTTCACCGAGGCCGACGGCAAGACCACGACCGGGCTTGCCGCGTACCTGAAGGCGCGCGGGATCAAGAAGGTGTTCCTCGCCGGACTTGCGACCGATTTCTGCGTCGCCTGGAGCGCGCTCGATGCGCGCAAGGCAGGGTTCGAGACCTACGTCATCGAAGATGCCTGCCGCGGCATCGACACGCAGGGCTCGCTCGCGAAGGCCTGGGCCGACATGACCAAGGCCGGCGTCAAGCGCATCCAGTCCGGCGATATCGCCGCCTAATCGGTGATGAGATTGGGTTGAACTGCTGCATCATCGGGAATCACCTCTCCCATCGGGAGAGGTCGGCGCGCAGCGCCGGGACAGGGGTTA
>JAKFVP010000222.1 GCA_021732175.1 Bradyrhizobium sp.
TGCCTGCGCACCTTCCTGCGCGAGCTCGGCCATTTCGGCGTCAAGAAGGGCTGCGACGCCGGCGACTGCGGCGCCTGCACCGTGCTGCTCGACGGCGAGCCCGTGCATAGCTGCCTGATCCCTGCGTTTCGCGCCAATGGCCACAGCGTGACGACCATCGAGGGCTTTGGGCTCGATGGCGGGCTGCATCCGCTGCAACAGGCGTTTCTCGACGCGCAGGGCTTTCAGTGCGGCTTCTGCACGGCCGGCATGATCCTGACCTGCGCCTCGCTGAACCAGGCGCAGCGGCAGGAGCTTGGTGTGGCGCTGAAGGGCAACATCTGCCGTTGCACCGGCTATCGCTCGATCGAGGACGCGCTTCACGGCAAGACCAATATCGAGGACGCAGCTGACGGTGCCGCCTTCGGCCGCAGCTTGCCAGCCCCGGCGGGTCCTTTGGTAGTTCGCGGCGCCGCGCGCTACACCTTCGACACCGATATCGAGGGCTTGCTGCACATCAAGATGCTGCGCTCGCCTCACCCTCACGCGCGGATCGTTTCCATCGACAGGCGCGCGGCGCTCGCCGTTCCCGGCGTGCACGCGGTGCTGACTTACGAGGATGCGCCGGACCGGCTGTTCTCGACCGCGCGGCACGAGCACGACTGGATGGACCCTGAAGACACCAAGGTGCTCGACCAGGTGGTGCGCTTCGTCGGGCAGAAGGTGGCGGCGGTGGTCGCCGAAAGCGAGGCGGCCGCGGAAGAAGGCTGCCGCCGCATCCAGGTCGAATATGAAATCCTGCCCGCCGTGGTCGACGCGGCGCAGGCGATCTCGGGCGCGCCACCCATTCATCCCGACAAGACGCCGGAGCATCGCGTCGCCAACGCCGCGCGCAACATCGTCGCGGAAACCCACGGCGAGCATGGCGACGTCGCGGCGGGCCTTGCGGCCTCCGCCGTGACTTACGAAGGCACCTTCACTACGCAACGGGTTCAGCATGCAGCCCTGGAAACCCACGGCGGCATCGCCTGGATCGACGCCGATGGCGTGCTTACGGTGCGTTCGAGTACGCAGGTGCCGTTCCTGACCCGGCGCACGCTGGCGGACCTGTTCAAGCTGCCGTTCGACAAGGTGCGGGTGTTCTGCGAACGCGTCGGCGGCGGCTTCGGCGGCAAGCAGGAAATGTTCGTCGAGGATGTTCTGGCGCTCGCCGCACTGAAAACGGGCCGTCCCGTGAAATTCGAACTGACGCGCGAGGAGCAGTTCATCTCGACCTCGACGCGGCATCCCATGCGCGTCACGGTCAGGGCTGGCGCCGGCAAGGACGGCAAGCTCACGGCGCTTGCCCTCGATGTGCTCTCCAACACCGGCGCCTATGGGAACCATGCAGGTCCAGTGCTGTTCCACGCCCTTGGCGAGTGTCTTGGCGTCTACAATTGCCCGAACAAGAAGGTCGATGGCATCGCCGCCTATACCAACACGGTGCCGGCGGGCGCTTTCCGCGGCTACGGCCTGCCGCAGACGCTGATCGCGGTGGAAGCCGCCATCGACGAGCTTGCGAAGCAGCTCGGAATCAGCCCGTTCGAGATGCGCCGGCGCAACATCGTCAAACCAGGCGATCCCATGCTGTCGCCACAGGACTCCGGCTATCACGACGTGATCTACGGCTCCTATGGGCTCGATCAGTGCCTTGATCTGGTCGAGCGCGCGATGGCGGCGGATGTGCCCGCGCCGGACCTGTCGTCGAACTGGCTGATCGGCGACGGCATCGCGCTGACCATGATCGACACGGTGCCGCCCGCCGGCCATGTCGCCGACTGCCATATCGCTTTGCGCCCCGACGGCGGGTTCGATCTCACGGTCGGCACCGCCGAGTTCGGCAATGGCACCAGCACCGTCCATCGCCAGATCGCCGCGACTGCGCTGGCGACGTCTGTCGATCGCATCACCCTCAGGCAGTCCGACACCGCCCATGGCGGCCACGACACCGGCGCCTATGGCAGTGCCGGCCTCTTCGTTGCCGGCCGCGCGACGCAGGCCGCTGCGGAGAATCTCGCGGGCGTGCTCAGGGCATTTGCAGCCGAGGTCGCCGGCGTCGATGCCGTCTCATGCGCGCTGGAGAACGAGAGCGTCGTCGCCGTTGGAAAACGTCTCTCCTTTGCCGAACTCGCGATGACGGGAAAGCCGCTCGAAGCCAGCGGCAGCTCGCAAGGCACCCCGCGGTCGGTCGCCTTCAACGTCCAGGGCTTTCGCGTTGCCGTCAACAAGGGTACGGGCGAACTGAAGATATTGAAGAGCGTGCAGGCCGCCGACGCCGGCCGGGTCGCCAATCCCATGCAGTGCCGCGGCCAGGTCGAGGGCGGCGTCGCGCAGTCGCTGGGCGCCACGCTCTACGAGGAGATGGTGATCGACGAAGGCGGCCGCGTCGTGAACGCGAAATTCCGCGATTACCATTTGCCGTCCTTTGCCGACGTGCCGCGCACGGAAGTCTTTTTCGCCGATACCTCGGATTCACTGGGACCGATGGGTGCAAAATCGATGAGCGAGAGCCCGTACAATCCCGTCGCCGCTGCCATGGGCAACGCGATTGCAGCTGCCACCGGCATCCGCTTCACGGAAACGCCGTTCAAGCCGGACCGGCTGTTTCCGGCGCTGCTGGCGAAATACGGATAGCTCTCTTGTCCCGGACGCGGTGCAGCGTGCAACGCTGCTCTGCAGAGTCGGGACCCGAATCCCCGCCAAAGTAGGCCCGGCTCTGCAGCGCACCGCAAGCGCTGCGCTGCGTCCGGGGCACGATGGTCAGGCCGTCCTGGTTGTCGGCATGGGTGAAGGTCTTCGAGAAATCGCCTTCCAGCATCGCCTTGATGTTGAGCTGGCTGACCTCCTGCCTGTCGCCATCGCGATGAATGCTCATCACGCGGACGCGGCCTTTTCCGTATCGGTGCTTGATCAGCGGCACGTGAGAGCCCCCCGGTCCGGCCGGCAATCCGGCACTTTCCTGATGCTTTGGTTCCAATAATGAGCAACGATCGTGCCATGGGGCAAGCTTGGGGCAAGCTTCTGGCATGGCCCTTGTATCGGCTTGACGGGGGCCGCTGGGTCCCAAAGGGGGCGTCATGAGCAGCGAAATCCATCCTGTCGATCAGACTTTGCCGGCCCCTCGCCTGCTGGCGTTGGGATTGCAGCATGTGCTGGTGATGTATGCCGGCGCGGTCGCGGTGCCCCTGATCATCGGCCGGGCCCTGAAACTGCCGCCGGAAGATGTCGCCTTCCTGATCAGCGCCGACCTGTTCGCCTGTGGGATTGCCACGCTGGTGCAGTGTCTCGGCTTCCCCGGGGTCGGTATCCGCCTGCCGGTCATGATGGGCGTCACCTTCGCTTCCGTCGGTCCGATGCTGTCGATGGCGGCTAGCCCCGACATCGGCCTGCTCGGCATCTACGGCTCTGTAATCGCTGCCGGAATCTTCGGCATTCTTGCCGCGCCTTTCATCAGCCGCCTGCTGCCGCTGTTTCCGCCCGTGGTGACCGGCACGATCATCCTGGTGATCGGGATTTCGCTCATGCGGGTCGGCATCAACTGGGCCGGCGGCGGCCTGCCGACGCTGACCAAAATGGTCGATGGCGTGCCCGGCGCCTTCCCCAATCCCGCTTACGGCCAGTTGCAAGGGCTCGGCATCGCCCTGTTCGTGCTGCTCGTCATCCTCGGTCTGATCAAATGGGGCTCCGGCTTCGTCGCCAATGTCGCGGTGCTGCTCGGCATCGTCGCCGGCGCCATTGTCGCGGCCGCGCTCGGCGTGATGCATTTCGACAAGGTGGCGGCGGCCTCCTGGGGCGCGCTCGTGATCCCCTTCCATTTTGGCATGCCGAAATTTCAGCTCGTACCCATCATCACCATGTGCATCGTGATGATCGTGGTCATGATCGAGTCGCTCGGCATGTTCCTGGCGCTCGGCGAGATCACCGGCAAGAAGGTCGATCGCGATGCGCTGACCCGGGGCCTGCGCGCCGACGGCGTCGGCACGCTGCTCGGCGGCATCTTCAACACCTTCCCCTACACGTCCTTCTCGCAGAATGTCGGCCTCGTCAGCGTCACCGGCGTGCGTTCGCGCTGGGTGACGGTGACGGGCGGCGTCATCATGCTGCTGCTCGGCCTGTTGCCAAAGATGGCCGCCCTCGTCGAGGCCGTGCCGCTGGTCGTGCTCGGCGGCGCTGGCCTCGTGATGTTCGGCATGGTGGCCGCGACCGGGGCGCGCATCCTCGCCACCGTCGACTTCAAGAATAATCAATCCAATCTTTTCGTGGTGGCGATCTCCGTCGGCTTCGGCATGATCCCGCTGGTGGCGCCGAACTTCTTCAAAAATCTGCCGCACGACCTGCATCCGCTGCTGGAGTCCGGCATCCTGCTCAGCGCGCTGGTGGCGGTGATCCTCAACGCCTTCTTCAACGGCTTTGGCGACAAGGCGTCGGCCGAGGCGGATGCTGCGGCAGCCGCGTCGAGTGCGCAGCATGTATGAGCACTGGCTGCCGCGAGAAGTCATATGGCTGCATGGCGTGAGTGGCAGGGCAATTTTCCTGCCCTCATGGTGCGCATTATTTGATGAATGGAAACGGGGATGTGGGGATCGATAATTTCGGAGTGGGCCAGCCTGATCTTTCGCTGGCTGCATGTCGTCGCCGCGATCGGATGGATCGGCAGTTCCTTCTATTTCATTCACCTCGATCTGAGCCTCAAGCCGCGAAGCGGCCTCCCCGACGGAGCGTATGGCGAAGCCTGGCAGGTTCACGGCGGCGGCTTCTACCAAATCGTGAAATATCTGGTTGCACCGGCCAGGATGCCGGACCATTTGACCTGGTTCAAATGGGAGGCCTACACGACCTGGCTGTCCGGCTTTGCGCTGATGGTGGTCGTCTACTATTTCGATGCCGAACTTTTTCTGGTCGACAAATCCGTCCTCGACCTCACACCGACCCAGGCGGGGTTGTTCAGCTTTTTTAGCCTTGCTCTGGCGTGGCTGCTCTATGAAGCGGCCTGCCGTAGCGGTCTCGCCCGCCATGAACTGCCCTTCGCATGCGGCGGCTATCTGTTCCTGGTCGCATTGACATTTGCCTTCACGCATGTGCTCAGCGGCCGTGGCGCCTTCAACCAGATCGGCGCAATCATCGGCACCATTATGGTCGCCAACGTCTTTGCGACGATCATTCCCAACCAGAAGAAGATCGTGGCCGCGCTCATCGCCGGTCAGCCGCCGGATCCAAAGCTTGGGCAGCAAAGCAAGGAGCGGTCGGTCCACAACAACTATCTCACGCTGCCGGTCGTGGTGCTGATGATCAGCAATCACTATCCGCTGATCTTCGCCACGCGCTTCAACTGGATCATCGTCGCCATCATCCTTGCGCTCGGTCCGGTCATCCGTCACTTCTTCAACGAACGCCACGCCGGGCGCAAATCCCCCTGGTGGGTCTGGGGTGTCGCCGCGCTTGGCATGATCGCGGTCGCGCTGCTTTCGGCAGCCGGTCCGCGTGACGTAAAGGTGGGCGCGCTGGATGCAAAGCCGGGCTTCGCCGAGGTTCAGGATATCGTCATGTCCCGATGCAGCATGTGTCATGCCGCCGAACCGGTGTGGGCTTCGATCATCACGGCGCCCAAGGGCATCATGCTGGATCAGCCGGAGCGGATACTCCAGCACGCGCGGCTGATCGGTCGCAATGCCGGCTGGTCCAACGCGATGCCGCCGGCAAACGTGACGGAAATGACAGCAGACGAGCGCGCGATTATCGCAGCCTGGGCCGGCCAAGACCGATAGGCCTCAGGGGTGCAGCATGTGTGAGGCCTAGCTCCCCCGATAGGTCGAATAGCTCCACGGCGTGACCAGCAGCGGCACGTGGAGGTGGCCCTCGGGATCGCTGACGGCAAAGCGCAGCGGAATACGGTCCAGGAACGGCGGATCCGCCGTCTCGACGCCGCGCGCGGCAAAGTAATCGCCGACGGCAAAATTCAGCTCATATTTGCCGATCGGCACCGGACGGCCGCCGATCAACGGCCGGTCCGTGCGGCCGTCGCTGTTGGTCACCGTCCGCGCCACCACGCGCGAGGCGCCGAGTTCGGAGAGCTCGGTCAGCTCCACGACAATGCCCGCCGCCGGCTTGCCGCTGGTGGTGTCGAGCACATGGGTCGACAGTCGCCCGTGTACCGGCAGGCGATCATCTGCCGCGACCTGCTCATCCAGCCGCAGCGCCGCGATCCGGAAAATCTCTGATATCGACGCCTGCACTTCCGAGGCAGCATCGTTCGGCAGGCGCCGCTCGAAATCGCGCAGGATCGAATCCTTGGTGTGGCGGCGCACGCAGACGATGTAGGGAATGCCGAACTTCGAACGATAGGCATTGTTGACGCGCTCGAATGCCGTGTATTCGGCATCCGACAGCCGGTCGAGCCCGGCACTGTTCTGCTCGGCGTTGGACTCTGCGGTCAGGCCAGCGGCGCGCTGGGTCTTGTTGGCGAGATCCGGATGCGCCTTGATCAGCGCAAGCCGCAGCTCGCCCGGTGCGCGCGTGACCGCGGCCTTCATGGCGTCGAACAGTTGCGCGACGCCGACGAACGGCCGCGCGGCGGCGACCTGCTCGGCGATCCACGGCGAATATTCGAAGACATTGGCCAGCGCAGCGACGAAGTCTTCCTTGCTGCAGGCATTCAGCTCGGCGAGGCTCTTCGACATGCCGCCCTATTCGTCCGGCTTGCGCCGGTCAAAGGACCAGCCGAACAGGCCGGTGCTGCGCGATTCCGGTTCCGGCGGCGGCGCCTGCTTCACTTCCGCTTGCGGCGGAGGCGGCGGCGGAGCCGGCAAATTGTCGCATTTCAGCGAATAGACCAACTCGCCCTTGGCGGTCTTGCCGATGGGAGCGCAGGGATCGGCGCGCGCCGCCGTACTCTTCTGGCCCTTGGGCGCAGGAACCAATTGCGTCTGCGCCCAGGAGTCGGAACACCAGGGCGAGGACGTCACGAGCAAGATCAGCAGCAACCTCTTCATCGGCATGGCCCCAGTCTAGTACAGCAGTTGGGGCCGGTATTGCCGAATTTTTGGTCGATTTGGCCGGCTGACCAGAAGATTTGCTCGCCGCTTCGTGATATCCGCAGCGGTTATAATTCGCGCGGCGCTCTCCATTTGCTGGACGAAGCCCAAGGGAGCCCAGCCTCCCGGCTTACGCCCCTCAAGGAGAACAACCATGCGCAACAAGCTTCTCGTCACACTTGGCGCCATCGCGATCGCAGCGGTCACGGTCCAGGCGGCCTCGGCCGGCGAACGCCAGAAGGTCCGCAAGCCCGCTCAGCCCAGCGCCACCGCGACGGAGCAATTCCGCAATTCGAATGCGGCGTGGACGGCACCGCAAACCTATCCGGGCGTGTACCCCTATTCAGGCGGTTGGTCGGCCCCGGCCGGGCACTAGCGGCCCGGGCACTGAGCGGTCTCGCGCATCATCCGCTGTGACCTTCGCTCGATAATGCCGGGCGGCCTTCGCCCGGCGGCGGCAGATTTGCGGCCGCCCACGCAAATCTGCTAACTGCAACTGGTGAAAGCCTATCGATTTGCAGCCTGGATAATTTTTCTGCTTCTGCTGGCCGTTGCGGCCGGCGCTCAGTTGATCGGTCCGCCCGTGCCGGACGAGCGTCAGGAAGCGAACTGCGTGCACAATGTGCGCATTTCGGAGCGGCTCGGCATTTCCCTCAGTTGCGATTCAAACTACTTCGTCTGGCTCAGCGTATCCCCGCATCATCTCTATGACGCCAAGGCGGCGCGGCAGTCGCGGCCGGGCGTGGTGTTTATCACCTTTCTGATGGCCCAGCCGCTGCGGCCCCTTGCCAACCTGCCGCGATGGATCGGCATGCCCGAGCCTGTAGCGCAAAAGAACCAGTGGAACTATGCCCGCGAGATCTGGGCCAGGGAAACGCCGACCTTCCTGGCCTATATCGTGTTCAATTTTGCGCTGTTGATCGCAACGTTCTGGCTTCTGCTGCGGGCGGTCGCACCCTTTGCCCCGAGCGGCGCGCTAGCCGGCATTGGCGTCGGTGCCATCGCTTCGCTGCTGACGGCGAACGTAGTGACCAAGATGTTCCTCTGGTCGCCGCACACCCAGCTTTTCAACATTTTCGTTCCGGTCTTCGCCATCGTGGCCGCGGTCTCGACTCTCCAGTCCGGGCTCACACGCCGTCAAGCAGTCGCCTTCGGACTCATCGTCGGCGTTGGCATGACCGTCTATCCGGTGTTCCCGATCGCTCTGGCCCTGATCGTCATGGCCGCGCTCTTGCGCCGGTCGTGGGATACGGCGGCGAACCTCTCCGTTTTCCTCGCCCTGAGCGTGGTGCCGTACCTGATCTGGTACATCTTTGTGCGGCTCAAGACCGGCGATTTCTACAGCCACGAAATCCACGGCTACAACCAGGTCGGATGGATAATCGATGCCTGGAGGGACGGCGTTCTGCCCCGGCGCTTTGCGAAGCAACTCTGGTGGATGATCAAGGGAGTTGCCGATTGGAATTTTGCCGTGCTGGCCGCGCTGGCGATTGCCGGATGGCTAGCGCTTCGCGTCAAGGACAAGATGGAGCCAGTTGGCCGATCCGCTCTCGCTTCGCTCGGAGCCCTAAGCTCAATCGTCGTAGTGGCCGGATTACTCCTCTTCGCGATCATCGGCCTCGCCGAGCCCCGCACTGCCTATATTATGGTGCCGCCCTTCATTGTCTTCGCCGCAGCACTGTTTGCCGCATCGTCGCAGCTGATACGCCCGCCGATCCTTGCGCTCGCGACATTGGCGTTGCTGGCCGTGGCGATCCTCAACATCGCCGAGGTCGCCCTCCACCGCGTGGTCTGGATCTAGCTCTGCGAAGCGCTTGCGCTGATCGCCGCCTGAACCGTGCGGCCGATCACGTCATCGATCCCGGGAGCGTTGCCGATCACGCCGGCATAGACAACGTCCTCACGAGCCAGCTGCGCGACCAGACGCGGCGCGTCCCGCGCGCCGTGCAGCCCCTCGCCGGAGAACAGGCCCATCACGACAGCAGGTCCTTCGAGCGAGCGCATCGCTTCATCCAGAAAAGGCCGTTCCTCCAGAAATGCGATACGGACGTCCCGGAAGGCCGCGCGGCCGGTGATCTCCTGCGCCAGCAGCTCCGTTGCCTCGCGCGAGGCCGGATTGCGCCGCGAGCCATGAGCCAGCAGCACCGCGGCACATGTCTCGCCCGCAAAGCGCTGTTCACGCGCCACCTCTGCGAGCCGGCCGACGACGAGGTCCGGCAGGCCGGGATCGAGACCGAGCGGCGGGAGGATTTCGATCCGGCGATCGAGCGTGTTGGCTTCATCGATCAATTGCACCAGCCGGTCGCGGGTGAAATAGCCGCTGGAGGCAAACAGGGGATAGACGATGATCCGGTGGGCCGTGAGCGTGCCGAGCGCTTCGCCGATCGCGGGCCGGCCATTGATGAAGCCGGCCGCGACCTCGCTCACCAGACGTTGTGTTCCCAGCGTCCGCGCGATGCGCTGGACGCTTTCATTGCCGGCGTCCGGCTGCCTTTCGCCATGCGCGGCGATCAAC
>JAKFVP010000404.1 GCA_021732175.1 Bradyrhizobium sp.
CCGCCGGATCGGCCGCGCGGGATCAGCGCGGCCACGGGCTGTTGCTGCGCGCGCCGCAAATGTCGGACTTTCCGCAATGGTCGCATTTGCGCGAATCGAGCCGCGCCTATCTCACCCCGTGGGAGCCGATCTGGCCGTCCGATGATTTGACCCGCTCGGGCTTCAGGCGCCGGCTGCGCCGCTACGCCGAGGACATCGCCGCCGACCGCTCCTATCCCTTCATCATCTTCCGCGAGGCCGACGGCGCCATGATCGGCGGCGTGACGCTCGCCAATGTCCGGCGCGGCATCGTGCAGGCCGGCACCATCGGCTACTGGGTGGGCGAGGCGCATGCGCATCGCGGCTACATGACCACGGCGCTCAGGGTGCTGCTGCCGACGCTGTTCGGCGAGCTCAATCTGCACCGCATCGAGGCCGCCTGCATCCCGACCAACGGACCGTCGATCCGGGTGCTGGAGAAATGCGGTTTCACCCGCGAGGGGCTGGCGCGGCGCTATCTCTGCATCAACGGCGTCTGGCAGGACCACCTGCTGTTCGGCCTGCTTCACGAGGATTTCCGGGGCTAGGCATGATCCCGAAAAAGTGTGAGGCGATTGGCCGAAAGGATCATGCCCAAACCACCCGGTTCATGTTCATTAACGGGACCGAAGCGCGGGCTCGCGCGCGGCAGCCGCGCCTTGATTTTGCACGCCTTGGGTTCGCCGCCATTGCCTTGCTATAAGCCGCCCCGGGGGACACGTTGATGCAAGGGACATCCATGGGTGACAAACCTGTGATCGGCCGGGCGGTCTGCGCCGCGGCCTTGCTCGCCGCGGGCCTGAGCTTCGCCTCGCCGGTACAAGCGCAATCGATCACCGATCGTCTCAAGGGCCTGTTCGGGGGCGGCAGTTCCGAGGAGCAGCCTGCTGCGAAGTCGCCCGCGGAAGCGACCGGCGAGGATGAACTGACCTGCCCGCCGGTGACGGTGCGCGCCGGCGCCTCGACCTACAAGGTGGCGGCGCCCGGCAAGGAGGCGGTCGGCAACGACCTGAAATACCAGGTCACGATTTCCAAGACGGCGCGCGAATGCACCATCCAGGCCGGCCAGATCACGGCGCGCATCGGCATCCAGGGCCGCGTCATCGCCGGTCCCTCCGGCGCGCCGCCGGCCGTGCAGGTGCCGATCCGCGTCGCCGTGGTGGCGGCCGGCGTCGGCGAGAAGGTGATCGCGACCAAGGCCTACCAGACCACCGTGACGATGACGGAAGACGTCAGCGTGCCCTACGTGCTGGTGGCCGAGGATCTGGTCTATCCGGCGCCGGTCGGCGCCGAGGCTGACAAATACGTTTTCTATGTCGGCTTCGACCCGCAGTCGCTGAAGCCCGAACCGAAGGCCAAGCCCGCGAAGAAAAAGTGAACCACTCCGTGTCGTCGCCCGGGCTCGGGTGACGGCGGCCAACAAAAAAGCCGGCGTTGCCGCCGGCTTTTCCGCGAACCACGTGTCGAGGCTCTAATTCAGTTTCGCCTTCACTTCGGCGATGCCCTTGGCGAGCAGATCGTCCGCCACCGAACCCTTCACTGACTGCGACAGCGCGGTCGAGGCGGCGGCGATGGCGGCTTCGGCAGCCGCAGCGCGCACGTCGGCGAGGGCCTGGGCTTCCGCCATGGCGATCTTGTTCTCCGCCGTCTTGGTGCGGCGGACCACGAAATCTTCCATGCGGGTCTTGGCCTCGGCCGCGATACGCTCGGCTTCGGCCCTGGCGTTGGTGATGATCTCCTGCGCCTCGCGCTCGGCGCTGGCGCGGCGCGCCTGGTAGTCGGCGAGCAGCTTGGCGGCCTCGTCTTTCAGACGCTTGGCGTCGTCGAGCTCGGCCTTGATGCGCTGGGCGCGGTGGTCGAGCGCCTTCAGCACGGTGCGGTGCACGCCGAGCCAGGCGAACAGCGCCATCAGGATGACGAAGGCTATCGCAACCCAGGTTTCCGGTTGAGCAAACATCGCTTATCCCTTCAACGAGGCATCGACGGCCTTGGCGACCGCAGATGCATCCGGCGTAGCACCGGTGAGCCGCTGCACGATGGCGCCGGCCGCGTCCGCCGCAATGCTCTTGACGTTGCCCATCGCCGCCGTGCGCGTCGCCGCGATCTGCTTCTCGGCGTCGGCGAGCTTGCCGGCGAGCTTCTCCTCCAGCGCCTTGCGCTCGGCTTCCGCGGAAGCATTCATCTTCTCGCGGGTTTCGTTGCCGATCGCCTGCGCCCGGGAGCGCGCCGCCGCCAGTTCGCCTTCATAGGCCTTCAGCGCCGCGTCGGACTCGTCCTTCAGCTTCTGGGCTTGCGCCAGATCGCCCTCGATCGCGTTCTGTCGCGCCTCGATTGTGCCGCCGACTTTCGGCAGCGCAAAGCGCGAGACGATGATGTAGAGCGCGACAAAGGCGATAACCAGCGACACCAGCTGCGAGGCGAAGTATTGCGATTCGAACGGCGGGAATCCGCCACCGTGACCGCCATCAGCCCCGGTATGGGCGCCGGTCTTCTGGCCCTTTGCATCGCCAGCCATGGAGATCTCCTGTTGCTGTCATGCGCGCCGCCGGCCTCTTACCTTGGAGGAGGCGGCGCGAGGAGTTGCCGCTCAGAGCGGAACGAACAGCAGGAGCAGCGCGATCAGCAGCGAGAAGATGCCGAGCGCTTCGGTCACGGCGAAGCCGAAGATCAGGTTGCCGAACTGGCCCTGCGCCGCGGACGGGTTGCGCACCGCAGCGGCGAGGTAGTTGCCGAAGATGATGCCGACGCCGACGCCCGCGCCGCCCATGCCGATGCACGCGATGCCCGCGCCGATAAGTTTTGCTGCTGCCGCTTCCATTTTTAGCTCCTTGAGAGATACGAAAGGTGAGGGTGGAAATTCCCCGGACCGCTTAGTGTCCCGGATGAATGGCGTCGTTGAGGTAGATGCAGGTGAGGATCGCGAACACGTAGGCCTGCAGGAACGCGACCAGCAGCTCAAGCGCGGTCAGCGCAACCGTCAGCGCCAGCGGCGCGATGCCGCCGATCCAGCCGATGGCGCCGAGCGAGACGCCGAGCATCGCGACGAAGCCCGCGAACACCTTCAGCGCAATGTGGCCGGCCAGCATGTTGGCGAACAGACGCACGCTGTGCGAGACGGGCTTGAGGAAGAACGACAGGACTTCGATGAAGATCACCAGCGGGAGCACGGCGAGCGGCACGCCCGAGGGGACGAAGATCTTGAAGAACTTCAGCCCGTTCTTGTAGAGGCCGTAGAACAGCACGGTGAGGAACACCAGGAGCGCGAGCGCCGCGGTGACGATGATGTGGCTCGAAACCGTGAAAGTGTAGGGGATGATGCCCACCAGGTTCGAGACGCAGATGAACATGAACAGCGTGAACACCAGCGGGAAGAACTTCAGCCCTTCGGTGCCCGCCGTGCTGCGGATCATGGTGGAGACGAATTCGTAGGAGATCTCCGCGACCGACTGCATCCGGCCGGGGACCAGTTGCCGGCCCGTCGCCAGCATCAGGAGGCCGATGATGCCCACGGCCACGAACATGTAGATCGTCGAATTGGTGATGGCGATGGTGTGCTTGCCGATATGGCCAAGCGTGATCAGGGGCTCGATGTTGAACTGATGAATCGGGTCGATTTTCATCGCGCGGGCCTTGGTCTGCCGGCGTCCTGCCGGCAATCGAATTTCAAATGTCCTGACTTCCGCCAGCGCTCAGCTTTTGCCTGGAGGTATGCGCGACGACCTCACCACATTGACCACGCCGGCAACGAAGCCGAGCAGGAAGAACACGATGAGACCGAACGGCGACGTCGACAGCAGCTTGTCGAATCCCCAGCCAATCGCCGCCCCGACGACAACGCCCGCGATCAACTCCGAGGAAAGCTGGAAACCGCGCGCCATGGCCGATGCTCTGGCTGCACTGTTTCCGTCTTCGGAACCGGATTGATCAGTCTCGACTTTGCGGCTGTCACGAAATTTGGACAATCGCTGACCCAGACTTCCGAGCCTTGCGGAAAGCGCGGCTTCCTCACGAGACGTTCGATCTCCACTCGCTTTGTCGTTGGTGCTTTTGGCCATCGGCCCGACACTAAACGATGCTGCGGTTGATGGAAATTACGCCGTCCCCCTTAAAAGCCGCGCGGACCATACTGACCGCGTCATGGCAAGTCAAGATTGCGTAATAACCGATTAAGTATCTGATTTTGCTTGTATTATCTCAATGTCGGTGCGCCGCCTGTGGAGCAGTCGCCGCACTGCAGCAGTTGGCATAACAGGGTTGCCTGTTGCAGCCTCCCGGCCGGCCCATCGGGTGTGGCTGACGCATTCCGCGTGACGGTTTTCGGGGGCGCTGCAAGCGCCGGCCGGATCGCAGCGCGCCGCAACGCCCGGTGCGCCTGTAAGTACCTGCGATCTCGAAATGAATCGTGGAGGCCACATTGAAGTCCAGCCGCCAGGCTATAGTTCAAAGATACCGGTCGCGCTTCCCGCTGAGATGGAGCAAGCCCATGCGCATGGCGATGTCGCTTTCGAAGTCCTTGATGGCCGCTGCGATACTCCTTGTCGCCGGCGGCCCAGCCTTCGCGCAAGCCAGGCCCGACACCGAGAATGGCCGCTACGCGCTGTCGCCGACCGGCGACGGCGGCATGCTGCGGCTCGATACCAAGACCGGCACGGTCTCGACCTGCACCAATTCCGGCACCGGCTGGGCCTGCTACGCCGTGCCGGACGAGCGCGCCGCGCTCGATGCGGAAATCGGCCGCCTGCAGGCTGACAATGAGAAGCTCAAGGCCCAGCTCGCCGAGCGCGACGGCACGGTAACCGGCAAGAGCGAGGACGCGCTGCCGAAGTCGGACTCGCTGAAGAAGCCCGGGCCCAAGGTCGCCGAGGGCGAACGCAAACTCGAGATTCCACTGCCGAGCGATGCCGACATGGACCGCGTGATGTCGTTCCTCGAGCGCGCATGGCGGCGGCTGATCGAGATGGCCAACCGCGTGCAGAAGGACGTCTCTGGAGGCAGGATTTGATCCGGCACGCGCAGCTCACCCGTTCCACGCCTTCCGCCGTCAGCGCCACCACGATCGTCTCGTCGCTGCTCGCGGTGGAGACGCGCGGCATCGGCTTCGTCGACATCTCCGGCGAGGTCGCAAAATTCCTGCGCGAGGCCCGCGCGCGCGAGGGCGCGGTGACGCTGTTCATCCGTCACACCTCGGCGTCGCTGACGATCCAGGAAAATGCCGATCCGTCGGTGCTGCGGGATCTGACCACGGCGTTGAACCGCCTCGCGCCCGAGAATGCGGGATGGGTGCACGACACCGAAGGTCCCGACGACATGCCGGCGCACGTCAAGACCATGCTGACGGCGACCTCGCTGCAGATACCGGTGCTGAGCGGAGAAATGGCGCTCGGCACTTGGCAGGGGATCTATGTCGCCGAGCACCGCGCGCGGCCGCACCGGCGCGAGATCGTGCTGCAGTTCATGGGGTCGGTCGGCTGAGGCAAAAGAGCCTGAAAAGAAAACCGGCCGCGGATCGCTCCGCGGCCGGCTGATTTGCTCTTGATTTCCTGGGCCGTGAGGCCGCCGATCTCAGGTCTTGGTGATATCGACGTCCTTGGTCTCCGGCAGGAAGATGAAGCCGACGACCGCGGTGATCGATGCGAAGATGATCGGATACCAGAGACCGGCATAGATATCGCCGGTCGAGGCCACGATCGCGAATGCTGTCGCGGGCAGCAGACCGCCGAACCAGCCGTTGCCGATGTGATAGGGCAGCGACATCGAGGTGTAGCGGATCCTGGTCGGGAACAGTTCGACCAGCATCGCGGCGATCGGCCCGTACACCATGGTGACGTAGATCACCAGGATGAACAGCAGCCCGATCACGGCCGCGACCTGCGGCCTGAAGATGTCGAACGGATTGGACATCTTCACGATGCCGGCGTCGCCCGCCTTCGGATAGCCCGCGGCCTGCACGGCGGCGAGGACCGCCGGGTTGCTGTCCTTGGCGTTGGCGTAGGCCACTTCCTTGTCGTTGACCTTGACCTTCACGCCGGAGCCGGCCGCGCCGTACGTGGTCGAGTACTTGACCGACGACTGGGCGAGGAAGGCGCGGGCGGTATCGCACGGCGCGGTGAACACGCGGGTGCCGACCGGGTTGAACAGGTCGCCGCAGCCCGCCGGATCGGCAACGACTTCCACCTTGATGCTCTCGATGGCCTTTTCCAGCGCCGGATTGGCGTTGGCGGAGATCATCTTGAAGATCGGGAAGAAGGTCAGCGCCGCAATCGCACAGCCCGCCAGGATGATCGGCTTGCGGCCGATCTTGTCGGACAGCGCGCCGAACACGATGAAGAAGCCGGTGCCGAACAGCAGAGACCAGGCGATCAGCAGGTTGGCGGTGTAGCCGTCGACCTTGAGGATCGATTGCAGGAAGAACAGCGCGTAAAACTGGCCGGTGTACCAGACCACGCCCTGACCCATCACGCCGCCTACCAGCGCCAGGATGACGAGCTTGGCGTTGGACCAGTTGGCGAACGCTTCGGTGAGCGGCGCCTTCGAGCCCTTGCCCTCTTCCTTCATCTTCTGGAACACGGGCGACTCATTGAGGCGCAACCGGATCCAGACCGAGATGCCGAGCAGGATCACCGAGACCAGGAACGGAATGCGCCAGCCCCAATCGGCGAAGTCCTTTTCGCCGAGCGCGGTGCGGGTGAACAGGATCACCAGCAGCGACAGGAACAGGCCGAGCGTTGCCGTGGTCTGGATGAAGGAGGTGTAGTAGCCGCGCTTGCCCATCGGGGCATGCTCGGCGACGTAGGTCGCCGCACCGCCATACTCGCCGCCGAGCGCCAGGCCCTGCAGCAGGCGGAGCGCGATCAGGATGATCGGAGCCGCGATGCCGATGGTGGCCGCGTTGGGCAACAGGCCGACGATGAAGGTCGACAGGCCCATGATGAGGATTGTGACGAGGAAGGTGTATTTGCGGCCGACGATGTCGCCGACGCGGCCGAACACGATGGCGCCGAACGGACGGACCAGGAAGCCGGCGGCGAAGGCCAGCAGCGCGAAGATGTCGCGGGTGGCCGGCGGATAGGACGAGAAGAACTGCGCGCCGATGATGCCGGCGAGCGATCCGTAGAGATAGAAATCGTACCACTCGAAGACGGTGCCGAGAGAAGAAGCGAGGATGACGAACCTCTCCTCCTTGCCCATACCAGCCGACTTGGCCGGTGCTGCAGTCATAGTTGACATTGCGATCGCTCCCCAAAATTCATTGCTGCTAAGTTCGCCCCTCTGCCGAACTTGGCCGGATTAAGTGTGGGCTCGCCGCCAAAGTAACATCGCTGTGAAAGGCGCCCCAATACGACTTTCGGCCCTTTGCACGGCGTGCCGTGGGGACCGGTCTTGGCGCATCTGGTATACACGCGGGAAAATCAGCCCCTGTTGCGGCGCAAAAGCGCGATTAACCGCCTTGGTACGTGGTATAATTCCGCCCTTGCACCTAAATGCTGCTCGGGGGACAAAGCCCAACGGGCTTCTCGCGAGACCTCGATGACCACCCCCGCCAACACGCGCCTCGTTATTGCCGACGACCATCCGCTGTTTCGCGACGCGTTGCGACAAGCGGTCGCAAGCGTCGTGGCCTCGGCCAAGATCGATGAAGCGGGATCGTTCGATGATCTCACGGCGCTGCTCGAGCAGGATTCCGACGTCGACCTGATCCTGCTCGACCTCACCATGCCCGGGATTTCCGGCTTCTCCGGCCTGATCTATTTGCGCGCCCAGTATCCGGCCATTCCGGTCGTGGTGGTGTCCGCCAGCGACGATGTCGGCACCATCCGCCGCTCGCTCGATTTCGGCGCGTCCGGGTTCATCCCGAAACGGTTCGGCGTTGAGACCCTGCGCGAGGCCATCACCAAGGTGATGGACGGCGACGTCTTCACTCCACCGGACACCGATCTGTCCTCCGCCGCTGACCCCGACATGACGCGGCTGCGCGACCGGCTGGTCACGCTGACCCCGCAGCAGGTGCGCGTGCTGATGATGCTGTCGGAGGGGCTGCTCAACAAGCAGATCGCCTATGAGCTCGGCGTCTCCGAGGCGACCATCAAGGCGCACGTTTCGGCGATCCTGCAGAAGCTCGGCGTCGAGAGCCGCACGCAGGCCGTGATCGCGGCCGCGAAGATTGCCGGCGGCCAGTGGAAACAGGGCACGCCGACGGCGTAGCCGGCTCCGCACGCCACGGCACTAGGCGGGGCCTTTTTGGCCGGATTCGATCATCATCGATTTCAGCTGCATGCGCTGGATCTTTCCGGAAGCGCCCCTGGGTATCGCCGCTACCGCAAACAACCGGACGCTCCCTTCGATGCCGCGTCGACGAAGAATCTGCTCCAGGCGGTCGGCGCTGGCGTCCTTGCAGTCGACCGTGGCGACCCAGATTTCCGGGTCTGCGTCCGGACGATCCGACTCGACGAGGATCGCAGCAGCATCAGCGGCATCCCATTCCAGTCGCAACAAATGCTCTATCTCGTAAACCGGCGCGATCTCTCGTGCCGCGCCAGACAGGACGGCGGCAGGACTGATGTCGGAAGTGCGGCCTACCACGTACACTTCGCCGTCCGTTGTGATCCAGCCGATGTCGCCATGATCCGTCCAGGGGTCTTCGCCGCGGTCCGGATTGGGCTTCACGCGCGCCTTGACGACCCCCATCTCGCCCGGAAGGCAGGGCTGCCCGTTCTGTCCGAAGACGGCCATCTCGAATCCGGGCAAGACACGGCCGATGAGGCCGGGGTTCTGGAGCACCTTGCTCGCGGGGGCCTCGGCGAGGACACCGAGTTCCGATGAGCCATAGCGGCACATCACGTCCTTGCAGAGATGGACCGCCGCGCCCTCCAGCAGAGCCCGCGTCGCGATTCCGCCGCCCACGACGTTCGTACGCAGACTTCGCAGCTGCGCGCCGGTTTTTCTCGCGACGCGAACCAGCGCGACGAGCTGCTCGGTCGCCGCATAGAGCATGTCGATGCCGAAAAGTTCGATCATGCGGATGGCTTGGTAGGGGGACGCTGCGAAGCAGAGCGTCTTGCGGCTGGTGAGCACGCCGCAAGCGATCCTGAAGCCGAACGCCGAACTCAGCCCCGGCATGCACAGGACGAGGCTGCAGTTTGAGAACCCCACTGCCGAGCCCGTCGAGCGGCCGAGCGCGCCGACCGTTTGATCCACGATTTTCGGAATGCCGGTGGATCCTGAGGTTAGGCTGCAGCGGCAGATGGTCTTGCTGCCGGAGAATGGCGGCGGAAGTGGCCCGCACGGCTTGGCTCCGTCCGGCGAAAACCAGTCGTCGGTCACCTCGATGAAGCCGTCGTCCGGCGCAAAGGAGCGTGCGGCCGCGGCATCGACGAGCAAGGCCGAGAAGTGCAGGCCGGCGGTGCCCTTGTGTCCGGCATCGATTGAAATCGCCCGACGCCCGATCGAGAACAGCGCAAGACTGACGGTCATGTGGCGAATGGGATTTTCGATGCACACCGCCGTCAGCCCATCTGGAGCAA
>JAKFVP010000327.1 GCA_021732175.1 Bradyrhizobium sp.
AGATCGTGGCGGCGCAGGACCAGGACCGTCGCAAATGGAAGGTCGACGCCCACGTTGAACGCCGCGCCGATGGTGCTGCCACGGTGCGGCTCGATGCGCGCGACGCCAGCGGCACGCCGCTGTCGGGGCTGAAATTCTCCGGCCGGCTGGAACGGCCAACCGACAAGCGGGTCGACCGTGCGGTCGAGCTCGCCGAAAGCGGCATCGGCATCTATCGCGGCAGTGCCGTCGATGTGTTGCCGGGTCAATGGGACCTCGTCATCGAAGGCGAGGGCAGGGGCGGGGCGCGGCTGTTTCTGTCGCGCAACCGCATCATCCTGAATTAGCGGGTATCAAGTCATGGCACTGACGCGCGACTATTCCCACTACGTCAAGGAGCTCGACGCCGGGATCGACCATCTCGACCTCGCGGTCGAGGGCGTCAGTTGCGCCGGCTGCATGGCCAAGATCGAACGCGGATTGTCGGCCATGCCCGCCGTCACCCGCGCCCGCGTCAACCTGACCGACCGCAGGCTCGCGGTGGAATGGCGCAAGGGCGCGGTCGATCCGGCCGCGCTGATCGATCGCCTCGCCGAGCTCGGCTACAAGGCCTATCCGTTCGAGCCGGTGCGTGCCGAGATCGTCGAGGCCGAGCAGTCGCGCTTCCTGCTGCGCTGCCTGGGCGTGGCGGCCTTCGCCGCCATGAACGTGATGATGCTGTCAATCCCGGTGTGGTCGGGCAACGTTTCGGACATGCTGCCCGAGCAGCGCGATTTCTTCCACTGGTTGTCGGCGCTGATCGTGCTGCCGGCGGCGAGCTATGCCGGCCAGCCGTTTTTCCAGTCGGCCTGGCGCGCGCTGAAGGCCGGCGGCGTCAACATGGACGTGCCGATCTCGATCGGCGTCATCCTCGCGCTCGCCATGAGCGTGGTGGAAACCATGCAGCATGCCGAGCACGCCTATTTCGATGCGGCGGTGATGCTTCTGACCTTCCTGCTGGCCGGACGCTATCTCGACCAGAACATGCGGCGGCGGACTCGTGCGGTCGCCGGCAATCTCGCCGCGTTGAAGGCGGAGACGGCGGCCAAGTTCGTTGGTCCGGACGAGATCAGCGAAGTGCCTGCCGCCAGCATCCGCGCCGGCGACATCGTGCTGCTGCGGCCCGGCGAGCGCTCGGCGGTCGACGGCGAGGTGATCGAGGGCCGTTCCGAGATCGACCAGAGCCTGATCACCGGCGAGACGCGCCATGTCGCCGCCGAACGCGGCACGCAGGTCTATGCCGGCACCATGAACGTGTCGGGCGCACTCAGGGTCAAGGTCGCGGCGGCTGCCGAAGGCACGCTGCTGGCCGAGATCACGCGTCTTCTTGAAAACGCGCTGCAGGCGCGCTCGCGCTATGTGCAACTCGCCGACCGCGCCTCGCGGCTCTATGCGCCGGTGGTGCATGTCACGGCAGCGCTCACCATGCTCGGCTGGGTGCTGGCCGGCGCAGGCTGGCACAATGCGATCGTCACCGCGATCGCCGTGCTGATCATCACCTGCCCCTGCGCGCTCGGGCTCGCCATTCCCGCGGTGCAGACGGTGGTAGCCGGCGCCATGTTCCGCGCCGGCGTGCTGATCAATTCCGGCGATGCCATCGAGCGCGTCTCCGATGTCGACACTGTCGTATTCGACAAGACCGGCACGCTGACGCTGCCCGATCTCGACGTCGTCAATGCCCAGAATATTCCTTCCGACGTGTTCAGTCTCGCCGGCCGCCTGGCGTTGGCGAGCCGGCATCCCGTGGCCGCGGCCGTCGCACGCGCATCAGGCGCCAAGGCGCCGCTCCCGGGTGCAATCGAGGAGCCGGGCAAGGGCGTTCGCGCCACAGTGAACGGCGAGGAAGTCCGGCTCGGCAGCCCCTCCTTCTGCGATGCCGACGGGCTTGCCAACGACATCCTGAGCCGTGATCCCGAAGTATCCGTCGTCGCATTCCGGCGCGGTTCGCAGTGCCATGTCTTCGCGGTGCGCCAACAGTTGCGCCCGGATGCAGCGGCAGCCATTGCCGCGCTGCAGGCGCGCGGCATCGCGGTGGAGCTGCTCTCCGGCGATCGCGAGCCGGCGGTGCATCACGCGGCGCGGGCACTTGGGGTCGCCGTGTGGCGCGCCGCCGTCACGCCGGCCGACAAGATCGCCCGCATCGAGGAACTGAAGCGGCAGGGGCGCAAGGTGATGATGGTCGGCGACGGCATGAACGATGCGCCGTCGCTGGCGGCGGCCACCGTTTCGATGTCGCCGGTCAGCGCCACGCATCTCAGCCAGGCCACTGCCGATCTCGTCTTCCTCGGCAATGAATTGTCGCCTGTCATCGCGGCGATCGATTATTCGCGCAAGGCCGTAGCCTTGATGAAGCAGAATCTCTGGCTCGCGGTCGGCTATAATGCGCTGGCCGTGCCCGTGGCCATCGCGGGCCTGGCAACGCCGCTGATTGCGGCGGCCGCGATGTCCGGTTCGTCCCTGCTGGTCATGCTGAACGCACTACGCGCCCGCCGCGCGGGCTGAAGGAGATGCGCCGATGGAGGTCCTGGTCTATCTGGTCCCGCTGGCGCTCGCGCTGGGCGGGCTGGGGCTTGCCGCCTTTCTCTGGTCGCTCAGGAGCGGCCAGTACGACGATCTCGACGGCGCTGCCTGGCGCGCCATCGCCGATGACGATCCGCCGCAGGAGCCGCGGAAATAACACGCCTGCTAGGGCCGGTTGACCCGGTAGAGTTGGGCATAGTTGCCGCGGTGGAGCAGCGACAGCGCGGGATGCGGCTGCACATCGGCAGGCGCGTCGATCAGCAGCACATAGTCGAAATCGCGCTGCCACTGTGCGAGGTAGCGCGCCCTGAGCCGGGCGTCGGGCGATAGCGGCTGCTCCGACAGCCACGGCCATTCCGCGGGCTCCACGAGCGGTTGGGCAATGCGGTCGAACGGCGGCCTGACAGCGAGCGGCTGCTGCACCGGATCGGCAAACAGCAGCGGGAAGAAAGCTTTTCGTTCGCTGGTGAGCAGCGCGGCCAGATGGCCGTCGAGGCGATAGATCCCGGGTAGCGCGCGCTCTTCCGGCTCGGCGCCGACGACATGGCCAGGACGGCCGCGCGCAGCCAGCACCCGCGACCCCGGTTCGACCATGGCGATCGCAGCCCGCACCTCAGCAAGATCCTGGCGGTGATCGATCCAGGTGCTGCCGATGTGGAAAGATCGCACGGCGATGAGGGCGCCGAGCGCGAGCGCCGCGAAGGCGCCTTCGCGAACAGTCAGGCGCGGCTGAATTCCGGCGAACAGCAATAATCCCATCATCATGGCAAAGCGCAGGTCGACGAAGGTGCCGCCCTTCAGGCTCGACGGTGCAGCCACGAATGCCAACGCCAAGCCCGCCATCGCGAGCGGCAGCCCCGGCGCGAATTCGAGCTTCCGGCGAAACAGGATCAGCAACGAGAACACGGCAATGGCGGTGATCAATGTCAGCTCGGCGCTTGATGTCATGAACGGCGCGAGGATCCGCCACAGTTTGGCGAGCCCCTTCCATTCGCCAGCCGACGCCGGGCCCGTGTTGAGCGGGCTGAGGAGATAGAGCACGAGCGCGGGCGACAACGCGACCGCTCCGGCGAGTGCCGTGACCGCAACGTCCCTGGCCGCGAGCGCGCCGGATTTGTAGCGATCCCAGAGCAGGCTCGCTTCATACGCGCCGATCAGCACCGCAAAGAACACCACCCCGAAGATGTGGCAGAAGAACAGCACGGCCGCTGCAACGGCACCACAGGCCACCTGCACCAGCCGCATGTTCCGGTGCTGCAACGAGATCCAAAGCGCGGCGGCCATCAAGGCGAGCCCAAGCGAGAGCAGGAAGTTCATGAAGCCGAGGAAGAACGCGCCGTTATAGGCGACGAGGCCCGACGCCAGCGGCCACCACGACCATTCGCGGAACACGGCGCGATGGTACATGACCGCGCCAAGTACCGGCGCCAGCAGGCTCACCGCCAGCAGGATACGTCCCCCAACGTGCAGATCGGTGACGCGCAGCAGCGCTACGCCCAAAACATCCATCCCGAGATTGGGCAGGATCGCCCAACGGATCTCGTACATCCGCGACAGCACGGGATCGTCGGGGTGGGCCAGCACGAAGTACCGTGCCAGATGGTTGGGATAGTCGAGCACCGGCGGCACGTCGACGAGAACGAACGGAGCTGAAAGCACGACGACGAGCAGTGCCGCCGCCAGCAGCGAGCGCCAGCCGATGCTGCGCCGGCCGGGCAAGCGGTCGCTTGCAGGATCAGTGGCTTGAGAGGGCGCGTTCATCCGCTGCTCGGGGAAGGGTTCCCGAAAGGCTACACGAAAGCTGGTTTCGCAATCCTCAATCGAGGGGCCGTGTCGCGCGACTGGGCGGACCGGTTCAGTCACCAAACAAAGAAAAAATAGCTGGAAACCGAAACGTTTACTTGCGTTTCCGGTAACCTTTTCGGAGGCTGGCGCTGGCATCCGGCGCGGTCCTCCCTAGATAATAGGGGTTCCCGCTGTTGTTTTTCAGGAAGCCACCCATGGCCCCGCGTCGCGTCCTTGTTGCTGCTGCCTGCGCCGCCCTTTTGGCGTTGGGTACGGCTGCGTCGGCCGACCAGTACCGCGCCGGCGAGTACCTCAATCTCGATTTGTCGAAGGCGGTGCTCTCGCCGAAGCGGCTCGGGCCGCCCGCCGAATTCGCGCCGGTGGCGGTGGAAGCCCGCACCGACAGCAAGCCGGTCGTGGCCGACTCGCCGAAGGCCGACATTCCGCGCGTTGTGCGGACAACCCGCGCAGCTCCAGCGCAAGCCGCGAAGAAGCAGCCGCCGGCCCGCAGCAAGCTGGCGCGTCACGGCAATCCGCTGGAGGCCAATGCGATGGACACGCGCGTCCAGAAATGGCCCTGCCGGTCGGGCGGCATCTGCAACTGGAAATAACGGACTCCTGCGGGAACCGACCGCGTGAGCGGAGTCATCCGCCTGTCGTAAAACCTTCGGCCAGCAGTCAAGTTGAGCAGGCATTTTCCGTCGCGATTCGACGGAGATGTGCCGGATGGCGATTCGAAAGACGGGGCAGGTTCTCACGCGCCGCCAATTGCTGGTGCAAGCCGCATCTACCGCGGCCGTCGCCGGCCTTGGCAGCATCGCAAAGCCCTATCTCAGCCGCGCCGCCGACCGCCCGCTGATATCAGGGATACAGTCGGGCGATGTCGCAGCCAACTCCGCAGTGATCTGGGCGCGTGCCGACCGGCCCGCGCGAATGCGGATGGAGTGTTCGACGGTCGAAAGTTTTGCCAGCATCGTCAGCGCCGCCGATATCGACGCACTCCCCGAACACGATCTCACCGCAAAGCTCCTGATCGATGGCCTGCCGGCGGGACAGGACATCTTCTATCGCGTGCGCTTCGAGGGTCTTGACGCCGGCCACGCCGGTAACGTTCAGATCGGCCGCTTCCGCACCGCGCCTTCGGAACGGCGCCCGGTTTCCTTCCTGTGGTCCGGCGACACCGCGGGGCAGGGCTGGGGCATCGATCCCGCGCGCGGCGGCTATCGCACTTACCGTGCGATGCGAGAAAATCGTCCCGACTTTTTCGTCCATTGCGGCGACCATATCTATGCGGACTGCCCGATCGAGCCGGAGCTGAAGCTGCCGAACGGCGAGATCTGGCGCAATGTCGTGACCGAACAGAAATCCGTCGTTGCGCACAGCCTCGACGAATTCCGCGCCAACTACAAATACAACTGGCTCGACGAGAATTTCCGCGCCTTCCACGCCGACGTGCCGATGCTGGCGCAATGGGACGACCACGAGGTGACCAATGACTGGTCGCCGATGGGCACATCGGACGAGACCGGCTATGCCGAAGACGGCAGCTCGCTGCTGGTGGCGCGCGCTGCCCGCGCTTTCCATGAGTTCATGCCGATCCGCGATGTTGCCGCGCAGGATGGGCGTATCTATCGCAAGTTGTCGTACGGCCCGCTGCTCGACGTGTTCCTGCTCGACATGCGCAGTTACCGCGACTCCACCTGGAATGTGGGCGATGCGCAGGGCTCGTGCATCCTGGGTGCGACGCAGCTTTCCTGGCTGAAGCGCGAGCTGGTGGCCTCGGATGCGACTTGGAAAGTGATTTCCGCCGACATGCCGATCGGGCTGTTCAGCGAGGATGCCATCGCGCTCGGCGACGGCCCGCCGGACCGGCGCGAGCATGAAATCGCCGATCTGCTCTCCTTCATCAAACGTGCCGGTGTGCGCAACATCGTCTGGCTCACTGCCGACATGCACTACACCGCCGCCCATCACTATGATCCGGCGCGCGCGGTGTTTCAGGATTTCGAGCCGTTCTGGGAATTCGTCTCCGGCCCCTTGCATGCCGGCACCTGGGCGCCGGGCAGGCTCGACAACACCTTTGGGCCGAAGGTGATGTATCAGAAGGGCTGCGACGGCGAAAATCTCGCGCCCTGTTTCGGCATGCAGTTCTTCGGCCGCGTCGACATCGACGGGCAGAGCGGCGTCATGACGGTGACGCTCAAGGACGTCGACGATCGAAGTCTATGGTCGGTCGACATCGAGCCGCAGCTGGATGCGCGGCCCGGTCTGCTGGTGGCCCGGCACATCTAAGCCCTAAGCCGGCGGCGAACCGTAGAACCAGGCTATGAAATAGCCGCCGACGACCAGCAGCAGGGATAGCGCGATCGCCACGCCCAGCACGCCAAGGCTGATTGCGAGCAGTCCATGGCTCTGCAGCCATCGATGTAGTGCGACGCCCGGTTTGGCCACGGTCCCCTAACTCGATCTTGATTTGCGCCGGCCCCTGCCGGCAGGTTATCGCTGTTACCCCGTCTTATCCCGCCTATCAACCAACCCCTTCGTTTACCGTTACCGCCGCCTCTCGGGCGGCCACAAGGCCGTTTCAGTCCCGTTTGGAGCACTCATGGACGATATCAAGACCCAGGGCATTGCCATGCCGAAGCTTGGGCTCGGCACCTTCCGCATGCAGGGCGATGCCTGCCGCGCCGCGGTCGAGAGCGCGCTGGCGCTCGGCTACCGCCACATCGACACCGCCGAAATGTACGGGAATGAGGAAGCGATCGGCGCTGCGATCGCGGCTAGCCGCGTGCCGCGCGGCGAACTGCATGTCACGACCAAGGTCTGGGTCGATAACCTCGCCCCTGATGCGATCCGCAAGGCCTTCGATGCGTCGCTGAAGAAACTGCGCCTCGATCACATCGACCTTTATCTCGTGCACTGGCCCTCGCGCAGCATGAAGCTGCCGGCGGTGCTGGAGACGCTGATGAAGCTGAAGGAAGCGGGGCGGACCCGCGCCATCGGCGTCGCCAATTTCCCGACGGCGCTGATGAAGGTCGCGGTCGAGGAGGTGAGGGCGCCGGTCGCCTGCAACCAGGTCGAATATCACGTGATGCTGGACCAGACGAAGCTGCGGAAATATCTCACCCCGCACAATGTCCCGCTGGTCGCTTATTGCCCGCTGGCGCAGGGCCGCGTCGCCGCCGACGAGCAGCTTGCCAGGATCGGCCGCAAGCATAATGCGAGCGCGGCGCAGGTCGCGCTGAAATGGCTGCTCGATCAGGATGGGGTGGCCGCGATCCCGAAGGCCTCGCGCGCCGAGAGCCAGAAGGCCAATCTCGATGCGCTGAAGGTCACGCTCGATGACGAGGACCGCAAGGCGATCGCGGCCTTGCCGAAGGACCGGCGCTGCGTCAATCCGGGTTTTGGACCGGACTGGGATTGAGCGCCGCCGACGCAACAAAAAATGGCTCCTCGCGAGAGGAGCCATTTTCTTGTGTCGGCCGTCAGTAACGGTGATAACGCTTCTTGATCACGACGACGCGGTCACCATGGTGGTGACGCCAGCCGCGATGCCAGCCACGGTCATGGTGCACCTGGGCGCGGGCGCCGTACCAGCCATGATGATGGCCATGGCCGCGCTTGATGACGACGGTCTCGGCGCTGGCGATCGACGGCAAAGCCACCGCCATCGCACCGAGAGCCGCGAGCGCAAAAGCAAACTTCCTCATGTTGTCCTCCTCACAATTGTGAAAAGGAAACAGCTCATGCAGAGGAACGTTCCGCCGGAACTGCGAGAGTTTTCTGAACAGGTGTTCAGGCGGAAGCTAAAGTCGCAAAACAACCCCATGCAAAGTAGCCGTCAATAACAATCGACCGGGATGCTGCCGCCGATCATCGTTCGGCGAATCCTAGGGCAGGCGGCGACCGCAACGCAACGTGGGCGCGCGCCCATCGGCTTGCGGCTTGCGCAAGGCGGGCGAGCGGCGCATCATCGCGCCATAAAAATCAACCTTGGGGGGAGCGTTGCCATGACGGGATTGTCGCGCCGTAATTTCCTTGCATTGGGTGGATCGGCTGCCGCGGCGGCCATCGCCGGCCCCGCCGATGCGGCGATGGGGCCGAACGACAAGTTCGATCTCGTCATCAAGGGCGGCGACGTGCTCGATCCCAGCCAGCCGCTGCGAGGCAAGCGCGACATCGGCATCCGCTGGGGCATGATCGAGGCGGTCGAGAACGAGATCCCCGCGGCGCGCGCGGCGAAGACGATCGACGCGACAGGCAGACTGGTGACGCCGGGCCTGATCGACATGCACGCCCACGTCTATCCCTACGGCTCAGCGATCGGCATTCCCGCCGACGAACTCGCCCAGTTCCAGTGCACCACCACGCTGATCTCGGCCGGCGATGCCGGGGTCAACAACCTCGCGGCGCTGCGCCGCTACATCGTCGCGCAGTCGCGGGCGCGCATCTACGCATTCATCCACATCGCCAATAACGGCCTGTCGGGCTTCCCGGTCGCCGAGCTCTACAACATCGACTATGCGCAGGTGGAGGCATGCGCGATGGCGCTGGCGGAAAACCCGGACTTCCTGCTCGGCGTCAAGGTGCGGATGTCGGAGAACGTGATCGCCAAGCACGGGCTCGAGCCGCTCAAGCGCGGAATCCAGGCCTGCGAGATGTGCGGCTGGCCGGCGAAGATGATGGTGCATATCGGCGGCGTCGAGACCAGGGAGCTGATGTCGCAGATCCTCGACCTGATGCGGCCGGGCGACGTGCTGACCCATGCCTATTCCGGCGCGCCGAACATCGGGGGTGCCTTCACCAACATTGTGCAGGACGGCAAGCTCTTGCCGGCGGCGCTGGCCGCCAAGCAGCGTGGCGTGCTGTTCGACGTCGGCCATGGCGGCGGCAGCTTCGATTTCACGGTGGCGGAGGTCGCCATCCCCGGCGGCTGCACGCCGGACACCATCTCTTCCGACATCCACGTCTTCTCCGGCAACAGCCCGGGCATGCCCTATTTGCCGAACGTCATGAGCAAGTTCATCGCCATGGGCTCCTCGCTGGAGCAGGTGGTGGCGGCGGCGACGATCGCGCCCGCCAGGATCATCAACCGCGCGCCGAAGCT
>JAKFVP010000094.1 GCA_021732175.1 Bradyrhizobium sp.
GCGATTCCTCGCCGGCTTCACCACCAATCGCGCGGTGACGCTCAACGCCGGCGGCGGCGTCCTCGACACCAACGGCAACAACGCGACGCTGGCCGGTGCGATCGGCGGCAGCGGCGGACTGACGAAGATCGGAGCGGGCACGCTTGTCTTCTCGGGGACGAGCAACTACACCGGCGCGACCGACATCAATGTCGGCAAGCTGCAGGCGGGCGCGGCGAACGCGTTCTCGTCGGCGAGCGCGTTCACAATAGCAGCGGGCGCTACGCTCGACCTCAACAGCTTCAGCCAGGTCATCGGCTCGCTCGCGGGCGCGGGCGACGCGATGCTGGGCTCCGCGACTCTCACGGCCGGCGGTGACAATACGACGACGACCTATTCGGGCGTGATGTCCGGCGCCGGCGGTCTGACCAAGACTGGCAGCGGCACGATGGTGCTCACGGGCGCTAACATCTATTTCGGCCTCACCACCATCAGCGCCGGCACCTTGCAACTCGGCAACGGGGGCAGCAGCGGATCGATTCTCGGCGATGTCCTCAATAACGGCACGCTTGCGATCAACCGCTCCGACACCCTCATCTTGGGCGGCGTGATCTCCGGTACCGGCGCGTTTCAGCAGAATGGCCCTGGCACCACGGTTCTTACTGCTACCAGCATCTATAACGGCGCAACCTCGGTCAATGCCGGCACGCTGATCGTCAACGGCTCAATCGCCAACTCCGCGGTGACGGTGAATGCGGGCGCGCTGCTCACCGGCACCGGCACCGTCGGCGCGACCACGATCAAAGCCGGCGGCATGTTCGCACCGGGATCAGGCACGCCCGGCAGCAGCATGACGGTGGCCGGCAACCTCGCATTCCAGTCGGGCGCGCTCTACCTCGTGCAGGTCAATCCGTCGAATGCCTCGAGCGCCAACGTGACGGCGGGCGGCAGTGCGGCGCTCGCCGGCACCGTGAACGCGGCATTCGCGGCGGGCAGCTACGTGGCGCGCAGCTACACGATCCTGTCGGCCGTGGGCGGGTTCGGCGGCACGACGTTCAACGGTCTGACCACCAGCAATCTGTCGGCGGGCTTCACCGCTAATCTCGCCTACACCAATAGCGACGTGATCCTGAACCTCACCGCCACTTTGGGCGGACCGGGCCTGAGCGAGAACCAGCGCAACGTCGCGGCTGCGCTTAACAATTTCTTCAACAGCGGCGGCGCGCTGCCGCCCGGTTTCGTGAGCATCTTCGGGCTGACTGGCGGCAATCTCGGCAATGCGCTCTCCCAGCTCTCGGGCGAGGCCGCGACCGGCGCCCAGCGGGCGGGCTTCCAGCTGGAGAGCCAGTTCCTCAACCTGATGCTCGATCCCTTCGTCGACGGCAGGAGCGGCATCGCGGGCACCAGCGGCCCTGCGCTCGCTTTCGCCCCGGATCGGGAGGCGCTGCCCGACGACGTCGCGCTCGCCTATTCCGCCGTGCTCAAGGCGTCGAAAGCTGCCCCGCAGGCGGCGACCTTCGCGCAGCGCTGGACGGCGTGGGGCGCAGGCTTCGGCGGCGGCAGTAAGACCGATGGCGACCCCGCCGTGCTCGGCAGCCACGACCTTTCGGCACGCACCGCGGGATTTGCCGGCGGCCTCGACTATCGGCTCACCCCCGACACCGTCGCGGGCTTCGCGCTCGCCGGCGGCGGCACCAACTGGAGCCTCGCCGACGGCCTCGGCGGCGGCAAGAGCGACGCTTTCCAGGTCGGCGTCTACGGCGCGACCCGCTGGGGCCCGGCCTATCTCGCCGCCGCCTTTGCCTACGCTAACCACTGGATGTCGACTGACCGCTTCGCGTTTGCCGGCAGCCATCTCACCGCCGCGTTCACCGCGCAGAGTTTCGGCGGGCGCGTCGAGGGCGGCTATCGCTTCGGCACAGTCTACGGCGGGATTGCTCCCTACGCCGCGATCCAGGCCCAGGGCTTCCGTACGCCCTCCTACAGCGAGACCGACGTCAACAGCGGCGGCTTCGCGCTCACCTACAACTCTCGCACCGGCACCGACACCAAGAACGAGCTAGGCGTGCGCTTCGACCGCCTGCTGGCGCTCTATCCCTCAGCCACACTCTCACTACGCGGGCGGCTCGCCTGGGCGCACGACTGGGTGAGCGACCCCACGCTCGCGGCCGTGTTCCAGACACTTCCGGGTGCGAGCTTCATCGTCAACGGCGCGGTGCCGGCGAAGGATTCCGCGCTCGTCTCGGCCGGTGCCGAGCTTCGCCTCGCCAGCGGTGTGACCTTCCTGGGCAAGTTCGACGGCGAGTTCGCGGGCCGCAGCAATACCTATGCCGGCAACGGGACGGTACGGGTGAATTGGTAGATGCGCCACGGCTGGCAATGGTTGTGGACGCGAAGTGCCGCATCGCAGGTCGTCGCAACTTGGACGCTCGAAGCGGAGAATTGGCCGCGGCTTCATAGTGGCAGGGCGAAGCAATAGTGCCCATCTTCGCCGACGATTCTCTTGGTTCTCCTCTGTTAGGAGCCAATGGCTTGCGCACGAAGCTCGGCGCCTTGCCGGCCACCGCCGCCGCAACCTGGCCTCGCCACACCGTGAGCAGCCCGCGGGCGACGCCATTGCGCCGCGCCACCTCAGAGATGTTCGCACCCTCCTCAAAGCTCTCCGCCACGATCCGGGCCTTCTCCTCGCCCGTCCATCGCCGCCGCCAGCGCTGCCTGGTGATCCCCTCGACGCGACGATAGCTATCACCTTCCTGCCTGGCATCAAGCATGGCATTTGCTATCGCCACACCTCCATCGATCAGCTCATGCCAAGCAGTATCGCAGGCGAACCTCGCCATCACCAGGTGGGGACCTCGTGCCGGTTGCACCTGATTGAGCCAGGACGCGCTTGTCGGCGTGAAATGAAATTGCACGTTGGGGTGGGCCGTGAGCCAATGTTCGTATTCGACGCCGCTTACAGCGCGGCGCAGTCGGAACTCATCTCGCGGGCCGTCGAAATGGTATTTGGCGCTTACTTGAGCACATTGACCGGCTTCAGACGCAGCGTCCGTGCCTCGCGCAAGAATCGCGCTGGGTCGTTCTTTGCACGTCTAGCCGTTGCGGACTGCGTCGCTTCTTGACATCCTCATCACTCTGATTCGGCAAAGTGAGGCAGGGACATGGGCGAGACCACGCTTATTCACCTCTCACGTTTGATTGCGCTTGAACGCAAGCTCGACGTGGTTGCCCGGAATGTTGCCAATTCGGACACCCCAGGATTTCGTGCGCGCGAGCTGACGTTTCGGGAATATCTGAAGCCCGAAAAAGGGGTGGATGAAACGGGTAAAAAGGAGCGTCCGCTATCCTTGGTCGATCCGCGCTTCCAATTCAGCAACTCAAGTCAAGGCACGCTTCAGCAAACCGGAAACCCGCTCGATTTGGCCATTCACGGTGAGGGTTACTTTGTGGTCAAAACCGCACAAGGGGATCGCTACACCCGAGCCGGAGCGCTGACGATCGACAGCGTGGGACGCCTCATCACCCTGTCTGGAGAGCCGGTCATGGGTAAGAGCGGCCCCCTCTTAGTACCGCCGAATGACGGTGAGGTCAGCGTTGCGGTTGACGGAACTCTCAGTACCAAACGGGCCGTTCTCGGGCAGTTGCGCTTGGTTGGATTTGCTAATCCGGAACTCCTGCAACCGGCCGGAGAGACCTTGGTGCAAACAGGCCAAACGCCGGTCGATCTCGGCTCCGGGCAAGTTCGGCTCATCAGCGGCGCCCTCGAAAAGTCCAATGTCGAGACCACCCGCGAAATGAGCCGATTGGCTGAAATCGTTCGTTCCTACGAGATGGTCGGACGACTTCTAAAAAGCTCGCAGGACGCAGACGATATCAACAAGCTGGCAAACGTCCCAGAGTGAGGATTACTCCGGCATTGCTGGGTCGGACAAGACGATGATGTGATATAGTGCAGCGGCGAACCGCTGCCGGATTTCCTGGCCACCGGGCAAGCCAAATGCGCCCTCAATGCCCGCCATCAACACGATGTATAGAGGAAGGACATCCAGGTTTAACGGCTTGAACTTCGGCAGCAGTCCCTGAGTAAGCGTTGCGATCGGCCGCTCGATCAGTCCCGCAACATTGAGTTCGTCCAGGAGGTGCGACTGTCCATACCGTTAGGCAACATAACCGATGGTGCCGCATAGAAAACAAAAAGAAGGACATGCGCGACATAGAGTTGCCAAACGCGCCGCAGCAGGGCGGTTCCCGCGAGAATACCTCGCCCCGCCATTCTTCTCGTGTACCTCGAACGCAGCTGTGTTGCCGGAAATGAAGACGAAAATGTCGGCAGCGTTGCCAAAGTCGCAATTTCTCGTCGTCATCCAAGCAACCTCGTTATTGGGAATGTGATCAAGAAAGATCGCCCAGTTCGCGAGACCAGAGAACAGTTTGAGACGACGGTCTCTTCCGTCGGGAGCAGGAAAATCTCGCGCCATCAGTTACTATTGTTCGGGTTCATTGATATTGCGGCGGCCGCCGGTAGGTCGCATTGGGGTCCTCTCACCACGCTTCGCTCAACGGTCTCAGCGGCGCAATATTGATCTCGCTTTTCGACGTCCCACGCCCCATTTTTCGCGTAACACTTTTTGTGCCTGTAACTGCCTGCATCTAGCGCTAGCTTCTAGCTAGAGCAGATTCCATTCGATTTCATCCATAGCCTGCGTGCTTGAAATAATTGGATGCTTCGCGCGGGGTGAGGCGGCGAGCGAAGCAGCCGATCCGACGCCGCAGGCGCGGAATCGTCCGTTCGGCGGCTTTGCGCAGATCGGCCTTTAGCTGGCTGAAAGGCATCTCGATCGGGTTCAGGTCGGGCGAGTATTTGGGCAGATACCGAAGTGTCGCGCCGCGCGCCTCGATCGCCTCACGGACGCCTGCGGCCTTGTGGGCCGGAAGGTTGTCGATCATGACGATATCCCTGCGTTTGAGCGTGGGGGCGAGGCGCCGTTTGACATAGGCCAGGAACTTCTTGCCCGTCATGGCGCCGTCGATGGTCTGCGATGCCCTCATCCCGCGCCGACGCAGCGCGGCCACGAAGGTGATCGTCTTCCAGTGTCCCTGCGGCACATGATCCACCAACCGCTCGCCACGGGCACATCGGCCGTACAGCCGCACCATCTTGGTGTTGGCTGACGTCTCGTCGATGAACACCAACCGGGCCGGGTCAAACATGCCCTGTTCGCGCATCCAGCGCCGCCGGGCGCGCGCCACGTCCGCGCGCTGCTGCTCCGCCGCGTGCAAGGCTTTTTTTAAACGTGATCTTGTGGCGCTGAAAGAACCGCCAGACCGCGGTGCGGCTGCCGGCAATCTTGTGCCGGCGCATCGTGGAAATCACCTCGTCCAGCGTCAGGTCGGGCTGCTCGTCGATCAGACCGAGCAAAAACTCCCCATGCTCTTCCAGCGGCGAGACGTTCCCGCCACGCGGCTTGGCCGCGCATCGGCCGGTCTCGCGAAAGCACTTCACCCAGTTCACCGCCGTGCTGGCGCTGACTTCGTAATGTTCGGCCGCCTCGCGCCGCGACTCGCCGCTCTCAACCCGCGCAATTAAACGCGTCCTCATGTCCTCTGAATAAGCCTTCGGCATTGCCCCGCTCCCAAAAAGCGAATCAATGCCGATAGAATCGCCCATCCGCTCGTCTAGGGGAATCCCCCCCCGATTCTATCCGGCCGGAAAATGCTCTAGGGGGGCTGCACCGCCGGCGGACTTGACCGCTTGTCCAGCTTTTTCGACCAGGTTCGATAATAGGCAAGGCCCGTCATCAGTCCAATTCCGGAAATACTGACAAGGATCTGCGCGAGAAGGGTTCCGGAGATCACTTCAAGCAGGAAATGGCCGACGAATGAGAGAAATAAGCCGACACAAAATACTTCAAGTGAGCGCTGACCGCAGACGATGAGCGGCTGAAGCCAGCGGGATTTCAAACGGGGCCAATCGATTGGTACAAAACGAGCTACCAGGATCGCTAGGACGACCAAATGTACGACACGGTACGGAGCAAGATTCGTCTTGTCGTTTGGATTGAATGCGCTCACGAGCCATTCTGGAAAAAGCTTCGCAAATGTCTCGAAATGACCCACCATTGTCATCAGCAGCGCGAAAATGAGATACGCCGGTCCCACGAAGAGGGTCGCCGGTGATTGAATGATCTTCCGGGCCCGCGACGCTCCGCCGAGTGCGCACCAGGCACCGAACATGAAGAGGAATTGCCAGGTGAAAGGATTGAAATACCAGACGCCCGATGGATAGGCGGGAAGATTCCATCCGAACTGCCGGGCTGCGAAATAAAGTACGAGTGACCCAGCGATTGTAGCGTCAGGCCGCCGCAGCATCAGCCACAAGACCGGCGGACAGGCCGCCATCAGCACGATATACAGCGGAAGAACATCGAGATTGAGTGGCTTGTATCGCAGGAGCAATCCCTGCGTCAGCGTCGGGACCGGGCGATCGATAAGCCCGGCCACGTTGAACTCGTGCAGGAGATGAGAATCGTGGTAGGTTTGCACGACCCACCCGATTGCCGCCAGGTGGATGACGAGCAGCAGCACATGCGCGACGTATAATTGCCAAGCCCGCTCCAACAAACGGGTAGTTCCAGCCGCGAACCCTTGCGTCAGCATGCTCTTGGCATAGACGATGGCCGCCGCGTAACCGGCAATGAAAACGAAGAGATCTGCGCCGTCGCTGAATCCATAGTTTCGGGTCGTGAGCCACGTCACGGCATTGTTCGGAATGTGGTTGATAAAAATTGCCCAGTTGGCAACGCCACGGAATAGATCGAGGCGTGGATCGCGTCCTTCAGAAGGACGAATGGCACGAATTGTCATGAGAGCTTGGATGAGCTATCTGTTGAGAAGTAGGACGTTTTCGCTAGAGCCGGATAAACTAAAAGCCACTGCCGTGCGAAGACATAACCGTCGTCGGCAGTTGAGCGATGGAACTTCTTCTCAATCGGCATCATGGCGACTGCTTTGCGATTAAATGATCTTATCTTAGCGCCTTGCGCCAATGCTTGCTCCCGGATGTATACTGGAGCCGATTGGCAACCTGAACAGAAAGCTTCCGCCGAGATGCGGGAGTTCGGGATGCCAGGAGATCGCGGCATGTCCGTCTATTTTGAAACCGAGCTTTTGGTAAAACGCAATGGCTTGGGTATTGTCTGCCCAAACATGAAGCGTTATCGAGGAAAAGCCTTGTTCCGAGGCCTCAGCGACGACCGCTTCCACCAGTCGAGTACCGATTCCCCATCTCCGATAGGCCGGAAACACCGCTATATTGTTGAGAAGATAGCTCTGCGGATCGTTTAGTTCCGTCCGCGGCTGCAAGTGTTTCTCGCGCGCGGTCAATTCGATGCCGGTCAACTCGTTTTCAATCAGGCGCGCGGAAAACGCGTTTGCCAATCCGATCACGTTACCATCCAGCTCCGCGACCAAACAGTTTCGACAAGCATACATCCCCGTGGCATCGGCGATCATGTCGCGGTAAATCGCCAACGGATCCGCCATGGGATTGAGCCCTTGTGCGATGAACGATAGCGTGTCTCCATCCGCGAGGTTCGCCAAATATGCAAGCTCGTTGTAATCCGTTGCTTTTGCTCTTCGAACAGAGAGACCCGCAATGAGCGAACTGGCATCCACTGTTGCGCTTTGCAGCGTGAGAAGGTTCTGCCCACGCGATATTTCCTGATCGTTCATCGGTATCTCCAGGTCGCGGAAAGAAGTCGCGCTTCCCAAAGCGGACTAGATGTCGCGAAGACGTTGTACCCGACCCACGCATGCTTCTTGATCCGGTCCAGCCTCTCGACGTCGTCGAGCCAGGTAAACCGGCGCCGATTAGGATCGAACACGAATATGCGGAGGGACATTTCGTTGATCAGGTGACGCGTGATGCCGTGCGTGCGGTTGGACCCATGCTCTTCGCAAATGACCACACAGTCCCGCTGCATCAGCCCTTCGGAACCCCTCAATGCTTCGAGTTCCATGCCTTCGACGTCGAGCTTGATGACGCCCGGGAGTGATGCATCGATGAGGCCGTCGGCGAGGAGGCTGTCCAGCGAAACGGTGGGCACGGCGTCCGGCTCATTGTGCGCCAGCGCGAGCGTCCCCAAGGCTTCATGCCTCGTGCCTGTGATGCGTACGAAGTCGCCGGCCTTGGCGCCGATGGCGGCATTCAGCCATCGGAAACGGTTGCTGTTCAGCAGCGCGTTGGTCTTAAGTCGCTTGGCATTTTCCGGAGAGGCTTCAACAGCAACAGTCGGCTGTCTGCCGTACGGCCGGCTCGATGCGAGCACGGACCAGTAGCCGAAATTTGCCCCGCAATCGACGAAGGAGTATCTGAGGTCTGCAGCGCTCCGCAAAAAGACTTCGATCTCCTCTTCGTAGTAGTATCTTCGGTTGAGCATTCTGCTCCAGTATCCGCCGCAGAACGGAATTGCGAAGGCGGCGTCCTCGTTCAATCTAAAGATGATGTCGCGGTTCGCGACGGCGGTCGCAACCAGCTGACAACCTAGCCTGTAGCCGCGATGTCCGTAAGGCCGCGTGAGGACGGACCCCGCCTGCAAGGCCAGCACCGCGACGCGGTCGATCACGCCGGCTCCGGTCAGCATTCCGCTTTCGCGATCGAAAGCAAGCACTCGTTCGGCCGCAACTCCGGAAGCTAGCGATGTCACCATTAATCTTCCTCCGTGACATCAGCGTTGTGATCGGCGCCGCCTGCACCTCAGGCACGGAAGCGGCGCTGATCGTTTCCGTCACTTGCTCTTCTGTATCGTGTTGATGGTGATGCCCGCCGTGGCCCTTTCGGCTTCAAACCGGACCTTGTCCCCGACCTTTACTTGCTTGAGCATGGCCGGATGCTGCACGCGGAAGACCATCGTCATCCCGTCTTCGTCCATGCCGAGGTTCTTGATCGGCCCATGCTTAAGGGTGACCTTTCCGGCCGCCTCGTCGATCTTCTTGACCTCGCCGTTGACCATCGCCGCTTGTGCGAAGGCGGCGCCGGTGCCCAGCGCGAGTGAGAGCGACAGGATTGCTGCTGCAAAGTTATTGGTCTTCATGTTTTGTCCTTTTTAGTTGCATCTGCATTCGAGCGAGTCACATGACCACGATCGTTCCCCATGCCGGCCACCAAGGTGGCCGCGAATCAGGCTCGAATTTCGAACCCACCGACGTTAGCGAATTTCCAGGCGATCTCGTCCGTCTCTCGCGCCCGAGCCACTTTGCGTTCGGATGTTCATGCTCCGGGAGAATTCGAGCGCGAGTTCGTCCTTCTTACTTCGTCTTCTGTATTTTAGTGATCGTGACGCCTTCCGCGGCCCGTTCGGCTTCGAACTGGACCTTGTCACCGACCTTCAGTTTTTTGAGCATCGCCGGGTCCTTGACGCGCAAAACCATCGTCATTCCTTCCA
>JAKFVP010000589.1 GCA_021732175.1 Bradyrhizobium sp.
CGCAGGCCAGCACCAGCGCGAAATAGAGATACGGCAGCTTGCTGCGTGGAAACTGGAATTTCAGCCAGCTGTCGCCGCGCACGGGGACTTCGATGCCCATGGCAGCGCCGGCCCAATCCCAGTTGTGGAAGAGCAGCAGGCCGATCTCGGCGATGACGATGGTGGCGATGACGAAGTAATGTCCGCGCAGGCGGAAACAGGGATAGCCGAGCCCCATCGCGATCAGCGCAGAGATGATGCCGCCGCCGAGCATGCCGAACCACGGCAGCACGCCGAACTTGGTGAACAGCAGCACGGTGGTGTAGGCTCCGATGCCGAAATACAGCGCATGTCCCAGCGAGATCTGCCCGCAATAGCCGGAGAGGATGTTCCAGCTCTGCGACAGCGCGCCCCACATCAGCGTCAGCACGATGACATTCTGGATGTAGACGTTCTTGATGAAGAGCGGCACCACGGCTGCGACCGCGGCCAGACAAAGGGCGACGATGAGGTCGCGCCGGCGGCGTCTTTCGTAAGCGGTATCCATCACATCGATCCGAACAGGCCGCGCGGCCGGATGAAGACGACAAGGAGATAGACGGCGTAGATGCCCACTGCCTTAAGTGAAGGCGGCAGCAGCATCGCCGTCATGGCCTCGACGAGGCCGACGATGATGCCGCCGGCAAAGGCGCCGAACACGCTGCCGAAGCCGCCGAGCGCCACCGTGACGTAGGCGATCAGCGCAAAGGACGCGCCGACATCGGGGTAGATGTAGAAGAAGATCGCCATGATCGCGCCGGAGAGACCGACCAGCGCCGCGCCAAGGCCCCAGCCGAGCGCAAACACCCGGTTCTTGTCGATGCCGACAAGCGCGACCGCGCCGGCATCCTCGCGGGTTGCCTCCAGCGCGCGGCCGAAATCGGTGCGGTTGATGAACAGATAGAGCGCGCCGAACGCGGCGATGGCGACCAGCGCGCCGACGAGTTGCGGCACCGGCAGGAAGATGCCCGCGACCGAGACGGTCTTGCCGCCAAGCCAGGAGTTGGTGACGCTGCGGTAGTCCGGCGTGAAGAAGTATTGCGCCAAGCCGCGCATGATGATGGCAAGGCCGAAAGTGGAGAAGATCTGCACCATGCCGGCATTGGCCTTGGCCCGCATCGCAAAGCGGACAATCAGCAAATAGACGACCGCGCCGAACACGAAGAGCGCGGCGGCGACCAGCGGTGCCGACAGCAGGGGATCGATCGCGAAAAACGCGAACAGGAAGAACGTCGCATACATCGCGATCATCAGGAATTCGCCATGGGCGAAGTTGACGACGTCCATCAGGCCGAAGATGAGCGCGAGCCCCACGGCGATCAGCCCGTAGAGCAGCCCCATCAGGAGGCCGCTCGCCAGACTCTGGATGATCATCTGCGCTGTCACGGGCGATACTCTCCAGCGCAGGTGTCGCTCGGAGAGTTCGTCATTGCGGGCGAAGCGAAGCAATCCAGCTTTGCTGCAACACGTAAGCTGGATTGCTTCGTCGCTTCGCTCCTCGCAATGACGAGAAGAGCCGGCGTGAATGTTCTTGAAGTCACCGTCCCCTCCCCACTTGGCCTTACTTCATCGGCCAGACGGCTTCGGCGATCGCGGCCTGCGGCGGGAAGATGGTGACGAACTTGCCGCCGATGTACTGCAGCAGCACCGGATCGGCGTCGTTGTTCTGGCCGAACTCGTCGAACTTGACGCGCTTCCAGGGCATGATGGTCTGCTCGCCCGGAATGTCGGTCGCGACAAGCGCCTCGCGAATCTTCTCGCCATCGGTCGACTTGGCGCGGTTGATGGCTTCCGCCATCACCAAGAGGCCCATGAACTGGCGCGAGGTAAGGTCGTTGAAATCCTTGCCCGAGCGTTCCTTGAACATCGCGTTGATCTTGCCGACCATCGGCCGCTTGGCGGCGAGGTCGAGCGAGAAGCTGCCGCGCGAGATCACACCTTCAAGCTTGTCGCCGACGGCGTCGTACAGCGCCTTCTCCGAGAAGCCGGCGTCCTGCGCCACGATGGCGTTCGGCTTGTAGCCGAGCTCGGCCATGGTCTTGACCAGCAGGATGCCGTCGGTGGTGTAGCTCGAGGGCATCAGCACGTCGGCATTGGCCGCCTTGAGCTGCTGCACTTCCGCCGACAGAGACGGCGAGTTGGAACGGTACTTGATGTCGGTCGCGATCTTGTAGCCGCGCTCGGACGCCAGCTTGAGCTGGGTGTTGGCGGAGTCGGTGCCGAAGATGGTGTCTTCGTGGAACAGCGACAGCGTGTCGATCTTGGTGCCCTTCTTCTTCATCGCATCGAAGAAGTTGAACATCGCGGCCGAGAACATCTCGTCATGGGGCGCGGCGCGGAAATAGAATTTTAGGCCGCGGCGATGCAGGCTCGGCGAGGAATTGTCTGCCGAGATGAATGGCACCTGATAGCGTTCGCAGATCTGGCTGACCGTAACGGCGACCGCGCTCTGATAGGTGCCGACGACGGCGCATACCTTCTCCTGCGTGATCAGGCGCTCGGTCTCGGCGCGGCCCTTCTGCGGATCGGCCTGGTGGTCGGCAAAGACGAGGCGTACCTTGGCGCCGCCGAGACCCGGCAGGCCTTCGCCCTTGGCGAGCGGCAGATCGAAATCGTGATTGTTGTTGATGATGTCGAGCGCCGTCTCGTACGACTTCTGCGCATCGACGCCCATCTGCGCGCTGGCGCCGGAGAAAGGATAGATGACGCCGATCACGACTTCGGAGGCCTGGGCGCGCGCGGCGAGCGGCGCAAGCGCGGCCGTAGCAGTAGCACCAAGCAGCACATCACGGCGAGTGATCTTCATATCGAGTTCCCCTGTTGATCGAACGCTTTTCGTTGAAACGATTGAATGAGGCAGTAAAGCCTCAATGAGCAGCAGCGATTGCCTTTCAAATCACCGCAAACTGTTTGTTCCTGAGATCGGTGACGAGCATCAGTCCCGGCGAATGCGTGATCGCAAACGGCACCTTTGCATTGGCGATCACGGCTTGCGGAGTGACGCCGCAGGCCCAGAACACCGGAATTTCGTCGGCTGCGATCGGCACGGGGTCGCCGTAGTCGGGCTTGCCGATGTCCTTGATGCCGATCGACTGCGGATGGCCGAGATGCACGGGCGCGCCGTGCACGGCCGGATAGCGCGAGGTGATCTGCACGGCGCGGATCGCGTCGGCAGGTTTAAGCGGCCGCATCGATACGACCAGCGGTCCTTCGAACGGCCCTGACGAGGTGCAGGCAACGTTGGTGCGATACATCGGCACGCGCACCTTGTGCTCGATGTGGCGCAGCGAGATGCCGTCCTCCATCAGCGCCTCTTCAAAGGAGAAGGAGCAACCGAGCACGAAGGCGACGAGATCGTCGCGCCAGTGCGCCATGATGTCGGTCGGCTCGTCCACGATCTCGCCGTCGCGCCAGACGCGGTAGCGCGGCACGTCGGTGCGGATGTCGAGGTCGAGCCCGAGCGCGGGAATGCGGGGGTCGCCGACTTCGGACATGCCGATGATCGGGCACGGTTTGGGATTGAGCTGGCAGAAGCGATGGAAGGCGCCGGCGAGTTTCTCCGGCAGGATGGCGAGATTGCCCTGAACGAAGCCGTTGGCGATGTTCGAGGTGGTGACGGATTTGCCGGCCCGGAAATCCCGTCTCGCCTGTTCGCTCGGAAGCATCGGCCTCATCCCCATCGGTTTGCTGCACTGCCGTAAAAACAGTCATGCGATCGACTTGCCTAAAGTTGGCTCCGTCCTGCTATAATGTCTAATCTTCATTTTTGATCGAAATCGATAAATCCTACTTATCGATGAGAACGGGCACCCGCATGCTGGATTTCAAGTCAATCGAGACCTTCCTCTGGGTGGTGAAGCTCGGCAGCTTCCGCAGCGCCGCGCAGCGCATGAACACCACGCAGCCCGCGATCTCCCAGCGCATCGCCCAGCTCGAGCGCGAGATGGGCGTTAAGCTCCTGAACCGCGATCATCGCGTGGCTTCGCCAACGCCGAGCGGCCGGCAGATGCTGGTCTATGCCGAGAAACTGATCGCGCTGCGCGCCGAAATGATGACGGAGGTCTGCGACAGTTCCGCGGTGCGCGGCGTGCTGCGGCTCGGCGTCGCCGAGACCATCGTGCACACCTGGCTGCCGCGGCTGGTGAAGAGCGTGAACGAAGCCTACCCGAACCTGTCGCTGGAGATCGAGGTCGACATCACGCCGAATTTGAGCGATCGGCTGCTCGCACAGGAAATCGAGCTCGCTTTCGTGGTCGGGCCGTTGTCGGCGCCTGACGTGCAGAGCCGCGTGCTGTGCGACTACGACATCAACTTCCTCGCCAGCCCCATGCTCGGGCTCGGCAAGGGCAAGGTGACACGGCGCGACCTCGCGCGCTTTCCGATAATCACCTTCCCGCGCAAGACCCGCCCCTATGAAGCCGTGCGCGGCGTGTTCGACCGGCCCGACCTGCCGCCGATCCGCCTGCATGCCAGCGCGTCGCTGGCGACCGTGATCCACATGGCGATCGAAGGTCTCGGCATCGCCGTCATCCCCGCGGCGATCGTTGCGAACGAGCTCGCCGACGGGCGGCTGCAACTGCTCGACACCGACGTCAAGGTGTCACCCCTCACCTTCACCGCGAGCTGGCTGGCTTCGCCCGATACGGTTGCCGTCGAGCGGGTCGCTGGCCTCGCGCGACAAATCGCGCAAGGCAGCGCAGCGGTTGACGCGGCCGCGGCGGCGCGCCATTGAATCGGGGGACATCAAGAAGCCGGAACAAGCCGCATGAGCCGCGCCGCCTCCAACCTGCAAATCGATTCCGCCCGCCTCTGGGGCTCCATTCACGAAACCGCAAAGTTCGGCGCCACGCCCAAGGGCGGCGTGCGGCGGCTGACCTTGAGCCAGGAAGACAAGCAGGTGCGCGACTGGTTCCGCAAGGCGTGCGAGGACGCAGGCCTTGAGGTGCATGTCGATACGCTCGGCTCGATGTTCGGCCTGCGCAAGGGCCGCGACATGTCGAAGCTGCCGGTCGGCCTCGGCTCGCATCTCGACACGCAACCGACCGGTGGCAAGTATGACGGCGTGCTCGGCACGCTCGCCGCACTCGAAGTGGTGCGTACGCTCAACGACGCCGGGATCGAGACCGACGCGCCGATCTGCATCTGCAACTGGACCAACGAGGAAGGCTCGCGCTTTGCGCCGGCGATGATGGCGTCGGCCGCCTATGTCGGCGATTTCACCACCGACGACATTTTGTCGCGGAAGGACGCCGAGGGCGTCACCGTCGCACAGGCCCTGGACTCGATCGGCTATCGCGGCGCGACGCCGGTCGGCACGCAGAAATTCTCAGGGTTTGTCGAGCTGCATATCGAGCAGGGCCCGATCCTGGAAGCCGAGCACAAGACCATCGGCGTCGTCGATTCCGGCCAGGGCGTGCTGTGGTACGACGGCAAGATCACGGGCTTCGAGAGCCATGCCGGCTCCACGCCGATGCCGCTGCGCCGCGACGCGCTGGCCACGCTGTCGGAGATCGTGCTGGCGATGGAGAGCATCGCGAAAAAGCATGGACCGAAAGCGGTCGGCACCATCGGCGAAGCCGTGATCGCCAATCCCTCGCGCAACGTCATTCCCGGCGAGATCGCTTTCACCGTCGACTGCCGCAGCGCTGACGGAGCCATCATGGACGCGCTGGACAAGGATTTGCGCGCCGCCGTCGCCGAAATCGCGGCGCGGCGCAAGGTCGAGGTGAAGCTCGACCTGGTCTGGCGCAAGCCGCCCACGCATTTCAATCCGAAATTCGTCGATGCGGTCGAGAACGCCGCAAAGCAGCTCGGCTATTCGCATCGCCGCATCACCTCGGGCGCGGGTCACGACGCCTGCAACCTCAACACGGTGATGCCGGCCGCGATGGTGTTCGTTCCCTGCAAGGACGGCATCAGCCACAACGAGCTGGAAGACGCCACACAGACCGATTGCGCCGCCGGCGCCAACGTGCTGATGCATACGGTGCTGGCGCTGGCCGGCGTCGCGTCCTGATCGTCGGATCAAGAAGCCAAGGGGGAGAGTTCCGTGCGGGGTGTATTTGTCGATGCCAATGAATCGCTGGCGGTGATCTTCGAGCGGCTGCACAAGACCGGCGATCCCGAGGTGCGGATCCACCGCGACCCCGACATCACGCCGGAACAGTATCCGGCGATTCTCGACGGCGCCGAGATCGCCATCGTCGATCACACCGCGCTGCCGACCGACATCGCGAAGAAATGCACCGGGCTCAAGCATGTGGTGTTCCTCGGCACCGGTGCGCGCAGCTACATGAATCCGGAAGAGCTCGCCGAGATCGGGATCGAGGTCCACCTGATCAAAGGTTATGGCGATACTGCCGTTGCCGAATGCGCGATCGCCCTGATGTGGGAAGGCGCGCGCGGCCTCGCCAAGATGGACCGCGGCATCCGCGCGGGCAACTGGCTGCGCGACGACGGGATGCAACTGACCGGCAAGACGCTCGGCCTGATTGGCTTCGGCGGCATCGCCGCTGAGGTCGCGCGCATCGCGCTCGGCTGCGGCATGCGCGTGATCGCCTGGAACCGGTCGCCGAAGAAATTTCCCGGCGTCGAATTCCTGGAATTCGACGAACTGATCGACGAGAGCGACGTGGTGTCGATCCACCTGCTGCTCAACGACGAGACCCGCGGCTTCATCTCGCGCGCCTGCATCGAGGCGATGAAGCCGGGTGTCATCCTCGTCAACACCGCCCGCGGCGCGATCGTCGACGAACAGGCGATGATCGACGCGCTGGAAAGCGGCCAGATCCGCCATGCCGGCCTCGACGTCTTCAACATCGAGCCGCTGCCGAAGGACCATCCGCTGACGAAGCTGGAGAACGTCACGCTGTCGGCGCACTCGGCATTCCGCACGCCGGAAGCCAGCGTCAACCTGATGAGCGCGGCGTGGGATCACTGCCGGCGAATTGCGAAGAAGAAGTAGCGTAGCTGTCGTCCCGGCCTAGTGCGCAATTGCGCACGGGGGGCCGGGACCCATAATCACCGATATTCTTTGCGAAGATGTGCTGCCTCTCCAGCTGTGCATAACCACGGATAGTCGTGGTTATGGGCCCCGGCCTTCGCCGGGGCGACCCGCACCTAATCCACCATCTCCGCGACCGCCTTGCCGCATGCCGTGGTGTCGGCATTGCCGCCAAGGTCACGCGTGCGCAGCGTGCGTTCGCCAAGCGTACGCTCGATGGCGCCGACGATGGCTTCCGCGGCCTGCTTCTCGCCGAGATGCTCCAGCATCATCGCACCCGACCAGATCATGCCGATCGGGTTTGCGATGCCCTGCCCGGCGATATCAGGCGCCGAGCCATGCACCGGCTCGAACACGCTCGGGAAGTCGCCTTCCGGATTGATATTGCCCGACGGCGCGATGCCGATGGTGCCGGTGCAGGCCGGGCCGAGATCGCTGAGAATATCCCCGAACAGGTTGGAGCCGACGACGACATCGAACCAGTCCGGATGCAGCACGAAGTTCGCGGTGAGGATATCGATGTGGTACTTGTCCCACTTCACGTCAGGATACTTCTTGGCCATCGCCTCCACGCGCTCGTCCCAATACGGCATGGTGATCGAGATGCCGTTGGATTTGGTCGCCGAGGTCAGGTGCTTCTTCGGCCGCGATTGCGCGAGCTCAAACGCGAACTTCAGGATGCGGTCGACGCCGACGCGGGTCATCACCGTCTGCTGGGTGACGAACTCGCGGTCGGTATCCGGGAACATGCGGCCGCCGACGGAGGAATATTCGCCTTCGGTGTTCTCGCGCACCACCCAGAAATCGATATCGCCAGGCTTGCGGCCCGCGAGCGGCGCCGGCACGCCGGGCATCAGCCGCACCGGCCGCAGATTGACGTACTGGTCGAACTCGCGGCGGAACTTGATCAGCGAACCCCACAGCGAAATGTGGTCCGGGATCTTCGCCGGCCAGCCGACCGCGCCGAAATAGATCGCATCGTGCCTGCCGATCCGGTCCTTCCAGTCGGCCGGCATCATCTCGCCGTGCTTCTCGTAATAGTCATACGAGGCGAAGTCGAAATGATCGAACTTGAGGGAGACACCGTGCTTCTTCGCCGCGGCCTCGATGACGCGCAGGCCCTCCGGCATCACTTCCTTGCCGATGCCGTCGCCGGGGATGACCGCGATGCGGTATTGCTTCTTGCTGCTCATCGAGAACTTCCTTGTGACTTGCCGGGACGCCCGCGTCGCCTATTCTGGATGCCCTGCAATGAACCAAACTTCGCCGCCGTGCAACGCTGCAGTGCAATGTTGACCGGCGCGCATTCCCCCTATCCATTTCCGTCGTCCCTCCTCCGATAACCCCGTCCAGCAAGAGAGAAAAATCCATGGATCTGCACCTGCGCGGCAAACGCGTCCTGATCACCGGCGCCTCCAAGGGCATTGGCGCGGCCGCCGCCGAGGCCTTTGCCGAGGAAGGCTGCCATCTGCGCCTCGCCGCCCGCAGCGGCGATGCCTTGAAGGCGCTGGCCGACCGGTTGCGCTCGCAGCACCAGATCGATGCCGCCATCCATGTCACTGACCTGCGCAAGCCGGAAGATATTGCCCGCCTGGTCAAGGACGCCTCCGACATCGACATCCTCGTCAACAATGCCGGCGACATTCCCGGCGGCTCGATCGACAAGATCGACGAGGCGACCTGGCGCCATGCCTGGGAACTGAAGGTGTTCGGCTACATCAACCTCACCCGCACGATCTATGCGCAAATGAAGGCGCGCGGAGGTGGCGTCATCGTCAACGACATCGGCGCGGCCGGCGAAAATTCGACGCCAACTACATCTGCGGCAGCGCCGGCAACGCCGCGCTGATGGCGTTCACCCGCGCGCTCGGGGGCAAGAGCCTCGCCGACAACATCCGCGTGGTCGGCATCAATCCCGGCCCCGTCGGCACCGACCGTCACGTCACGCTCTTGAAGACGCGGGCGAAGAACCAGTTCGGCGACGAGAACCGCTACAGGGAATTCCAGAAGAACATGCCGCTCGGCCGCCCCGCCCACTCCCGCGAGATCGGCGACCTCATGGCGTTCCTGGCATCGGACCGCGCGGGGTATACGTCGGGCGTGATCTATACGGTGGATGGCGGGTATACGGCGGGGTGGTGACGAGGGCTCTGGCCACATGCACCACCTCATCCTGAGGAGCCGCGAAGCGGCGTCTCGAAGGATGGGCCGCGGGCCTCATGGTTCGAGACGGCGCGGAGCCTGTCATCGGGCCGCGCTACGCGCGGACCCGGTGGCGCCTCCTCACCATGAGGGTTGGGCAGTTGGCGGAAGCCTCAACGTCATTGCGAGGAGCGCAGCTACGAAGCAATCC
>JAKFVP010000588.1 GCA_021732175.1 Bradyrhizobium sp.
GATTGGTGACGCGCAGCCTGGTGCCGAACGGCAGCGTCGGATGCGCCGCGGTCAATTCGTTCGGATCGAACTTTTCGCCGCTCGCGGTCTTCGTGCCCTGCGAGTAGAAGCTGGCGATGCCGTGCGACTTGCCACTGGCATTGCTTTGGCTCTCGCTTGGCTCCGGCGCGCGCCGCACGACCGAGGCGACCTGCCGGCGCGGCTGCTCGATCGCGGCCTGCCGCGTCGTCGAACTGCGCAGGTCGGAATGCTGGTTACGCAACGGCGACTGCCCGCAGGCCGCGAGTGTCGCGGCGCCGGCAATAATCACGGCCAACTTCATGATTCGAGACATGATCTGCCCCTCCGTCTGCCGCTAGTACCGTTGCGCAAACGGGGCAGTAACGTGTCGCATTGTGGTGCCGCGGGCCGATTTGGCTGGCGCTGTGGCCAGCCGGTCACACGCGGCACGAAAGCGCCACGATCTTGACATTCCCCCGCCGCGAGTAACGACTTGTCGTAACCAGAAACGGGAGAAGAGACGCAATGGCGGGGGCCGAGGCCAGTATCAGCGAAGTCCTGGCGCGTCTCGTTGCCGAATCGTCCTGGCCTGATCTGGCCGGTCAGGGCCATGAGGCCAAGCGCTCGATCCTCAATTTCTTCGCGACCGCCTTGGGCTCATGCAACGACCCCGCCGTCACCATGGCGCTGGCGACGCTGACGCCACTCAGCGGGCCGCCAGCGGCCATCATCATCGGCCGCGACGAGCGGCTCGATCCTCTCAGCGCCGCCTTCGTCAACGCGATCTCGGCGAATTTGCTCGATTTCGACGACACTCATCCCGAGACCATCATCCATCCGGCCGCGCCGGTCGCCGCAGCCGTGCTGGCGCTGGCCGAGGTCCACAGGTGCACCGGCCGCGACGTCCTCACCGCCCTCATCCTCGGCGTCGATGTCGAGTGCCGCATCGGCAACGCCGTCTCGCCCGGCCATTATGCGCGCGGCTGGCACATCACCTCGACTTGCGGAATTTTTGGCGCAGCGGCGGCCGCGGCAAAACTGCTGAACCTGCCGGCGGAGAAGATCGCGCACGCGCTCGGGATCGCGGCCAGCCAATCGGCCGGCATTGTCGAAAATCTGCCGAGCGCCGCCAAGAATGTCAGCGTCGGCAATTCCGCGCGCAACGGAATCTTCGCCGCCCTGCTGGCGCAGAATGGCTATCAGGCGGCGCCACGCGCCATTGAGGGCCCGCTCGGCTGGGCGCGCGCCATGGGCGACGAGCCCGATCTGGTGAGGCTGACAAGCGGCCTCAGGCAAAGCTGGGAAATCGCTGGGAACACTTACAAGCCCTATCCGGCCGGAATCGTTTTCCACGCCGTGATCGACGCCTGCCTCAAACTGCGCACAGGTCTTGCCATCGACGAGATCGATGAGGTCGTGGTGTCAGGCTCGCCCTTGCTGCTGGCGCGGGGAAATCGCGAAGTGCGCAACGAGCGCGATGCGCGGGTCAGTATTCATCACTGCACCGCTTGTGCTTTGATCGTCGGGGCCGCCGGCGTGCCGGAGTTTACGGAAGCCACCGTGTTCCGTCCTGACATCGTGGCGTTCCGGCAGAAGGTGAAGGCGGAAGTGGATCGCTCGATGCCCGACGGCGCGGCGCGGGTCGTCATCCGCCTGAAGTCGGGGCAGGTCAGAAGCGAGACCGTGACGTCGCCGCGCGGTAGCCTTTCCGATCCGCTCAGCGATGCCGAACTCGAAGCCAAGCTGCGCGACGGCCTGCGGCAGGGCGGCAGCCATTGGGATGGCGAGCGTCTGATCGAAGCGATCTGGCGCCTCGATGAGCTGGCCGATATGTCGGCGCTACTGCATCATCCGGCTCGATCGGGGTCGGCGGCAGCAACAAGAAGGGCGCGATAGAACCTCATGAGCGAACCGGAATACGAACTCTTTGCCATCCGCTACGCCACCCGCGAGGCGCGCCGCAGCGATCACTTCATCGGCGGCGATCCGCATGACGGTCCGATGCCGATGGACTATTTCGTCTGGCTGGCCAAGGGCGAGGGGCGCAGCTTCGTCATCGACACCGGCTTCAATGCGGAAGTATCCGCGCGGCGCAAGCGCACCTTCCTGCGCTGTCCGGTCGAATCGCTCGGCTTGCTCGGCGTCGATGCCAATGCGGTCGAGGACGTCATCCTCACCCATCTGCATTACGATCATGTCGGCAATTTCGACCGCTTCCCCCGTGCGCGCTTTCATCTGCAGGAGCGCGAGCTCGCCTTCGCCACCGGCAAGTACATGCGCTATCCGCGCCTCGCGCACTCCTTCGAAGTCGAGGACGTCTGCGGCATCGTGCGGCTGAACTATGCGCGCCGTGTCCTGTTCTATGACGGCGATGCGGAGCTCGCGCCCGGCATCGCCGTTCACGCCGCGGGCGGCCATTCGGCCGGCCTGCAATTCGTTCGCGTCAAAACCCGCCGCGGCTATGTCGTGCTCGCCTCCGACGTCAGCCATTTCTACGAGAACATGGCGAGCCAGCGCCCGTTCACGACGGCCTTTCACATCGGCGAAATGCTGGAAGGGTTCGATCGTCTGCTCGCGATCGCGCCGAGCGAGGGCCACATCGTGCCCGGCCACGATCCGCTGGTGATGAAGCTCTATCCCGCGCCGAGCCCCGAACTCGAAGGCATCGCCGTGTGCCTCGACGTGCCGCCGTCCGGGCCCGCGCCGAGCCGCGGCGGGAATTCTTCGGGGCACTAGAACGGGATCGGCCACACCGCTGTCGTCCCGGCGAAGGCCGGGACCCATACGCCACGGCGGAAATTGTCTTGATGCGATGGTTGCCGGCTCTCCCTCAATAACAACCGGCTGTGGTTATGGGTCCCGGCCTTCGCCGGGACGACAGCGAGACACTACTTCTCGCTCGCCGCTTTCAGGATCGGCAGCAACCGCGCCGCTTCGTTCTTGACGAGTTCGCCAAGCGCCTTCGGTCCCCTGCGGCTCGGCTCGATCGGCTCCGCGCCGAGCTCGGCAAGGCGCTTCAGCACGGCCTCCTCGTTGAGCCCCTTGGTCAGGGCTTCCGCGAGCTTGTCGACGATCGCTTGCGGCGTCCCTGCGGGCGCGAACACGCCGTAGAAAGGCGCGCAATCGAATTCCGGCAAACCCTGTTCGTACGACGTCGGCACATCCGGGAGTAGCGGGCTGCGCTTCCTGGCGGCGACCACCAGCGCCTTCACATTGCCGGCCTGCACCTGGCCGAGCGTGCCGAGCACGGGATCGCATTCATAGTCGACCTGGCCGGCGAGCATGGCGTTCAGCACCGGCCCCGTGCCGGTGAATGGCACCAGTGTCGGCTTGATACCCATCGCCGAGTGCAGCAGCAGGCAGCCGATATAGGACACGGAGCCGAGGCCCGCGTGCCCGACATTGAGCTTCTCCGGATTGGCCTTGGCGTAGGCGACGAATTCCTTGAAGTTGTTCGCCGGGAAATCCTTGCGGGCCACCAGCACTTCCGGATATTCGGCGGAAAGGCCGACCGGCGCGAAATCCTTTTGCGGGTCGTAGCCGAGATTGGGATAGAACGCCGGCGCCAGCGCATTGGTGCCGAGGTGGCCGGACAGCAGCGTGTAACCATCCGCGTTCGCCTTCGCCGCGCGCAGCGCGCCGGTCGTCCCGCCCGCACCGACGACATTCTCGACCAGGAATTTCTGGCCGAGATGCCGCGAGAAAATATCGGCGACGATCCGCCCCGTGATATCGGCCGGCCCGCCGGCGGCAAAGGGCACGATGATCGTCACGGTTCTCGCGGGATAGTCCTCGGCCCGCGCCGCCGAAATCCCGGATGCGACCATCAGGGCAAGGATCGCCGCTCGCAAAAGTCCAACCACCGCCAGCCTCCCTTTGTTATTTTGGGGGAGGATAGGCCGGGTTCGCCGGCAAAGGAAACCGGGCGCGCGCCGAAATTACTGGCGGAATGCGCGCTGTTTCGCCTCAGGAGATCGCGACGATCTCGAGGTCATTGCTGCCGGCGCCCGCGGTGTCCCCGACGGCCTTGCCCATCAGCGACCTGGCCACGGGCGAGGCGAACGAGATCGTTCCGGCCTTCGGGTCGGCCTCGTCCTCTCCGACGATGCGGAATGTCTGCACGCGGCCGTCCGCTCGGCTGAAGGTGACGGTGCTGCCGAAGGCAACGATTTCGGCCGACGACGGGTCGGGCATCACCTGCGCCGTCCGCAGCCGCTCGGAAAAATAGCGCATGTCGCGCAGCGGAATCGCCGAAAGCCGCCGCCGCTCGTTGACGTCTTCCGCCGCCTGCGCGGCTTCGTGCGCCGCACGCGCCTCGGCAAGCTGACGCTCCAGCGCCTTCAGGCCGGTGGCGGTGACGAGGTTGGGGTGCGGCGAAATCGGGCGATCCGGCAACAGCGTTTCGGATGCGGTTTCGGCGCTTTCTTCCTTGGTGAAGGCGACGCTCAATTCGAAAACTCCGCTCTAGTCTGCCGGTTCGCGCAGCGCCGCCAGCTGCCGCCGGCAATCGTCCGCGTAGGCCTGGAGCCGGCCGACGGTGAGCGTATCGAGAATGCTGCGGGCAAGTCTCTCGGCACGTGCAATCTGGTCCTCGAGATAGGCGATCCGGGTCATGGTGTTCTCCCTCCCGCCGAAACAAGTTGAAGCAAAATGCTTCGTTCCTGCGCCGGTAAGGGGATGGCTAACGCTGACTTAATTGTTATCGCGCGGCAATTTCAGGGCGGGGGGAACTGTCCGCCGGCGCGCCAATCAGGCGGCTTCCGGCTCGGCTTCTTCGAGGATCTCGATCTCGAAGCAACCCAGCTCGCGCAGCTCCGCAGCCTTCTTCTCGGCCGCTTCCTTCGTATCCCTGCGAAGGGTGATGTAGCCCGCAGCATCCCGGGCCCGGACGTAGAAAGTCATGTCTGTGCCTCCGCTCATTAGCGTACATATGGTCTTTGGGAACCGCAATACGCCGCCCGGCGGATTGGCGTTCCGGAAACGGCTTTTTTTGAGCGGCAGATTGGCGCGACGGGCAAGTCGCCCGACTCAGTGTCAAGCCCCGGAAATCGAAAATATTTCTCTTTTACCAGAATTCCGATTTACGGTATCAATTCGCCTATCCCGTGCCGCCGGAGGCGGCGGATCATGACGTGTCGCGAGAATTCGAACTGCTGTTCTTTGAAAATTGAACCGGGAAACGGTGCTCTCTCCTCGCAATGACGGGCGAGCAGGGAGTCGACTGAGCGCGACGAATTGGTGCTATTCCACCGCCTGAGACCCCCGCGAGCTACTGTGCATGGGGTTGTTTTCGATGTTTTGGGTCGCGCCGCCTATTTCTTGCGTCGCTTCGCTGTCGCCCCGGAGGCGTCCAGCACGTTATCGACTTCCTCGCGCCAGCTCAGGATCTCCGCGGCGAGCACGGGATGATTGAAGCCCTTCAGGTTGAGGTCGTCGATCGGCCTTCCCTCGACCCATTGCTCGACCATGCCGTAGACACGGCGGCTTACCACGATCTGGCCGGCCTTGGCCTCGTCGCACAGGCGCGAGGCGAGGTTGGTGACGCTGCCGATCGCGGCATATTCCAGCCGCTGCTCGAAGCCGATCTGGCCGAGCGTGGCGTAGCCAAGCGCAATGCCGATGCCGAAGCCGAGATTGTGGCCGCGGTTGCGCCAGCGCTGCGTCAGCGCGCCGATGGTGTCGCGCATCTCGACGCTCATCTTCACCGCGCGCTTGACGTGGTCTTCGAGCTGGATCGGCGCGTTGAACAGGATCATCACGCCGTCGCCGGCATAGCGGTCGAGCGTGCCTTCGTAGCGGAAGATCAGCTCGCCGAGCGCGGCGTGATATTCGCGCAGCACATTCATCGCCTCTTCCGGCTCGGTCTGCTCGGTGAAGGCCGTAAAGCCTCTGAGGTCGCAGAACACGACGGTGACCTCGCGGCGATGGCTGTCGAGCAAGCCTTCATGGCCGTCGGAAGAGGCGATCAGTTGTGCCACTTGCGGCGCGAGGAAGCGCTCGAGCTTGCGGATGCGCTCGATCTCGCCGAGCTGGGTTTCGACGCGATCCTCCAGCGACTTGTTCCAGTCCTTGAGCTGGTCGGTCTGCTCCTGCAGCTTCGCCGCCTGCTGCTGCACGGTCGAATGCGCGACCTCGAGCTCGCGGCTCTTGGCGTTCACCTCGGTGAACAGCCGCGCATTGCGCATGGCGAGCACCGCCTGGTGCGCGAAGGTCTTCATCAATCCGACGACATTCTGCGGGAAGTCGCCGGCATTGCGCCGCAGCACCACCAGCGAGCCGAGCACGCCGGTCTGGTCGCCGAGCGGCACCACCAGCACGGAATAGAAGCCGGCGGCCACCGCGACGTCGCGCAGCGGAATGTCGCCGGCCTTGTGCAGATTGGGGATCGTGATCGGCTCGCCGGAGGCTGCGGCATCGCCCAGGGTCGAGCCGACGCGATCGATGCCGCGGTGTGCGCCTTCGGCGTCCTTGTCGATGCCGATCGCTTCCGTCAGGTTGAAGCGGTCGGCGCTCGCATCATAGGTGTAGATCAGCACCGCATCGGCGTGGGTGATCTCCAGCGCGCGCGCCGCCACCGTCGGCAGCACCGCGTTGAGGTCGAGCGAGGAGGCGACCGCGCGGCCGACCTCTTCCAGCACCTTCAGCTCGTTGATGGACTGTGCGAGGTCGCGGGTGCGCTCCTTCACCTTCCATTCGAGGTCGGTGTAGGTCTCCTGCAACTGCGCGGCCATGCTGTTGAACTGGCCGGCGAGCTCTTCCAGCTCGTCCGACGTCTTCACCTCGATGCGGTGACCGAACTTGCCCTCGCCGAGCAGCCGCGCGCCTGACGATAGGGCCGTGATCGGGATCAGCATGCGCCGCGCCAGCACGGTGCCGGCGAGCATCGCGACGATCAGGCCGAGCCCGATCAGCAGGGCGCTGCGCACGAGCTGGTCGCGGATCGGCGTCAGCGCCTGCGCGGTCGGCTGTTCGAAGAACACATGCCAGTTGAATTTCGGCACCGTGTTCGATGCCGTCAGCACGGCATGGCCGTTCCAGTCCGTGCCGGTACGTTCGTGCCCGCCTGTCATCGCAGCGGCAACCTGGCTGAGACCGGACAGATCCTTCTCGATCTCGGGGCCCTTGCTGGAGGTCGCCAGCACCAGGCCCTGATTGTCGACGACATAGCCGATCGTGTTGCGGCCGACCTGGGCATCGCCGAGATAGTCGGAGAGAAAGCTCAGGTCGATCTCGGCCACGGTGACGCCGACACCGGCGCCGCTATAGCCGGTATGCGCCATGGTCAGCGAGATGAAGGGACGGTTGTCGCGGAAATAGGCCTGCGAGAAACTGGTGGCGCCGCGCGTCAGCGTCTCGTTGAAGCGGGCGTCGCGCGAGAAGTCGACCGTGGAGCCGTAGGAGACGCCGCCGCCGCGCGACAGCCGCAGCTCCTCGCGGCCGGCTGCGGAGATGAAGGAGACCTGGCTCACCGCCGGCACCTGGTTGAGCAACTGGGTGTAGTCGACCCGGCGCTGCTCTGATGTGAACTGGTTGGCGCTGGCCCGGGTGATCCAGCTCGTCTGCCGCTCGAGGTCGCCCATCGCCTGCTCGATGCGGCGCGAGGTGGCTTCGGCCTTCTCGGCCATCCCATCGGTCAACGAGGTCCGGGTGGCGCGATAGCTGATCCAGGTTTCCATCAGGCCGTTGACGGCCAGCACGAACACGACAAGGCCGACCAGCGAGATCACATACTTGGCGAACAGGCCGCCGCGCATGAACCAGCTCTTGTCCTTGACGGCGTCCATCAAAACCCTCGGGCGCGGCGTTCGCACCACGCGCATCGGCTTGCCAAATCAAAGGCGGCCGCAGGTTGCAATCGGGCCGCGGCATCACCTGTCGGATTTTAGCACAGATCGAGGGAGAGGATCGGCTATTGCCCGGCATGGTTAGCCCGGATTGTGGGCAATCCGGGCTGATTTCAGGGGATTCAGCGGTTGAAAAGCTGCCGCAGCACGTCGTTCATCGGCTGGCTTTCCTGGTTGGAAGGTGTGGGCGCGCTGGCCGCGGCGGGCGGCGGCGAGGCCGTTTCCGCCTGCGGCAGCGGCGCCGCGTTCGTGCCGGGGGCCGGGATGCTGCGGCCCTGCGAGCGTTGGCCGGTCTGGGCCTGCGGAGCGGGTGCCGGCTGCGGCGCGGGAGCGGGTGCCGCCTGCGGTTGCTGGCCGAGGCCGCCGAGACCCTGGATCAGATTGCCGATGGTCGCGCCGATATCGCCGCCGAGCGGATTGTTGGGCTGTGCCGTGCCGCCCTGCTGTCCGGGCTGACCCGGCTGTGGTTGGGCGCCGCCTTGCTGGATGCCGCTCAGCAATCCGCCGATCGCAGCACTGAGGCCCGCGCCGTCCTTGCCGAACAGGCCCTGTCCCATCTGGCGCAGTTTGGCATAGGCCTGGTCCGGATTTTCCAGGATGCCGCTCATCTCGGGATAGATCCGCGGCTCCGACCACGGCCCGTCGATGATGACGGGAATGCCGAAGCCGACGGGATCGTTGGTGCGGCCCTGGCCCTCGGTGGTCAGCACGAGTTTCGGCTCGACCCGGAAACCCATCTGCTTGGTGCCGAGATCGATGGTGCCGACGCCGGTGACCTTCACCAGCGGGCCGACCAGGTTGAGGTCGTAGGTCGTGGCCTGGCCCTTGTCGATCTTGAAGGAGGCGGAGAGCTGCGAAAGGTCGGTCGCCTGCTGGCCGTTTTCCTGCCAGCCGTTGAGCGGGCTTGCCGTCAGCGAGCGGATCATCTGCGCGACATTGAGGCCGCGGAGCTGGCCGTCCTGGAACAGCGCGAACACCGTACCGCTCATATTGGTCATGATGGCGCGCTGGCTGTTGCCGGTCGAGCGCACCGCGATCTTCGCCTGCATCTTGCCGTCGAGCTTGTCGAAATCGGCGGTGCCCTGCAGCAGCGGCAGCGCGCGCACGCCGGTGAGGTCGGTTTGCAGCGTGTAGCTGGGCGACGCGGTGGAGGCATCGATGGTGAGGTCGCCATTGGCGCTGCCGCCATAGGTGCCGAGATTGGCGACGCGCAGCTTCAGGACGCCGCTGGCGAGATTCGCCTCGATCGCGGCCGGCGCGAATTGCGTGCCGCCAAGATTGAGCTGCGCCGCCGAGATGCGCGCCTGCGCGTCGACGTAGTTGAGACCGTTGATGTCGATGGTCGCATTGCTCCACGGCGCTTTCGCCGAGCCCGGGGCGCTCTTGGCCATCGCGACGTTGAGCCGCTGGAAGTCGAGGTCGAGCTTGACCTGCGGCTTGCTTGCGACGTCGACCGAGGCCCAGCCGTTGAAGGCGCCGTCGCCGAACATGCCTGTGAGGCCGTTGATC
>JAKFVP010000592.1 GCA_021732175.1 Bradyrhizobium sp.
AGGCCGGGCGCCGACTGCGCCCGTAGATCCCGTGCGCGGGAGCACACGGGCATCCCGTGCGCCGAAGCGCTCGGGCAAAACACTACAGGTACAGCCGAGACATCCCGGCCCTCCCCGCGCAATGGCTTTACGGCTTATACGTGCTCACCCCGGGGAACGGCCTTTCTTGCCCCCGTTGCCGGGCCCGCACAGGCGGACCGGATAGACGCCAGGGTCGCGGCGCCAGGTCCACACGACTTCGCCGTACGCTCTCGGCGTTTCGTCGGGCTCGCCGAAACAAGCCTGACGCCGCAAGCGTCCATCGCAACCCGGGCCACGTTTCGTGACGACCGCGAAGCGCCCCTCATGGCGGCACGGGCTGGCTGCTTCTTACCGTAAATCAGAATTCCGGTAAAGCGAAATATTTTTGATTTTGGGGCTTGACACCGAGTCGGGTGAGTTGCCCGTCGTGCCGTAGAAGGTCCTTCGGTGGTCGTAACGCGCGAAGTCGTGCTCACGCCCGCGTGGTCCGACTGATTGGCACTACACGCTGCCAGAATGGATAGGCCAGCCAGAGAGCCAGCAAGAGCGCGAGCGAAGCTGCGCCGGCCGCAATTGCGGCGACATCACTTTCGATTGCCTTGTAGAAGACAACCGAGATGTCAGCTGCGATTCCGATCGCGAGCGGGATTGGTCCGGCCACGACAAGACGCGATCCGATGCGGAAGAAAGTGCGGCTATCCTCGCCCTGAAATCCAATGCGATGGAGCGCGGCCGGTGTCATTAGCAGGACAACCGAGAGCGCCACCGCACTGAGGCCGACGCAGTGCAGATATTTGAAGGCGAGGGGGAGTTCGCTGAAGGCTTTGGTCAGAACCGCAATGAGTTGAAAGCCAAGCAGAGCCTGCCCGCCGGGAATGATGACGCGGGCCTCAGTCAGCATCTGCTCGATCTTGGATTTCAGGGACGTGGTGGATTCCCGGTCTTGCATCGGCATGTCGCGTTTCCCTCGCATCACAAGCCCAAGTCCATACAGCAGCGCCAGCGCGATCGTGGTGAGAGTGATAGCCGCCAGGGTGCCGCTCGCACGGCCGAACAGAAGTTCGAACGTCACGAACACGGCAGCACCCAGTCCCAGCGTGAGTGGCAGGAGACTCGCACCGGCAAGCCCCGTGGCCGTCCGCAGCGCTCCCCGCGTGCTGCTGCCGCGATAGATGATCTGGTGCCACAGCGACGGAGCGATCAGGAGGCCGACGCTGAGCAGCAGCAGGACAAGCCCGGCCAGGTGAATGTAGCGGCTGTCCCAGGGGATAACCGGGTACAGCTCCTGAAACGCCGCCTCGAACTGGAAGCCGAACAAGACCTGCGCGCCCAGGATCAACAGGCGTGATTCATCGAGCGCCGTCTTGAGTCTGTGATCGAGGGCCATGGCAACATTGTCAGGAGAACCGACGGGCCAAAAAGCCGCCGCAGGTCGCGGCGGCTTTCGGTGAGCCGAACGGCTATCGGCGTTCGCCGGTCGTTGCCGCCGGCTTCGCCTTGTCCAGATCCTGCGCCATCTGAAGATGGTGTTTCAGGGCAGGGAGGGTCTTGCCGGCCCAATCCTTCAGGTCGGCATTATCGCCGCCCTTGGCATAGCGCTCGAACAGATCGACGGCATCCTTGTGGGCGCTGACCTGCATCGAGTCGAACTCGGAGCTGAAGTCGCGCTCGTTGGCCGCTTTCAGCTTGTCGAGCTTGCTCTGGTGCGAGCTGTCGAGCGCGGTGGGCAGTTCGGCCTGCACCTTGCCGCCGGAGACCAGTCCCTTTAGTTCGGTGCTGGTCTTGGTGTGATCGGTCACCATCTGCGAGGCGAACTTCTTCTCGGTCGCATTGCCCTTCTGCTGGGCGAGCTTGCTGGCCTCGATCTCGAACATGTCCGAAATCGCGACCTGCTTCACGAAGTCGGCCGTCGACGGGCTGGCGCCCAGCACGGAATTCACGCCGGTCTTCTCGCCGACCGATTGCGCCAGCGCGGGCGCGGCGGTCAGCAGGCAGACGACAGCAATCATTGAACGTCGCATGAGTCTCTCTCCATCAGCTTGCGGCCCTGCGGTTCACGCCCTTGCGCAGCGCCACGGTGTTCAGCTTGGTGTTCGCCGCCTTTTCCTCGTTGAGGTTGGTGGTGAGGAAGCGGACGATGTCGTCATGGCCAAGTTCTTCGGCCCATGCGATCAGCGTGCCGTAGCGGGCGATCTCGTAGTGCTCGACGGCCTGCGCGTTGGCGACGATAGCGGCATCCAGCACCGACTTGTCCTCGATTTCACCGGCGGTGTGATCGGCTTCCTTGATCAGGCCGTCGATGGCGGGGCAATCCGTCGATTGCGGCGTCTTGCCGAGCTTCTTGAAGACCTGGTCGAGACGCTCGATCTGCCTGTTGGTCTCTTCGAGATGCATCTTGAGACCCTGCGCCAGGTCGCGATTGGTCGCCTGGTCGATCATTTTCGGCAAAGCCTTTGTGATCTCCTGCTCGGCATAGTAAATGTCATGCAGGCCATGCAGGAGTAGGTCTTCCATGGTCTGTATGTCCTTTGAAAAAAATCCCATTCGATCCTCCAGTGGATTCCTCAGGGCGCTTCGCCCTCCGGCATTAATCGCGTGTTGCGCGTCAAGTTCCTGCGACGTCGTCGTCTCCGACATTGTCGCGCGCGATAGATAGGAACCTATGCCGCAGCCCAACGTTGCTCGCCCGGTTCCATTTTGGTGGAAGACATCGGTGCAACGCGTGGCAGGCCGCGTCGCTGATCGACAGGAGAAGACGATGCCTGCGCTGCTGGCGTTGCTGGTGGTTCTTGCGCTGAGCTTTCCCGCATTGGCCCGCGATCCCGACGGGCGTTATGCGAACTCGCCCCTGAAGCAATGGTTCGACGGCCTCGCCAGCAGCAAGGGTTTGTGCTGCTCGGACGCGGATGGCACGGCGCTGTCCGATGTCGACTGGCAATCCAACGACGGCCACTATCGGGTGTGGCTCGACGGTGAGTGGCACGATGTGCCTGACGACGCCGTCATCAAGGTCCCCAATCTTGCGGGCAGGACGATGGTGTGGCCGATGCGCGGCATCGTTGGCCTGACCATTCGCTGCTTCAGGCCGGGGCCGATGACCCGAGAAGCTTGTTCAATGCGCTCCGCTCTCCGGTCCTCTGGAAGGGAACGCTCTTCCGCGGGACACGTTGCCATCTCATGATGGATTCAATACCAGCAACCCCGCACGAGGTGCTCGAAGCCTCCTTTCGGATCGCGTGGGCCTATCTAGAGGCTACTGGCGATCTCGGCGATCGGGACGATGCGGCGCGCTTTCTGATCGATACGATCGAAGCCATGATGCAGCGAGGCGAATTTCGCAAGCTGCTGCTATCCAACAGGGCGATCGACGCCTCCGCAACGCGCGGCCGCGGCCAACGCTGGCGCTGGTGTCCTGAACATTCCAGAGCAAGCGATGCAGCCGATCGAGAATGCAGTGCATCTTTGCGTGGACATGCAGCGCATTTTCGCGCGCGGCGGCCTGTGGGAGACGCCGTGGATGGAGCGGGTGCTGCCTGCGATTGCCGGCATCGTGGCGTATTGTCCCGAGCGCACGGTGTTTACACGCTTCATCACGCCGACTTCGGCAGAAGACGCGCCGGGGCAATGGCAGCGTTATTTTCGCCGCTGGAAGGCCGCGACACGGGGAGTCGTCAATCCCGGGCAGCTCGATCTCGTCGACGAACTGGCGCGCTACGTTCCGCCGGCCAGCGTCATCGACAAGCCGGCCTATTCGGCCTTCCACCGATCTTCGCTGCCGGGCCTCCTGATCGAACGGGGTGTCCGCACCATCATCGTATCCGGCGCCGAAACCGACGTGTGCGTGTTGTCAACCGTGCTCGATGCCGTCGATATCGGCTTTCGCGTCGTCATCGTGGAAGATGCGTTATGCAGCTCCTCCGATGCGGGACACGACGCGCTGATGACCATGTACCGGCTGAGGTTCACCGAGCAGATCGATCTAGTGACTACGGAAATGCTGACGGAGGTCTGGCAGCCCTGGCGCGAGCGATAGTAACGGCACCGCCGGCAGGGCGTTGACCCGCCGCATCGCCGTTCAGGCGATTCCTCCCGTCAATTTTCCCCGGCCTTGTTCGGCCGGGGATTTTTCTCGTCTTCCGCCGCGCCAAAGCCGGTGAAGCGGCGAAGCAGGCGTTCGGCAAGCGCGCCCAGCGCCAGGCCCGCCACGACGTCGCTCGCCCAATGGGCCAGCAGAGCGATACGGGTCGCCGCCAGTCCCGCACCGAACGCCCAGACCGCATTGCGCTGCGCCGGCGGCAGAACGCTGGCGGCGGAGGCCAGCGCGCCGATATGCACGGCATGTCCGGACGGAAAGGCATCGCGCGGCTTGCCGGAGATCGGAACGCCGTGGAGATGTCCAAGCACCGTCAAGCGATCTGGCCGCTCTTGATCGAAGATCGATTTAAGCAGATGCGGAAGCAGGCTGGTCGTGAGCGTCGTCAGCAGGAGGTGGTTGCTATTCCTGCGTTGTTGTGCGGTGCCTTGGCGGCAAAGCAGCCACCATGCTGCCGCGGCCGCCAGCAGGACATGTTCGTCGGCGCCCCAAGTCAATAGTTCCGCCACCTGCTCGGTGCTCGGGTTGGTGTATTTCGCGACAGCATTGGCGATAGCGACGTCGCCTTGCATCGGCGGGATACGATAGGGAACCATCACAATGAACCGGATGCAGTGGAGAGGGTTCCAATCTTGAACTCCTGGAAATTTCGCATTGGACGCAATTCCCCCTTGCACCTTTCGGTTCCCTTGGCAAATATTTGGGCAATCGGGAGGCATTTCCGGCTCTTAGGGGGCTCGTCATGCAAAAGCGGAACCGCACCAAGCACACCCTCACATTTCAGGAACGGCTGGCTGCCGAAGCAATCCGCCTCAAGGAGCAGGCGCGCAAACTACCACCATGCAGTGAGCGGGAAGCGTTGCTCCGCAGGGCGAGGCAAACCGAGACCGCCGTCCACATCGATGAATGGCTGAGTTCTCCAGGCCTGCAGCCTCCCAAGGACGATCGCTGCTAGTGTCCTGAACCAGAAGTTCGCAACATCGCGTTGTGGTTTGCCGGGGTATTGTATCGGCAGAAGCGCTCGATGGAAGCAAGGATGTGATCGGCGGACTTGGTCCACCGGAACGGCTTGGGATCGGCGTTGTGTCGTTCGATGAATGAGGTGATGTCCGTTCTGAGGGCGGTGACACTGCGATAGACGCCACGCCTGATCTTCTTATCGGTAAGGAGCGCGAAGAAGCGCTCGACCTGATTGAGCCATGACGAACTGGTCGGGGTCAGGTGCACATGCCAACGCGACCTTTTAGCCAGCCATTTCCGGATCAGCGGGGTTTTGTGCGTGGCATAGTTATCCATGACGAGATGAACGTCGAGATGGCGCGGCACGGCGGCCTCGATCTCGTCCAAGAACTTGCGGAACTCGGCGGCGCGGTGCCGTCCATAGCACTTGCCGATGACCCGTCCGGTCGCAATGTCGAGGGCGGCGAACAGCGATGTGGTGCCGTGCCTTTTGTAGTCGTGGCTCCTTCGGGCCGGCTGGCCGGGACGCATCAGCAACATCGGCTGACTGCGGTCCAGCGCCTGGATTTGAGACTTCTCGTCCACACACAAAACGATGGCGTGCTCCGGCGGCGAGACATAAAGGCCGACGACGTCGCGCACCTTGGCCACGAAGTTCGGATCGGTCGAGAGCTTGAACGTCTCCAACCGGTGCGGCTGGAGCCCGAAGGCCCGCCAGATGCGTTGCACCGTCGACACCGACAGGCCGCTCGCCTTCGCCATGCCGCGAGAACTCCAATGGGTGGCGTTCTCGGGGCAGCTTTCCAGCGTCCTGACGATCACGGCTTCGATAAGGGCATCGTCAATGGTGCGCGGCGCCCCGGAGCGCGGCTCGTCGTGCAGCCCGGCCACGCGCCACTCCACAAAGCGCCGCCGCCACTTACCTATCGTCGCCCGGTCCAGGCCCAGCTTTTCCGCCACTTCCTTGTTCTGACCGCCTTCCGCGCAGGTCAGCACGATCCGGGCTCTCAAAGCCAGCGCCTGCGCCGTCTTCCGCCGCATCGTCAGCGACTTAAGTTCGGCACGCTCATCATCGCTCAATATCAGGGGCGCAAGTCGCTGGGCCGACATCAGATCCTCCGTCGCTGCTGCAGCCGCCATCTCTGGCACAGCGACGCGAATCTAATGCGAATCTACGATTGCGAACTTGTGACTCGGGACACTAGCGGGGGATTGCCATGCCGGATTACCGCGCATTCTTCCTGAGGGACGGGCATGTCGACCATGCAGTCACGTTTGCTTGCCCCGACGATGAGGCCGCACGCCATCATGCATCGCTCCTCGTTGCTGAGCAGGATGTTGAGTTGTGGCAACTCGACCGCAGGGTCGCCACGTTCCGGGCGGAAAAGCAGCACGCAAGCGGAATGCGCGATCATCAGGAAACTCCGCGAGGAAACTTCCAGTCGGAGCACGGATCGAATTCATCTTCGACTTGAGCGATCACGGCGGGCCGGCGCCACCGGACGAGCCGTAGACCTGTCCGTTGGCGTAGCTGGCATCGCTGGCAGCGAGCTGCACGTAGATCGAGGCGAGCTCGACCGGCTGGCCGGGACGGCCGAGCGGCGTGTGCCCGCCGAATTGCTCCAGCTTCTCCATCGACGCCCCGCCGGACACCTGCAGCGGAGTCCAGATCGGTCCGGGCGCAACGGCGTTGACGCGGATGCCCTTGGGACCGAGCTGCTTCGCAAGCGACTTCACGTAGTTCATCGTCGCTGCCTTGGTCTGCGCGTAATCGTAGAGCTCGGGCGAGGGGTCGTAGGCCTGCTCGGACGAAGTGCCGATGATAACGGCGCCGGGCTTCAGGTGAGGCAACGCCGCCTTGATGATCCAGAACGGCGCGTAGACGTTGGTCTTCATGGTTGCGTCGAAATCTTCCGACGATACCTCGAGAATTGACTCGCGTGATTGCTGCCGCGCAGCGTTGTTGACGATGATGTCGAGGCCGCCGAGGCCGTCAAGCGCGCGCTCGACCAGTTGCTTGCAGAATTTTTCGTCGCGCAGATCGCCGGGGATGGCAAGGCCAATCCGGCCTTCGGCCTTGATCAGCGCGATGACTTCCTGCGCATCTGGCTCTTCATTCGGAAAATAATTGATGGCGACATCGGCGCCCTCGCGGGCATAGGCGATGGCGGCCGCCCGGCCCATGCCGGAGTCGCCGCCGGTGATCAGCGCCTTGCGTCCCGCAAGGCGCCCGCTGCCGCGATAACTCTTCTCGCCATGGTCGGGGCGAGGCTCCATCTTGCCGGCGAGACCCGGCCATGGCTGGCTCTGCTTTTTGAAAGGGGGCTTCGGAAACTTGCTGTTCGGGTTTTCAAGGGCGGTGCGGGCCATCGTCTCCTCCATCGGAGACTCCAACTGATGAAGCGGCAAATTGTTGCTAATGCCGCGCGTGCCGGAACCTGCGGCATCGACGCACGAAGGGAACGTTGTACGCTTTGACGGATTGACCTTGCTGATCTCTCACTCACGGAGGAACGGCAATGGACTGGAACCGCGTTGAAGGAAACTGGAAGGAAATGAAGGGCAAGGTCAAGGAGCAGTGGGGCAAGCTCACCGACGACGATCTCGACGTCATCGCCGGCAAGCAGGACCAGCTCGAAGGCCGGCTGCAGCAGCGCTACGGCTACGCCAAGGATCAGGCCCAGAAGGAAGTGAACAGCTGGTTCGATCGTCAGAAGTGGTGATCGCCGCCTCGAGGTAACGAAGAAAGCTCCGGTTCGCCGGGGCTTTTTTTGTTGCGGCTGCTGACGATCGCTGCGCGGATTTCAAGTCCTGCAACTGTGCTGTTCTGCACATTCGCCGTCCGGCAGGTCAGGCTATCCCGGACGAATGTCGGACAATATGGTTGCACTGTTTTCGATCTTCCTCGGCGTCGGCCTGCTCGTCGCCGCCGCACTGCTGCTCGCGGCGTTCCTGCTGTGAGCCGTCACGCGCTATCGGGCTGCTTCTCTTCCGCGTAGAGACACTTCCTGTTGCCTTCCAGCTTCTCGATCAGCAGATACAGGCATTTCTGGCTGAGCCGGTCGGAGGCGCGCGTGCTCAGGTCCCGGTAGTGACCGATGACGCTATCCAGCTCCTGACATTTCCAGCACATCGCCAGCCCTCGCAATGCAGAACAATCGTTTTGCTGCGGGCCGCGTTCCCTGCGAACAGCGCGTCGCCATGTTACAAAGTGCACACGCAAAATCCGAAATGGAGATTCTGCATCGCGCGGCCGTGACGCGCGGGCGCGCGGCGCGTTTCGTGAGGCAGGGCGCCGGGCGAGGTCATGCAACGGGCTTGCTGGTTCCAGATCGTAGAAATCCGGCCCTATTAATATTACCCCTTAACCGAATATTAAGGATAGATTTGCGGCTGCGGAGGCCGCGGCCTAGCGTCCGGCCGAGTTTGTAGAGTCGTTTGTAGAGTCAAAGAGTTGGGTAGCGCCATGACGCTCAAAGCACTTGGGTTGGTTGTCTCCTTGAGCGCTGCTGCGCTCGCATTTTCCGCCGGCGATGCGTTCGCCAGAGGCGGCGGCAAGGGCGGCGGCGTTGCGGTGCCTTCCGTGCGTACGCCGGCGCCGATCGGCCAGCGGCCCTTCGCGCATCAGCGGCTCCGCCACGGCTTTGCCAACGGTTTCTTCTGGCCCGGCTTCTATGGCGGGTATGACAGCGCGCCCTATGGTGCGCCGCTGGCGGATTCGGGCCTGCCGCCGTCGACCGACGTCAACTACACCTATACTTACAAGCACGATGTGCCGTGGGACTGGGCGCACCGCTTCCCGCCGAATGTCGTGCCTTCCGACCGGCCCTACGTGCCGGGCTGCTCGAGCGAGCCGGTCACGGTACCCGGGCGCGGCGGCGACCACACGGTGAACGTGATCAGGTGCTACTGATATCGGTTCGCTGATACCTGTCTCGCTTCGTAGAAGTACGCAGCGAGACGGCGTCGGCGATTGGATTATGCCGAACATATTAACGATGGCGGCGAGATTTCCGCGCCGTCGATAATCTCGAAACTTGGAGTTCAGAACCAGCGGGCCAGGCTGTGCGTCGAAAAGGACGCGTTGGCCGTGCCGCAATTTCTCAAGTCTCCATTAACCGTCGTCAGCCTGTTGCTCTGCCTGACGCTCGCGAGCCTGTGGGGCTTCGTGATCTGGAAGACGGAGCAGGAGAAGGCCTACGCTTTCGCCAAGGCAGCGTCCGCAACGCAAAGCCTGACGCATTCGCTGGCCCAGCACGCCTCCAAGAGCTTCGGCGC
>JAKFVP010000116.1 GCA_021732175.1 Bradyrhizobium sp.
TCCGTCCTGGCGCACGCCGGTGAACGCGATCACGAACACCGTGCGCCAGGACGGATAGGGATCGCGTTCGCGCAGCCGCTTGCTGAGAAGGCGCGGCAGATAGGTGGCGGGATAGACCCAGGCAAAGCGCGCGATGATGACGATCACGATGACGAGGCCGGTCGCGAACGCGATGTCCTGCAGCGGAAACGCTTTGGACTTCTCCAGCACCGACCGCATCTGGAAGCCCGTCAGCAGGAACAGCAGGCCCTCGATCATGTAGATGATCAGGTCCCAGAAGAAGATGCCCTGCAGTCGCGTCGCCGCCGAGATCAGCAGCGGCCCGTTCCAGCTCACGTAAAGCCCGCAGGCGACGGTGGCGATCACGCCGCTGCCGCCGAGATGCTCGGGAATCCAGTAAGCGACGTAGGGCGTGAGCAGCGACAGCGTGATCTCCACCTGCGAATCGCGCGCGTAATGGCGCAGCCGCAGGCTCGCCCAGCCGACCGCGATGCCGAAGACGATCTCGCAGGCGACGATGCCGACGAAGGTGCCGGCCGCCTGCGGCAGCGAGAACATTCCGGTCGCGATCGCCGCCACTGCGAAGCGGTAGAGGATCAGCGCGGTGGCATCGTTGGCAAGGCCTTCGCCCTCCAGCACGGTGAGGATGCGCCGCGGCAGCCCGAGCCGCCGCGCGATCGCAAGCGGAGCCACCACGTCCGGGGGGGCGACGATCGCCCCAAGCAGAAAGCCGACGCTCCAGGGCAGGCCGATCAGATAATGCGTGGCGGCGGCGACCATGAAGGCGGTGAAGATCACGCAGCCGACCGCCAGCATGAAGATGACGCGCAGGTTGAAGCGGAACTCGCGCCAGCTCATGGCGACGCTCGCCGAATAGATCAGCGGCGGGAGCACCAGCAGCAGCACCAGTTCGGGTGGCAGCTCGACGGCGGGCATGCCCGGCACGAAGGCCAGCACAATGCCGGCCAGCAGCAGCAGGATCGCCGGCGCCGTATTGATCCGCCGCGCCAGCAGCGCCGTGCCCGCGAGCACGGCGAGCAGGATCAGGAATATCTGGAATCTGGATTCGATCATTTTTCCAATTCGCCCGGATGAACGGTTCCGGTCAATGCATTTGGCGTGCCCACGGCGGCAGTGGCGTCCGGTTTCAACCGCGTCCTGACATTTTTTTGACAATCCGCCCCCGGCGTCCGGCAAACCGGTTCCCGCTTACCCCCGTATCAGCTCTCGCAAACGGCGGAGCATCACCATGAAGCGGATCGGAGAACATGCAATCGTGATCGGGGCGAGCATGGCGGGGCTGCTCGCCGCGCGGGGGCTCGCCGATTTCTATGGCACCGTCACGGTGCTGGAGCGCGATGCCTTCCCGGTCTCCGACATTCCGCGCAAGGGCGTGCCGCAGGGCCGCCATGCGCATGGCCTGCTGGCGCGCGGCCGCAGCGTGATCGAGCGCTTCTTCCCCGGCTGGACCGACGAAGTGGTCGCCGCCGGCGGCGCCTGTGGCGATATCGCAGGCGACGTCAACTGGATCGGCCACGGCGTCACCCTCAGGAGCGCGCCGAGCGACCTGGTCGGGCTGCTCGCCTCGCGTCCGGTGCTGGAGGGCCATGTGCGGCGCCGCCTGCTGGCGCTGCCCAACGTGCGCGCGGTGGAGAATTGCGCGGTGCAGGGCCTCATCGCCAGCGAGGATCGCGCGGCGGTGAAAGGCGTACGCGTGCGGATCGGCGCCATCGAGCAGGCGATCGACGCCGATCTCGTGGTCGATGCTTCCGGACGCGGCTCGTCGAGTCCGGCCTGGCTGGAGAGCCTTGGCTATCTCAGGCCCGAGGAAGAGAAGATCGAGATCGGCATCGGCTACACCACGCGCGTCTATCGACGCCGGCCCACCGATCTCAATGGCAAGATGGCGGTGGTCGTCGCCGGCAGCGGTCCGAACTGGCGCAACGGCGTGGTGCTGTATCAGACCGAGGACCGCTGGATCGTTTCGATCGGCGGGTACTTCAACGACCATGCGCCCGACGACGAACTGTTGTTCGCGGCCTATGCCGGCTCGTTGCCGACGTCGGAAATCTACGACATCGTCGCCCATGCCGAGCCGCTCTCCGATTTCGTCAGCTATCGCTATCCCGCCAATCTGCGGCGGCGCTACGAGCGGCTGGAGAAGTTTCCCAAGGGCTATCTCGTCTTCGGCGACGCCGTGTGCAGCTTCAACCCGGTCTACGGCCAGGGCATGACGGTCGCGGCGCAGGAGGCCGCGTTGCTGCAGCAATGCCTGGAAGAGGGCGATGCCGATCTGGCGCGGCGCTTCTTCGCAGCCGCCACCGAGGCGATCGACGTTCCCTGGGATATCGCCGTCGGCAACGATCTGCGTCACCCCAAGGTGCAGGGCGCGCGTCCGGCGAAGGTGCGCTTCATCAACTGGTATATCGGCAGACTGCACTTGGCCGCGCGGCACGATGCCGAGCTCGCGACCGCCTTCCTGCGCGTCGCCAACCTCGAAGCGCCGCCGACGCTGCTGCTCAGCCCGGCCAATCTGATGCGGGTGATCCGCGGCAATTTTTCGCAGAGAAGGCGGGCACGCGAAGCCAATCGCGTAGGACGGATTAGCGAAGCGTAATCCGCCGAAATATCTGCCGCGCGCAAGGGCGGATTACGCTTGCGCTAATCCGCCCCACGATCTCACTCCCTGAGATCGTACCGATACGACTTCGAGACGATCTTCCAGCCGTCCTTCAGCTTCATCGCCACGAGGTAGTCGGTGAAATAGCGCGGCGGCAACTGGCAGCGCACCTTCACGAAAGCCGTGTTGTCGTCGGAGCGGTCGATGGTGACAATGAAGTCCTCGCGCTTCTTGCCTTCGGCTTTCGCCGACGGACGCTTGCGCACGCGGTCGAGCCAATCCGGCACGGTCAGCACCTGCAATTCGCCCTTCTCGATCCAGCGCAGATCGGCCGTGGTATCGAAGATGGCCCCGAGCTTGTCGGCATCGCCTTCATACAGCCCGTCGAAATTAATGCTGCACGACGGCTTCGACGGTGGAACGATCGGTGCTCACGGCATCCTCCCTGGCGCTTCGCGTTTCTCGACGCCGAATGTAACCGCGACGCGCCGGATTTCAATTGCGGCGCATGGTCCGCGCCGTTCTGACAATGCAAACGCAACGTTCTGGCGCGCGAATGTGCCACCGCAGAAGGGTGGCGCTGTCGATGGGTCAGTTGGCGGCGCGCGACGTCCCGGCTTGCGCGATCGTGCCGGCATCGAGCTCAAAGGCGAGCTGAATGGTCTTCGGCGTCTGCCCGAACTCCTTGACGATGGCGGCGCGGGAAAGCGCAGCGAGTTCGCGCAGCGGCTTGTCCTCATACAGTTTGGGGAAGCTGACCGTCACCGATGTCAGCCGGCTGTTCTTCCAGCTGAAGCCGACTTCCGGCTTCACCCCGGTCGCCTTCTCCAGGTCCGCAGCCACGGCGCTGGAGTGCTTGAGGCCGTCGGTCACGACGCTGACGGCGTCGCACCCCGCAAGGGTAGCGGCCAGGATGAAGGCGGCGATGGTCTTCTTGTGCATGGTCGCTCCGGATCTGGTGCCCGATTAGTGCGTTCCGGTCCGCTATCGGTTCGCTTGTGTGAGGTGCGTCACGGAGCAGCGGCCTAAAGAGAAACTGGAGGTAAAGCAAAGCGGTATTTCGCGAACCCGAGGGGGTTCCGGGGTACTAAATCCAAGAGGAGGCGGGTCCACCCGGATGGTGACCGGCCTCACAATGCCCCGCCTTCGCGCTTGCTAGGCTGGGTGCCAAGAAATGTCAGTTTTTCCGGTGTCGCCATGACAAACCTGTTCGGACGTACCAAGTTTTTCCAATTCTTCCTCGCCGCGGCGCTGCTGCTGGCGTCAGGGCCGGCCTTTGCCGAAAAGCGCGTCGCGCTGGTGATCGGCAACGCCGCCTATCAGAATGTGCCGAAGCTGCCCAATCCCGTGAATGACGGCAACACCGTCGCTTCCACGCTGAAGGATGCCGGTTTCGACGTGGTCGATAATCGCCACGACATGTCCGCCGCCGACACCCGCCGCGCGCTGCGCGATTTCTCGGACCGCGCGCGCGATGCGGATATCGCCGTGGTCTACTACGCCGGCCACGGCATCGAGGTGGATGGCGGCAATTATCTGATTCCAGTCGACGCCAAGCTCGAGCGCGACACCGACGTCTATGACGAGGCGCTGTCGCTCGACCGCGTGCTGCTCGCCGTCGAGCCCGCCAAGAAGCTGCGCCTCGTGATCCTCGACGCCTGCCGCGACAATCCCTTCACCAAGAACATGAAGCGCACGGTCGCCCAGCGCGCGATCGGCCAGGGTCTGGCCAAGATCGAGCCGACCAGCCCGAACCTGCTGATCGCCTATTCGGCGAAGGCCGGTTCGACCGCGGCTGATGGCGACGGCAAGAACAGCCCGTTCACGACGGCGCTGACCAAGCACCTCACCACGCCCGGCCTCGATGTGCGCCGCGCCTTCGGCTATGTCCGCGACGACGTGCTGAAGACCACCAACAACCGCCAGGAGCCGTTCGTGTACGGTTCGCTGGGCGGCGAAGACGTGCCGCTGGTGCCCGCGCCGAAGGTTGCGGCCGCCAACGCTGCTCCCGCGCTGAGCGCGCAGGGCGAATTGCGCCGCGACTATGAGCTGGCGCTGCAGATCGGCAACAAGGCCGCGCTGAACGCCTTCCTCGCGCAATATCCCGACGGATTCTATGCGAGCCTCGCCAAGCTGCAGCTCGAGAAGATCACGGCCGAAGAAACCCGCGTCGCTGCCACCGAAAAGGCGCGGCTTGCCGAACAGGAGCGGGCGCGTCTCGTCGCCGAGGGTGCGCAGAAGGCCACCCAGGCCAAGGCTGAGGCCGACGTGAAGGCCGCCGAGCAGGCGCGGGTCGCCGCCGAGAAGGCCAAGGAAGTCGCGCAGCAGCAGGCGGCTGCCGCCGAGCAGAAGCGCGCCGAAGCAGAGAAGGCCGCGACTGACGCCGGCGCCAAGGTGGCTGCGCTCGCGCAGCCGGCCGCAAGCCAGCCCAATCTCGCCTCGCTGAGTTCGGGCACGCGAGAGACCGAGGTGACGAAGTCGGTGCAATCAGAGTTGCGCCGCGTCGGCTGCCTCTCGGGCGAAGCTGACGGCAACTGGAACACGACTTCGCAGCGTTCGCTGTCGCTGTTCAACCGCTATGCCAACACCAAGTTCGACACCAAGCTCGCCTCGACCGATGCGCTCGACACCATCAAGAGCAAGACGGCGCGCGTCTGCCCCGTGGTCTGCGATCACGGCTTCAAGGCGCAAGGTGATAGCTGCGTGAAGATCGTGTGTGCCGAGGGCTCGTTCCTCAATGACGACAATGAGTGCGAGAAGCGCCGCGAGAAGAAGCCCGTTGCCGCGCGCGAGAAGGTAGAACCGCGCGACCGCGCCGAGCCCCGCCGGGCTACGACGAACCAGACTCCGGCGTTGGGTCAGTCTCAAGCTTTGGGTCAAGGCGCTTACGGTCGGCAGTCCCCGTATGGTCAGCAGGCCGGAGCTGGTCGTCCGAACGGTCCGGGGCTGGGATCGAGAGGTCAGCCGCTCACCGGCCGCGAGCGTGAGGTGGGCTGCAACGGCTACGGCGCCATCATGTCGGGCGTCTGCCCGTAAGCAACTGCCTGCGCCGAATCTCCCTTGCATCGGCTCCGCGAATGCGGGGCCGATCGCGTTTTGTGTGGCGGCTTCAAATCATGCGCGGCCGGGCGACGAGGCCGCCCTCGACCAATAGAGCGCGACCGGCCCAAGCAGAATGCCAAAGGCCAGCACGGCGAACGCCGCCGTCCATGCCGAGGCGCTGGCAGGTCCCCCTGCGGCATCGAGCGCAACGCCGAGGGCCCAGGCGCCGAGCGCCGACAGGCTGAAGCCGACGGTCGAGTGCAGCGCCATGGTCGCGCCGCGGTTGACCGGGTCGGCGGCTATGGTCATGCCCGAGGTCAGCGCGCCCGAGTCGGCGGGAACCGTCAGCGCATAGATCAGCAGCAGCGGGGTCAGCACCCACGGCGATTGATCCGACAGCGCGCCGATCAGTAGCGCCACCGCGGCCGAGGTGAACATCACGGCCGAGATGGCGCGGTGCCGTCCGAGCTTCAGCGCTAGCTCATTGCCGAGGATGCTGGCGGGCATCGCGAGAATCGAGAAGACGAAGCTGACGATCAGCGGCGTCAGCACGCTCGGGTGCTTTGCGACCACGAAGGTCCAGAACGCCACGATCCAGGTCCGGATGCCGTAGAGCTCGAAGCAATGCGCGCCATAGCCCAGCACGAATCCCATCGCGCTGGTGTTGCGCACGACCGGCGCGAAGTTCAGCAGCTTCCCTGCGGCGGGCTTTGGCGTGACCGGCGCCAGCAGCGCGCTCGCCGTCAGCATCACCAGCGGACCGACAGCGGTGACGAGGAACGCGGCGCGCCAGCCGAAGTTTTCGGCCACGAGCTGTCCGACCAGGAACGACAGGCCGACACCGAGCGAAAAGCTCGACGTGTAAAGCGTCACTGCGCGCGAGGAATCGCCTGGTGGCAGCCGGTCGGTCAGCGCCTTCAGCCCGGGCATGTAGGCGCCCGCAAAGCCGATTCCGGCAATGGCGTTGCACAGCGCGCCTGACCACAGCCCTGTCGCGAACAGCCCGAACAGCACGGTGCCGAACGCGCTCACCGCCGACCCCGCGATCAGGATCCTGCGCGCATCGATGCGGTCGGTCAGCGTCGCCAGCACCGGCACCGCCAGCATGTAGCCGGCCGCGCCCGAGCCGGACAGCAGCCCGGCCTGCGCGCCCGACAAGTGCCACTCCGGGATCAGGAATGCCGCCAGCGTCGCCGGCACCACGACATGTGGCAGCAGGCTGCCCAATTGGCCCAGGCACATCGCGACGATGACGGATTTTCCTGCGAGCCTGATCTTGTCACCCCGTCGGGTTGGGATGCGTCAGCCGCATCTCGCCGCAATCTAGCTGCAGCAGGCCGGGGCGCAACAGGACGCCTGGCCCGGCTTGGTTGCGCGGATGAACGCGCCCATGAACTTGCCGTCCACTTCGCGCGCCATCGCGTCGACGTCCATGCCCTTGCCGGCAAGGAATTCGCGGGCGTCCTCGATCCTGTAGATCCGCGTCGGCTCGACGCCGGCCTGCTCGAACCCTGCGGATTTCAGTTTTGCGACGTAGTCGCCCTCGTCGAGCGCACCGGCAATGCAGCCGACCCAGAGCAGCATGTCCTGACGCAATTGCTCGGGCACCCGCCCGCGGGTGACGACGTCGGACACTGCGAAGCGGCCGCCGGGCTTGAGCACGCGGAACGCCTCGCGGATCACCTGATCCTTGTCGGCGGAAAGGTTGATCACGCAGTTGGAGATGATCACGTCGACGGAATTGTCGGGCAGGGGAATATGCTCGATCTCGCCCTTGAGAAACTCGACATTGTCAGCGCCCGCTTTCTTCTGGTTCTCGCGCGCCAGCGCCAGCATCTCGTCGGTCATGTCGAGGCCATAGGCTTTCCCCGTTGGGCCGACGCGGCGTGCGGACAGCAGAACGTCGATCCCGCCGCCCGATCCGAGATCGAGCACCGTTTCGCCTGGCTTCAGTTCGGCAAGCGCCGTCGGGTTGCCGCAGCCGAGCGAAGCCAGCACCGCAGCTTCCGGAAGCGCTCCGGTTTCCTGCACCGAATAGAGGTTCGACGTGATGGGGTCGGACGGCTTGGCGCCACAGCATGAGCCCGCGCGCACCGCGGCCTGGCTGTATTTCTCCCGGACGGCTTCCTTGATGTCGGTCATGTCAGCTCTCCTGTCATTTATTCCATGATACCGGAAATATCGAAATTAAGGGCCCGGCAAAGTCACGCCGCGCTCTTGGCATCTCCGCTTTCGGCCGACTCGCAGCAGCACTCGGCCGCGAGGAAATCCACCAGCCCGCGCATCACCTCGTAGTTGGCGTGGCAGACCAGCGTCGTGCCCTCGCGCACCTGCGTCACGAGTCCAACGACGACGAGGGACTTGATGTGATGTGAGAGGGTGGATGGCGCGATCTTCAGACGGTCCTGCAGGCGGCCCACCGCCATCCCCGCGCCGCCGGCACGGATCAGCGCACGATAGATTTTCAGCCGGGTCGGATTGCCGAGGGCTTCGAGATGGGCGGCAGCGTCGTCGAGTTTCATGACCGGCAACATGTCCCGGGTCGCTTCCGTTGTCAACGGTATTTCTAGAATTATCGAAATATAAGCCAGCCCGGCTTTTCGGTTGACGGAAGGTCCAAATATCCATAAATCCGGATATATGGATAATGAGATGACGATCCTCGCGCTGGCTGCGCTTGCGCAATCCACCCGGCTGGATGTCTTCCGCCTCCTGGTGAAGCGTGAACCCGACGGACTTGCGGCGGGCGAAATCGCCAAGGCGCTGGCCGTCCCCCAGAATACCATGTCGGCGCATCTCGCCGTGCTGTCGCGGGCAGGGCTCGTGTCGGCACAGCGTATCAGCCGTTCGATTGTCTACCGCGCCGATCTCTCCCGTTTTCAGTCCGTGATGTCATTCCTGGTCAACGATTGCTGCGACGGCCGTCCGGAAATCTGCGCGCCGCTGATTGAAAGCATCGCGCCCTGTTGTCCACCGAAACGGAAGAGGAAAGCCAATGCCCGATCGAACGTTTAACGTCCTGTTCCTCTGCACCGGCAATACTGCGCGCTCGATCCTCTCAGAGTCGATCCTGCGCAAGGAGGGCCGCGGCCGCTTCAACGCGTTCTCTGCCGGAAGTCAGCCGAAGGGGACCGTGAATCCATTCGCGCTCAAGGTTTTGCGCGATATGGGCTATCCCGTCGATGATCTGCGCTCGAAGAGCTGGGAAGAGTTCGCGCGGCCTGGAGCGCCCGTAATGGACTTCGTGTTCACCGTTTGCGACAACGCCGCGGGCGAGGCCTGTCCGATCTGGCCCGGGCAACCCATGACCGCCCATTGGGGGGTCGAGGATCCCGCTGATGTCGAAGGCACCGATCTGCAAAAGGAAGCAGCCTTCGTCGAAGCGTTTCGCTATCTGAAGAACAGGATCAGCGCCTTCACCAGCCTGCCGCTCGCCAGCATCGATCGCATGTCGCTCGGCACGCGCCTGCGCGATATCGGCCGCCTCGATGGCGCGACCGTGGGGCAGGGGAAGGCAAGCTGATGCCGGAATTCGACCTGCCGCGCAGGCTTGTCGCGGAAGCGCTGGGTACGGCGCTGCTGGTGGCGACCGTGGTCGGCTCGGGCATCATGGCGGAAACCCTGAGCAAGGATGTCGGCCTGCAACTGCTCGGCAACACGCTGCCGACCGGCGCGATCC
>JAKFVP010000480.1 GCA_021732175.1 Bradyrhizobium sp.
AGATGATCGCCATCGTGCGCCCGGCCTGGCCCAACGGCCGCGAGATCGCCCACAGCGCGGTCGCCGGCATCCTTGTGCACGGCTTCTATCTCGGCGGCACGGCAGTGGCGATCTCGCTGTCGATTCCCGCCGGTCTCTCGGCGCTGATGCCCGGCCTGCAGCCGCTGCTGACGTCGACCATCGCCAACCGCTGGCTCGGCGAGCGCGTCACGCCGCTGCAGTGGGGAGGGCTCCTGCTTGGGCTCGGCGGCGTTGCATTGATCCTGCACGACCGGCCGATCAGCGGACAGGCCGGCTGGGGCTGGATCGCTTCCACCGTCTCGCTGGTCAGCATCACGCTCGGCACGCTCTATCAGCGCCGCTACTGCAATCATATCGACTGGCGCAGCGGCAATCTCGTGCAGTATGTCGCGGTGACCGTGTTCTTCACGATTGCCGCATTCCTGTTCGAGCCGCGCGTGGTGCACTGGACCGTGGAGTTCGTTCTCGCGCTGAGCTGGCTTGCGGTGGCGCTGTCGATCGGGTCGATCGGTTTGCTGTATTGGCTGATCCGCCATCAGGCCGCGACGTCGGTCGCGAGCCTCTTCTATCTCGTGCCTGCAGTGACGTCAGTGATGGCGTATTTCCTGTTCGACGAGCGGCTCGATGCGGTGGCGATCGCAGGCATGATCGCGTGCGCTGCCGCGGTGTTCCTGGTCAATCGCCGCGCGTAAGGCATCAGTCTTTGCGGATGCTGGCATAGGCCTTCAGCGCACGCTCGCGCCCGAGCTTGTGATCGACGATCGGATGCGGATAACTCGTGCCGAGCTCGACGCCGGCGGCCGCAAGCTCGAGCGGCGTTGCTTCCCAGGGCTGATGAATGAACTTGTTCGGCAGGCGCGTCAGCTCCGGCACCCAGCGCCGCACGTAATCGCCGTCAGGGTCGAATTTCTCGCCTTGCAGGATAGGGTTGAACACGCGGAAGTAAGGCGCGGCGTCGGCGCCGGAGCCTGCGACCCACTGCCAATTGGCGGGATTGCTGCCGGCATCCGCGTCGACGAGCGTGTCCCAGAACCATTTCTCGCCGTCGCGCCAGTCGATCAGGAGATGCTTCACCAGGAACGAGGCGACGACCATGCGTACGCGGTTGTGCATGACGCCTGAGTGCCAGAGCTCGCGCATCCCTGCATCGACGATCGGATATCCGGTTTTTCCGCGCTGCCAGGCGTGCAAGGCCTTGTCGTCGCGTTTCCAGGGAAAGGCATCGAACGAGGATTGCAGGTTGCGCTCCGTCAGATCAGGCACGTCATAGAGCAAATGACGGCAGAATTCTCGCCAGCCCAGCTCGCTCAGGAATTTGTCGATATCGGCGGCAAGGCGAGGGTGCTCGGCGGCCGCAAAGCGCGCGGCGTGCCAGACCTGTCGCGGGCTGATCTCGCCAAAGCGCAAATGCGGCGAGAGTCGTGACGTACCTGCGCGGTCGGGCCGGTCGCGTTCTTCTGCGTAGCCGGCGACATCCTCGAGAAAAGCTTTCAGCCGTTGCTGCGCCGCGGCTTCGCCAGCCTTCCAGCTTTCGCGCAAACCGCCGGCCCAATCCGGCCGCGCCGGCTCGAGCTGCCAGTTGTCCAGCGTATCGCTTGCCAGCGCAGGTCCGGCGACAAGCTTCTTCGGCGCCGGCAGCGGCGCAGGCGGATCGCCCAGCGACTGCACGCGCCGCCAGAACGGCGTGAATACCCGCAAGCCGCGGCCGTCCTTGTTGCGGATGTTTGCGGGCGTCACCAGCAGGTCGCCGGCAAATCCCTGCGCGGCGACGCCGAGATCGGCCAGCGCAACCTTCAGCCGATCGGCGACCGCGCGATGCGGCGCTTGGGCGATGTCATTGCAGTACACCGCACCGGCATTGATCTCGCGCGCGAGCGCCGCGATTACCTTGGCGGCATCGCCCCGGCGAAGCACCAGTTGCGTGCCCGCCGCTTGCAGGCTGGCCTGAAGTGTCCGCAACGATTGCGCCAGCCACCATCGTGCCGCCCCGCCGAGCGGGCGTTCGACGCTCTCCTCGTCGAGAACGTAGAGGCACACCAGCGGCGCTTCTGCCTTGGCGGCGGCATGCAGGGCGGGATGGTCGGACAGACGCAGGTCGTCGCGAAACCAGACAATGATGGGTTGGGGGCTCGTCATGCGCGCAATAAATTCCCGAGCATTTCCTGTGGGTTGTGTTCGTTAATGCAATCGTAAAGAAAAACCGTCAAATGTGACGGGGTTTCAGGCACTTCTGCATGGCTGACATGCGTTTGGGGAAAATCATGCCGTCGCTCAAGCTGAAGCTGGGTACCAAGGCCGTCATCTGCGCGGTCCTTCTGATCGCATTGAACACCGGCCTCGTCATCGGCGCCGCCTACTGGTCGCTGTCGTCGGAGTTCAACCAGCGAGCCTATCGCGACATCGAGGTCAATCTGCGCACGCTCGCGCTGGCGTTCGCCGAAACCTACCCCGAAGCGAAGATCGCGGTCGCCGGCGGCTCGCTCACCAAGGCCGAGATGGCCAAGATGCCTGAGTTCAAGGACCATGCGATCGTCGATCGCGCGGTGTCCTACACCGGCGGCGTTGCCACGCTTTTCGTGTACGACGATGCCAGCAACCAGTTCATCCGCCGCTCCACCAATGTGAAGAAGGAGAACGGCGACCGCGCCGTCGGCACCCAGCTCGCACCCGATCACCCCGGCCAGAGCGTTGTGCGCAAGGGCCAGGCCTACAAGGGCCCGGCTGTGCTGTTCGGCAAGTCGTTCATGACAGCGTACTATCCCGTCATGACCTCCTCCGGAAAGGTGATCGGTCTGCTCTTTATCGGCATTCCCATGGCCGAGTTCGAGGCCATGCTGGCGCAAGCGATGCAGACCATGGTGATCGCGGCCGGCATCGCGGCGCTGCTGGTCATGCTGCTGACCATGCTGATCGTCAGCCGCATCACCAAGCCGCTGACATCGGTTACGGCCTCGCTCACGGCAATTGCCGAGGGCAAGAGTGACGCTGCAATCGATTGCGCGGATCGTCACGACGAGATCGGCGAGATCGCCCGCACCGTCGCCGTGTTCAAGAACAACGCCCAGGAGCGGCAGCGCATGCGCAACGAGCAGGCGGCCGCGGCTGCAGCCGCCGCCGAGCAGCGCAAGGCGGAACTGCGCCACTTTGTGGATGAGTTCCAGACCGGCGTCGGCGGCATCATCGACAAGGTCATGAATTCCTCCGGCGAGTTCGAGCGCATCGCGCGCCAGCTCACCGAGACCGCACGCACTACCGCCGAGCTCTCCGGCGACTCCGCCAGCGCTTCGGAGACGGCGTCCCAGCACGTCCGCACCGCGGCAGCCGCGTCCGACGAGCTGTCGAGCTCGATCGCCGAGATCACCCGCCGCGTCCAGGAATCCAACAGCATTGCCGCCGAAGCCGTCCGGCAGGCCGAAGCCACCGACCTTCGCATCACCGAACTGTCGCAGGCCGGCACCCGCATCGGCGATGTCGTCAAGCTGATCACCTCCATCGCCGAACAGACCAACCTTCTGGCGCTCAACGCCACCATTGAAGCCGCGCGCGCGGGCGATGCCGGCCGCGGCTTTGCGGTGGTGGCCCAGGAAGTGAAGAGCCTCGCCGGGCAGACCGCGAAGGCGACCGAGGAGATATCCAGCCAGATCGGCAACATGCAGATCGCGACCGAAGAGTCGGTTGCCGCCATCAAGGCGATCGGCCAGACCATCGAGCGCATCAGCGAGATCGCCAACTCGATCTCGGCGGCGGTGGAGCAGCAGAGCTCGGCCACGGCGAACATCGCCCAGAGCGTGCGCGCGGCGGCCTCCGGCACCGGGAGCGTGGCCGTCAATGTCGGCAACGTCGCGCGCGGCGCAGGCGAGACCGGCGAAACTTCGGGGCGCATGTTCGAGGCGGCGAAGGCGCTGTCCGGCGAAAGCCTGCATCTGAAGGCCGAGGTCGACAAGTTCCTCAGCGGGGTCCGGGCGGCCTGACGCCCGGCCATACGGCTGAAACCATCGGCGGTTTGCCGCGTACTTCCAGCTGTACCTGAGGCGCCGCGCCGGGGGCTGCGTGGGAGGCTGCCGTGAATCGATATGTAGTGCTTTATCTGGCGACGCTGTTCGTCCTTGTTCCCCTGGATTTCCTGTTCCTCGGCATCGTCGCCAAGGATTTCTTCACGTCCCAGGTCGGCAACATGCTGGGCGAGGTGAAGCTGCTGCCCGCGGTGCTGTTCTATTTGCTCTATGTCGTCGGCGTCGTCATCTTCGTCTCCGGCTCGTCCTCGGCGACCTGGCAGACCACGCTGCTGTTCGGCGCGCTGTTCGGCTTGTTCTGCTACGCCACCTTTGATCTCACGTCGCTGGCGCTCCTGAAAAACTGGAGCTGGGCGGTGGCGGCCGTCGATATCGGCTGGGGCGCGGTGGTGACGGCGGTCTCATCGACCGCCGGATTGTTGATTGCGAACTGGCTGGTGCCTCGCATTTAGTTCGTCATTGCGAGGAGCCAAAGCTGGATTGCTTCGCTTCGCTCGCAATGACGGCTGAGGGCCTTTCGTCACTTGGGCTGCGGCACGATCCGGATGTACGGCTTCGGCGCCTTCCAGCCCTGCGGATAGATCTTCTTCGCCTCGTCATCCGACACCGAGCCTGCGATGATGACGTCCTCGCCCGGTTTCCAGTCGGCGGGCGTCGCCACGCGGTGCTTGGCGGTCATCTGCAGCGAGTCGATCGAGCGCAGGATCTCCTGGAAATTGCGGCCCGTGGTCATCGGATAGACCATCACCAGCTTGATCTTCTTGTCCGGCCCGATGACGAAGACGTTGCGCACGGTCTGGTTGTCGGCGGGCGTGCGGACGAGGGGATCGCCCGAGGTCGAGGCCGGCAGCATCTCGTACAGCTTGGAGACGTTGTAGTCGGTGTCGCCGATCATGGGATAGTTGGGCGCGGCGCCTTGCGTCTCCTTGATGTCCTCGGACCATTTGGCGTGGCGATCCACGGCGTCGACCGACAGGCCCATCAGCTTGACGCCGCGTTTGTCGAATTCCGGCTTCAGCTTGGCGAGTGCGCCGAGTTCCGTGGTGCAGACGGGGGTGAAGTCCTTCGGATGCGAGAACAGCAGGGCCCAGCTATCGCCGATCCAGTCGTGGAATTTAATTTTGCCCTCGGTGGTCTGGGCTTCGAAGTCCGGGGCGGTAGCGCCAATGGGAAGGGGCATGATACGACCTCATGTCATTCAAGTTACAGGGAAATTTTGTCCCGGCAGAGTATAGGCGGGGGCGGGGCTTATTGGAACGCCTTCATGTAGAAGATGAAATCCTTCTCCGTCCACTCACGCTTCTAGCACCATCTTTTGACCCGGGGCGGCCTGCGGCGAAAAAACGCCCGGAGCGTCAGCGCCGCTGCCCCGTTTTCGCCTTGTATGGCCCTCATCACGCCCGGCCCGAACCGCGAGGTGGCTTGCAGTGACCAATCGGCAACCATCTCGAAACGTCGAGACTGCGGTTGCGAATCGTTAACTACCCGTTCACGTCCGGTGTGGAAAAGCTGAGAACCAACAGAGGAATTGAGAAGTCATACTATGTCTGCCCCGAGTACCAAGGCCGCCGGGAATGGCGTGCCGGAGCCGTCCTGCCGCGATACCGCAGCCCACGCTCTGACCATCGTCCGCGATGGTGTCATCACTGGCGAAGGTCCGACCACCAAGGGCCGCATCCATTTCTCCCGCTCGCTCGATGCCGACGACGCCGCCTGGTGCGCGCGCATCCTCACCGCTGCCGCGGTCGAGCATGAGCCGGTGTGCCGCGCCGAAGTCGAGGCGCTGTTTGAAATTCACGACGCTGCTGCCGAGCGCAGCGACGCCGGCCGGTTCGACGATCTCCTGACCAAGGCGGTCGCCCATCACGCCGCCGCCGAAGCCGGCGTCAAGGTGCCGCCGCGCACGGTGGCGCTGGCGCCGGAGACTGCGATCGAGAGCTGGGCGCCGGCCAACGCCATCAAGGCCAACACCGACGCGTTGAAGTGGATCGCCGGCCAGATGCGCGGCAAGCGCCGCAGCAATCGCGGGCTGATGGCGATCGTCGCCAGCGTGATCGGCGTCGCCAGCGTGCCGCTGGCGCAACTGCCCAACGTGTTCGACATCGGGCTGATGTAAGAGCATCCGACGGAAGTCCTTTCGAACGGCGGGGGTATTTCCCCGCCGTTTGTTTTTGTATTGCAATGTTCCCGTAGTGGGAACATACTGTGTGAAATGCGGATTATCTCCTGGAACGTGCTGGAAGCCTTTTCCGAGAGACATCCGGAAACCAAAGTGCCGCTGGGCCGCTGGAAGACTTTGGTCAAGTCGGCCAAATGGAAATCCATGGAGGACGTGCGGCGCGCTGCGCCCAACGCAAAGATTCTCAATGGTGAGCGTGCGAGGTTTGAGGTTGCCGGCGGCAATTTTCGCATGATCGCCGCTTTCGACTTCCGGCGAGAGATTGCCTTCATCAAATTCATCGGCACCCACGCGGAGTACGACCGGATCGATGCTTTGAAGGTCTCGCAGTTCTAGGTGGTGCATTATGGAAATCAAGCCGATCAGAAACGATAAGGATCACGCCGCAGCTCTACGCGAGATCGAGCAACTGTGGGGTGCCGCGGTCGACACCGAAGATGGCGACAAGCTCGACATCCTCGTAACGCTCGTCGAGAGATATGAGGACCGCCGCTGGCCCAATACCGACGATTCCGATCCGATCGATTTGCTGAACTACGCGATCGAGGAACTCGGACACTCGCAGGCCGAGCTTGCAGAATTGCTCGGCTCGCGATCGCGTGCATCAGAACTTCTGAATCGACGGCGTCCCCTGACGGTCGAGATGATCTACAAGATAAGTGAGGCGTGGAAAATTCCTGCTGATCTTCTGGTAAGGCCAAGTCGCGTCGCTGCGTAGTCATTGAAGTCCGATCTGAGTGGTGGCGGGCGCTATTTGGCTCTCGCCGTTTTTGTTTTGCCGATGTCGGCGTCCAGGCCGAGCGTGCGGCCGGGGAAGCCGGCGGCGTCGAAGTAACGTTGGCTGCCGACGCGCTGGAACATCAGCACGGTGCGCAGGCCATTGGCCGACGGCTCCGACTTCACCGAGCCCGAGAAGGCCTTCGGGGTCGCGCCGTTCGGCATCGCTTCGGTCATGACGCGGCCCATCAGGTTGCCCTTGGCTTTCTGGGTCAGCCCCATCAGTCTCGCCGCGGTGACGCCCACGTCAGCGTTGCTGACGGGCAGGGGATCGACATAGCCCGCCTTGAAGTCGGGGCCGATGGCGGCCATGAAGTTCAAGGTATCGCCGCGGCTGAAGCTGCCATGCATGCCCTGGCCCTGACGCAGCACGGTGTCGGCGACCTGCACGGAGCAATTGGTCGGCTCCTCGCAGCCCGATGACCACGAGCGGAAGTTCACGACGATGGCGGGATGTGGCGTCACCGCCTTGCCTTTCAAACCGAGCGCCGACATCGGCAGCGTGCCGGGGAAGCGGCCGAGCTCGTCATTGACGAACAGGCCACTGACATAGTCCTGCTCCAGCAACGCCTTGATGACGCGGTCGGCGAGCTTCTTGTCCTTGTTCGGGAGATAGACGAGGTCGGAGCCGCCATTGGTGGCGATGACGATCTCGGGCTTCTCCGGATTCTCACCAAGCAGGGCATTGCCGGCCTTCGGCTTTGCGTTGTCGGCGACCTTCCCGTTCTTGTCGTTGGGATCGTAGATCGGCAGGCTCAGCGCTTTCGCCAGATCGATGGCGAGGAACCCCATCGGCAGGAAATCCTTCGGCGTGTCGTCATAGGAGATCTTCGCCGCGGGGCTGGTCTTGCTCTCCTTGGAGATGGTGGAGAAGCCGTGATCCGAGGACACGATGATGTTGGTGGAGGCGGCAAGGCCCAACTCGTCGAGTGCCTTGCGCAGTTGCGCCAGATTGTTGTCCGCATTCCTGATGCCGGCCATCGAGGTCGGGCCGTTGATCCCCGGCGTGATGGTGTTGAGGCTATCGCCCGTGTTGTGCTGGCTGCCGTCGGGGTCGCGCGACCAGAACACCAGCACGAACGGCTTGTTGCGCGCCTTGAACATCGGCAGCACCACCTTGGTGGCGACGTCGGCCATGTACTGCTGCTGTGCGACGTTGGCGACCGTGGTGCCCGGCGTCTTGGCATCGCCCGCCTTGCTGTTGTCGCCGCGTGGAACGGTCGTGGTCGGAAGCCCGGCCCTGGTCAGTGCTTCCGTCATCTCGGCCGAGAGCGGCACGCCGTTCTTGCCGCCGGTGGCGTCGTCGATCACGATGGTGTTCTTGCCGTAGTCGGTGTGATCGAAGATCAGGGTAGGGCCGAGCTTGCCGATGGCCGCGGTGGAAATGCCCTTGTCGCGCGCCATCTTCAGGATGGTCTCTTCGTTGAGATAGTCGCCGCCGAACTGCTCGTCGACCTCCTTGAGCACCGGATCGACCTCGATGAAGGGAGTGACGGTGCCGTTGGCGCTGGCGACCGGCTTGCCGGTGTAGATCGTGTTGGAGAAGGTGCCGGTGTCGCCGAGATAATGCCCGCTCGCCATCGCCGAGCCGTTGGCCATGGTGAAGGTCGGGAACAGCGAGTGGGAGTTCCTGAAGTTGACGCCCTTGTCGCGCAGCTCAGCCATGGCGGGCGCGGTCTGCGGCGTCACGATTTTGCCGCGCAGGCCGTCGGGGATGAACAGGATGAGGTTGCGCGGCGTGGCGTTCTGCGCCGCGGCGCTGCCGACGGCCGACAATGTGATCAGGCTTGCGGACAATAGCACAATGGCACGACGCATCTTCTTCTCCCATTCCGCGGACAATCCGACGCTAGGCCGCTGCCCCCGTTTAGTTTTGCGGCGTGACACTATTGTAACAATGAGGAGGGAGCCATATGGCACGCACAGGGAAACATTCCCGCGGCGCGATTTTGCCCGGGTCATGCCATTTCTTGTCCCTCTCTTGAACAGAGGGCGCAGGGAAGGCCGGGCGCCGACTGCGCCCGTAGATCCCGCACGCCGGAGCGTACGGGCATCCCGCGCGCCGAAGCACACGGGCAAAACACTACAGGTACAGCCGAGACATCCCGACCTTCCCCGCGCAATGGCTTTACGGCTTATACGTGCTCACCCCGGGGAACGGCCTTTCTTGCCCCCGTTGCCAAGCCCGCACAGGCAGGCCGGATAGACGCCAGGGTCGCGGCGCCAGGTCCACACG
>JAKFVP010000481.1 GCA_021732175.1 Bradyrhizobium sp.
TGCGATCGTGGCCGCGCGCCCTCGCGCGCGACCACGATCGCAGTGACCGCCTCGCCCCATTTGTCGTCGGGCACGCCGACCACCGCGCACATCGCCACATCCGCGTGCTGGGTGAGCACATCCTCCACCTCGCGCGGGAAGATATTGAAGCCGCCGGAGACGATCATGTCCTTCTTGCGGTCGAGGATGAACATGTAGCCGCGTTCGTCGCGGCGGGCGATGTCGCCGGTGTGCAGCCAGCCGCTCTTCAGCGTCTCCGCCGTCGTGTCCGGCCGCTTCCAGTATTGCGCCATCACATGCTGCGCGCGTACGCAGATTTCGCCGGCCTCGCCGAGCGGCACTTCCTGGTCGCTGTCGTCGAGGATTTTCACCTCGCATGCCGAGATCGGGAAGCCGCAGGACAGGAACAGCTCCGGCGTTTTGGGATCGTGGTCGGCCTTGCGCAGCACCGAAACCGGATAGCACTCGGTCTGCCCGTAGAGCTGCGAGAACACCGGGCCGATCCGCTCGATGCCCTCGACCAGCCGGGTCGGCGACATCGCGGATGCGCCATACAGAAGAAGTTCAAGCGAGGAGAGATCGGTCTTCGAAAGCTTGGGATGATCCAGCAGCACATAGATCATTGTCGGTACCAGCAGCGTGAAGTTGATGCGCTCGCGCTGGATGGTGGATAGCACCGCCTCGGGATCGAAGCCTTTCAGCATGTGCACGGTGCCGCCGCGCATCAGCGTCGGCAGCACCTTGGTGCCGGCAACGTGGCTGATCGGCGCCACCGTCAGATAGCTCGGCGTATCCGGTATCTCGAAATCGGCGAGGATGGCGCCTGCGAATCCGGAAAGCTGGTGGTGATAGCGCAGCGCGCCCTTGGATCTGCCTGTGGTGCCGCCGGTGTAGCTGAGGGTCGAGAGATCGTCGGGTCCGGCAAAGTTGCGTGCGGTGGCGCTTCCTGCCGCCTCGATGGCTTGCAGAAGGTCGACGCCGTAGCTCGCGGGCCCGAGCGTGTACACCATCTTCAGCCCTTTGGCTTTGCTTACGAGATCGCCGCCGCGGTCGCTGAAGGTCGTCGCATCGACGATGAGCATCTCGGCCTCGGAATCCTCGAGCTGAAACAACTGGTCGTCGAGCGAACCCAGCGGGTGCAGATAGGTGGTCGCCAGCCGCGATAGCTGTGCCGCCGAACCCGCGCACCAGGAATCGGCGCGGTTGGCGGTGAGGAAGGCGACGCGCGTGCCCGGCGCAAAGCCGAGTTTGGCAAACACACCCTGCATCCGCCCGATCATGTCGGTCGCAGCGCGATAGGTCATGGAGCCGCCGGGCCAGGAAAACGCGGTGCGCGCGGGGTAGCGCGCCAGCGCGCGCAAGGTCTGCTCGCCGACCACAGGAACTGAATGGAGCGGATCGCTCATGGGTGTTCTCCCGCTTGTCTCTTTGCTTTGTCTTGGGCATGCGATCATGCCAATGTTCGCCGGCCACGCTAGCAAGGGCTCACCTTTTTGCAACCAGCCGATCCACTCGCGCGCTTCCGCGACCGTCTCACGCTTCCCCTGATCGCCGCTCCGATGTTTCTCGTCTCCGGCGTCGAGCTGGTGGTGGCCGCCTGCCGCAACGGGGTGATCGGTTCGTTTCCGACGGTGAATTGCCGCGAGGTGGCGCAGCTGGATGCCTGGCTGACCGAGATCGGCGAGCGGCTGGCCCGCCATGCCGACGAGACCGGCGGGAAACCTGCGCCGGTATGTCCGAACCTGATCGTGCATCGTTCCAATGCGCGGCTGGCACAGGACGTGGAAATCCTGCTCCGCCACAAGCCTGAGATGGTGATCACGTCGGTCGGCTCGCCCGCGCCGGTGCTGAAGCCGCTGCACGATGCCGGCGCGATGGTATTTGCCGATGTCGCCAGCATCCGCCACGCCGAGCGGGCGGTGGCGGCCGGCGCCGATGGCCTCGTGCTGCTCACCGCGGGCGCGGGCGGGCAGACCGGCTGGCTCAATCCCTTCGTGTTCGTGCGCGCGGTGCGTGGTTTCTTCAACGGCCCGGTCGTGCTCGCTGGCGGCATCAGCGACGGCCACGCGCTGCGCGCCGCCGAAGCGCTCGGCTGCGATCTCGGCTATATGGGCACGAAATTCATCGCCACGCGCGAGAGCATGGCGGACGCACGCTACAAGGAGATGCTGGTGGCGAGCGGCGCCGACGACATCCTGCTCACGACCGCGTTCACGGGGCTGCAGACCAACATGCTGCGCCCGTCCATCAAGGCCGCCGGTCTTGATCCCGACAATCTGCCCGTGCGCGGCGCCATCGACATCGGCAAGGACATCGACATCGGCGCCCGCGAGAACCGGCCGAAACGCTGGAAGGACATCTGGAGCGCGGGGCATTCCGTCTCGGGGGTGGATGCCGTGCTGACTGTCGATGAACTCGTGGCGCGCACGACGGCGGAGTATCGGGCGGCGGTGGCGCGTATCGTGCTGCCTTAGCCTTGAATTTCGTACCAAAAATGATACATTGATCAATGAAGCGACAACCCGCCTTCTTCCATGCCTTGCCCTCCGGCCGCGAGCCGGTTCGCGAATTGCTTCATGCCTTTATCAAGAGACGCAAAAGACGCCTCCGGGCGATCTGGATTTGGCTCTCAAGCGAATGAAGGAAATCACATGAAAGCAAAGTTGAAGAAGAAAGGCCGGGTCGGATCGTCCTTCGATGATTTCCTCAAGGAGGACGGAACTTACGAAAGCGTCACTGCGCGCGCGATCAAACGAGTACTGGTGAGGCAGCTCAGCGAGCTGATGCGCCGGGAGGACATTTCGAAGACCGAACTCGCCTCGCGCATGAAGACCAGCCGCGCGCAGCTCGATCGTCTGCTCGATCCACAAAACGAGTCGGTCACGCTAGGCACCCTGACGAGGGCTGCGCAGGCGGTCGGCCGGAACCTGCGCATGGAGTTGGTCTGAGGTCAGCCCTAATTCGCCACGAACCACCATTCCTTGTCGTAGCGTTCGAGCTGGGTCGGCGGCTTATCGGCGAACTCGAAGAATTTCTTGGGATCGCCGTTCGGCGGCACGCGCAGGAAGCCGGTGAAATAATGCTTCAGCCCGCGTGAGGTCAGGAACAGCGCATAGACGCCTTCGTCGACGTCCTCGATGACGATGTCGCCGCCAACGGATACATGCGCGTCGCGGCGGGCCAGCGCGATCAAATTCTTGTTGTAATCGACATTCGGCTGCAGCTCGCCGCTCTCGACGCGCTCGACGATGCGGATGCGGTCGGCGCGGTGGCGCCAGAAATTCTGGCTCAGATAGATCTGCTGCAGCGGCGCGTATTGCAGCGCCAGCAGCGTCGCCGAGCAGATCGCAAAGGGCAGGGCGAATTTGGCGCCGTCCTTGCGGATGCGCAGCAGTTGCGAGGCCGACCACAACAGACAGGCAAAGAACAATAGCGCCGCCAGCGGCACGATGCCCATGATCACGACCGCCGACGGGAGATCCCCCATCGACATCTCGAAGGTCGCAATCGACAGCGTGACCAGGCAGACGATGACGGCGGCCAGCACGCCCGCGCGTACGGACGGCTTCGGCGCCGCCGTCGTTTGAAGCCCTGGCGCTGTCGTTTCCACGCCTGCCATCGCGCGCCGTGCGCCCCCGGAGAAATACGGCATTTAACGCGCCGTTAACCATACCCATCCCAACAATAGTCCGACATGGCGGCCCGCCGCCACTTTCGGACCCGCACTGCAACAGGGAATGGGCGAATGGACCTCGAAGCGATCTGGACGAGACGGCTGGCCTCCATCGAGGAAATACGCTGGCGCGTGGCCAACGCGCTGGACCGCCACCCGCTCTGCCGGGGCGTCGAATTCGAGATCATTTCCATGCCCCGCAATCGCCGGAGCAACTGGACGGTCAGCCTGAAGTCGGTACGCTCGGACGCGCTGTTCGAGGCCAACGAGATCGTCGCCGACGTCCAGGAAGCCTACGAATTGGCCGTCGCGGCCTGATTCGAGGGCGAATCGGCTCGATTTTCGGCCGTTTCGGCCCGTTTCTCGAATTTTTTCCTGTTTACCAAATGTTGGGCCGGCTCCGTTAAGCCTTAATTCACCCTCAGTTTTCGGGACATTGCGAGGCGATTGGCGGAAATGGAGACGTTCTTGACCCGGGCCATCACGATTGTCGCGCTGACCTGCATTCTCGTGGCCGGTGCGGCCGCCACCTCCATCCTCGGGCGGGACAGCGTGCCGGCGATCGCCGCCGAATATTCCGCGCCCGTGGGCAAGGCCGGAATCGTCTCCAACAAGCAGGCCAAGGCCGACAAACTCACCGTCGTCGCGCTCGCCACTGCCGCGATCGATCCGCAGGAGCAGGCCACGTCCCAGTTCTCCGAACCGCTGCGCCAGGCCTATGCCGCGGCCGCGCCGTCCGACCTTGCGTTCCCCAACGTCACCGCGCCGCCCGCGCCGAAGCAGAAGCCGGTCGCCGCCAAGCCCGCGCCGCAGAAGAACTACACGCTGCTGTCGGACGTGCAGATCGCCGGCATCAAGGAACGGCTGAAACTGTCGCCCGACCAGGAATCCTATTGGCCCGGCGTCGAGAAGGCGCTACGTGCCATTGCCCGCAAGATGCATTCGTCCAAGCAGGCCGATCCGGCCGCCGGCGCGCCGCCGATCGATCCGGAGTCCGAGGAAGTTGCGCAGCTCAAGTCGGCGGCCATGCCGTTGCTGTTCCAGCTCCGCGAAGACCAGAAGCGTGAAGTTCGCGCGCTCGCCCGCATCATCGGCCTGGAACGCGTCGCCTCGATGATTTGAGGCGCGACCGCGCCTGAAGCGCGGTTCCTTCCGTCACTTCCACTATCGCCCCGGAACACCGTTTCCACTTGCACGTTGCTGCGAGAGGGAGACGAACCATGCGTGTATCAACTGCCTTTTTTGCCGGCGCAGGAACCGTCGTCGTCGCGATCGCCGCCGGCCTCGGCGGCGGCCTCTTGCTCGGCGACATCATGAGCCCGCAACAGCCCAAACATCCGAGCAGCGAAGTGACGCGTCTCGAACAGCGCGCCGCGCCGCAGCCGATTCCCGCAATCAACGGGTCTTCGCAGCCGGTGCCGTACATGGCGGCAACGCAAGTCGCCAGCACCGCCGGCGAGCAGGCAGCGCCGGCGCAGCAGGCCCAGCCGCAGGTGCAGCAGGCCTCAACGAAGGCAGCCGAACCTCCGAAACCGCAGCCCGAGCCCGGCACGGCTCAACCGGCGACGGCAGTGGCCCAGCCGTCCGCGAATGTCGAACAGCGTGCCGCACCGGAAGATTCCTACGCCAAGGCGCGCGACGCCGATCTGAAGCGCCGTGCCGACGACAGGCGCAAAGCCGAGCGCCGCCAGCAATGGGCCGACAAGCGCAAATGGCGCGAGCGTCAGGGCGACGATCTCGACAGCGTCGAAGCGAGCGTGCGCGAAACCACGGAAGCGCGCCCAATGTTCTTCGGCCGGGAGAGGGAGTTGCGTTACGAGCGGCGTGAGCCTTCCTTCGGGCGCGGCGGCTTCAATCTGTTCGACGATTAGGTCAGCGCGCGCGACGCAACCGACGCACGTGTCGGTGCCGACAGTTCCATTCACTGGAACAAGCGCGCGACGCATCTTCGTACGCCGCTTCGAGCGAATCCTGTTGCGCCCCAAAAAATTCTGCACCTATGATGCGCCCGGGCAGGGATTACCGGGGAGGGTGCACAATTGAACCCGAGCGGAGCTGTCTTTTCTCCCGATCTCATCGCGCTGATGCGGGCTGTCCTCGAGGATGCCTCGGCGCAGCTGCCCGAAGCCAAGCGCACATCCGCGATCAAGGCCGAGATGGCCTGCCATATCCTGGCCGCGGCCGAAAAGGGCGAGCGCGACCGCGAAGTGCTGAAGACGCTCGCCGTCGGCAGCCTCGTCGATTGCTCGCATTATTCCCACGACATCTCGCCGGAACGCCGCGTGGTTTGAACGAACAAAAGTCCGCCCGGTCCGGACGGCCTCTATTCTTCTTTGCGAGTGGCCCGCTAGCCGCCGCGCGCTTCCACCACCTTGGGGCAGCCGTCCGACAGTTTTGCCTTGTTGGCGCGCAGGCACGCATTCATCTCTTGCGGCTTGCCGACATGTTCGGCGCAGAGTTTTCCGGCATCGCCGCGGCAGGCCATCTGCTCCTGCATCGTCGGGCCGGATTGCGCGGCTGCGGGCAGAAAAGCGGTGGCGGTGAGGAAGACCAGCGACAGCGTCGCGGACGCAAGGTGAGTAGAAGTTTTCATGGCAGCCTCTGATGATGGTTGGGTGAAGGGCTCGGCAGGAGCGGGGCGGACCATCGTCGAAAGCTGCGCTTGCGGTCCATGCCATGTTCATGGCGTGCGAAAATGTGCGGTTCAGGCATCCCCCATCTTTATGGCATGTTGCCGCACACTTGCCTGGGCCATGTAGCTCCCACGTCGGCTGCGGCGGCCGGATCGGTCGCGCGCAAGACCGCACGGCAACGGGAGAGACTTTGATGTCAGGAAAAACGGGATGGCTCGCCATCGGCGTGACGCTCGCGGCCATCGCCACGGCGATGTCGCCAAGTTCGGTCCAGGCCGCGGTGGTCTATTGCAAGACGGTCGGCGTGCCCAAGGGCTGCGTCGCACGGCCGACTGCGGCTGCGGTGGTCGTTGCACCCGCCGCCACGGCCGTGGTGGCGACGCCCGGTGTCGGCGCGCCCGGTGTCGGCGCGCCCGGCGTCGGCGTTCGCGCCGGTACGCCGATGAATCGCGGCGGTCCGGTCAACCGCGTCGGCGTGCGCTAGGACGTGACTCACCTCTCCCCAGCGGGGAGAGGTGGCAGCACCACTGCCGCGGTGACTCAACCGGTTGCGGTGTCGCTGTCGGGGAAGCGGTGAGGCAACGCCAGTCTCACCTGCGTCCCCCCGGCGCTGGAGCTTAGCCCCAGTTCCGCACCGCAGCGCGCGGCGCGGTCCTGCATATTGCGCAGGCCGCGCGCGGTCTTGCTGGCGACGGCGCCCCCGCCGCCGGCGGCAAGTTCAAACCCCGTTTCAAATCCCTTTCCAAACCCCTTGCCGTCATCGGCAACGGTGATGCAGCCGCGCTCGACGCCGTCCTCGCCCGTCAGCGTCTCGATCCGCACCGTGATGCGGCTTGCGCCGGCATGCTTGACCGCATTGGTCAGCGCTTCGTCGAGGATACGCACGATCTGTATCACATGCCACGGCCGCAGTTCCGGATGCACCGGCAGGCCCTTTGCGGTTGCGATCTGCCAGTCCAGCGCCATGCCGTGCGGCCGCAGTTGAGCGGTGGCGCGCTCGCGCCAGGAGGCGAGCGCCAGCATCAGGTCGCCGCCGATATCGTCCATGGAATCGATGACGAGGCGCAGATCCTTCAGCGCCGCGCGCGCCGCCTCGCCGATGCCGGCGCCGGCATTGCCGCGCTCGCTCAGCGCCACGATGCTGACGAGCTGCCCGCCGAGCCCGTCATGCAGGTCGCGCATCAGCCGTGCGCGCTCGCGCGCCAACGCTGCGGCGCGTGCGCGTTCCTCCTCGCGGGCAAAGCTCGCCTTCAGCTTTTCCTCGGCTTCCGCCACCTGCTGCACCAGCCGGCCCGCAAAGCCGTCAACCTGGTTGAGCGCGCGGGCAAAGCGCCAGGTCAGCCCCGCGCCGATCGCGACCAGGATTGCGGAGTAGGACAGCCGCGATACGAAGATGCGGTTCGGCACTACCTGGAACACCGAGAGCAGATCGACGATCCAGCAGGTCAGCATGATGGTCACCGCGCAGCCGAGCAGGAAAGCCGCCACGTTGTGCTGCTTCGACCACGCGCGGGCAGTGGCGAAGGCGGTAATCAGCAGGGTCAGGCCGACCATCGGCACGCCGAGCAGCGGGAACAGCGCGCTCGCTACTTCGCGGCTCGCGAGCAGCGCGGCCAATGCCAGCGCGATGCCGGGCACGAAGAACACCAGCCACCAGCGGCGCCAGCGCCAGCCGCAGAGCAACAGCGCAAAGGTCAGCACCAGCGCGCTTTCCAGCGGCGCTGAAGAGATCACGGCGATGTTGAGCCTGGAGAACGTCGTCTCCGCCATCGGCGTCTGCAGCAAGGCCTGCAGGAAGCCCATCGCCATCGCCGCCGCCAGCACGCCATAGGCTGGCTCATGCCGCCTCATCACCCACATGATGCCGAGGATCACGGCGAGGATCGCCTGCCAGGCCGAGATCACCACCGGCACGGTGACGAACAGCGTCGTTCGCAGGTCGTAGATGGGGCGCAGCGCCTCGTCGGGACCGACCCAGACTCTGTCGAGAAAACCCGCGATCGGACCGCGCACGAACAGGCGGATCGAAAGATCGTTGGCGCCGTCGTGCAGCAGCGTCGCGGGGATGTCGGCGATCTGCGGCGTGTTGCGGTCGGGCCGGTTGGCAGCGGGATCGCGCCGGGAGTCGTGGATCACGACGCCGTTGACCGACACCTCCACACTGTTGGTGAAGCGCGGCAGATACACCGACCACGGCCAGCGCGCCTCGCCCGCCGGCGGGGTGAATTGTGCGGTGAAGCGCGGGGAGTCTTCTATTGTATAGCGCGAGGCAGTGAACAGCGGCAACGTGACGCTGCGTTCGGTGCCTCGCTCATGAAGCGTGAATTCGCTGAGGCGATATTCGGCCGGCGGTTGCGGCAGCGACTGGCGCAGCGCCAGCACGCATAGCGCCGCGATCAAGGCCTGCAGCAGCCCATACTGGATGATGCGCGAAGCGCGCCACCATCGCCCGGGTGATACCGCATTCGCCGGCGCCTCGCTCACAGCCTGATCAGGCCCTGCTGCACCGCCTCGAACACCGCTTCGCCCCGGGTGTGCACCTCGAGCTTGCGATAGATGCTCTTGATGTGGCCCGGGACGGTTTGCCGGGACAGGCCGAGATGAGTTGCGATCTCGGCGTAGGAAAATCCCTTGGCGATGCCCCAGAGGATATCGATCTCGCGCGGCGTCAGTTTTGCGGTGTTGAGCGGCGGCCCCGGCGGCGGCTCGGCCGAGTTCTGCGTCCGCCGCACGATGAAGCGGGCGATCGAAGCCGAGATCGGCGAATGGCCGGCCACAAGATCGCGCACGGTGGCGGCGATGTCGGTCGGGAAGGCGTCCTTGAGCAGATAGCCGGTGGCGCCGACAGTGATCGCACGCATCACACTCTCCTCGTCGCCGAGGATCGAGATCACCATGATCTCGGTGTCGGGAAAACAT
>JAKFVP010000232.1 GCA_021732175.1 Bradyrhizobium sp.
TCATCCCGCAGCCCACCATCGCCTGTCTCCGCCGAGCCGCCCGCGCTCTCCGACGCCATCTACGCGAGCCGCCAAGACGAAAACGCAGATATCAAGCCATGATCCGGATATCTTAGCGCCTATGGGCCTGCGCCGGGACGACAAAAAGAAAAGGTGGGCACGCTTGCGCTTTGCCCACCTTACGAATTCGCGCCGTGACGCAAAAGTTCGCGCGGCTTACTCGCCGAGGTCCTCACCGGAGGTCGCGGGCGCAGCGCCCGCCATGTTGTCCGGGCGCGGGCCGCCATGCGGCCGGCGGCGCCGGCGCGGATAGCGCTCGCCGCCACCGCCACCTTCGAAATTGCGCTCGCCGCCGCCGTTGATCTGCGGCTGCGGGCCGGTGATGAAGGAGGGCAGGCGATCGACACTGTCAGCGACAGCGGGCTGCGGTTGCGCCGGCTGCGGCTGATATTGCGGCTGCGGACGATGCTCGCGCTGATGATCGCGATCGCCGCGATGCTCGCGCGGCTGCTGGTCGCGCTGATAAGGCTGCTGGTCGCCGCGGTCGCGCTGCTGGCTGTTGTCGCGCATATAGGGTTGCGGCTGCTGGTGCTGCGGGGCGAAGCCCGGCTCCTGGCCGAACGGCGAGAATCCGTCGTCTTCGCCGTCGCCTTCCTCCGTCGATGACATGTCGTTGTCGGGGCGCGGCTGCTGCTGATGCTGCGGCTGATTCTGCCGGAACTGCTCCTGCGCCGCCGCGATCAGGCGGAAATAGTGCTCGGCGTGTTGGTAGTAATTTTCAGCGGCGACGGGATCGCCGGAAGAGCGCGCGTCGCGGGCGAGCTGGACGTATTTTTCGGCGATGTGGGAAGCGGTGCCGCGGATCTTGATGTCGGGTCCGTTGGATTCGTAGACCCTGGTCAGCGGGTTCTGGCCGCGTCCCCGGTTTTGGTTGTTGTTGTTATTCCGGTTACGCATCCGCTTGTTGTTCTGACCGTTTCTCATGTGTCGCCTTTATTCCAGCCCTAATAAGTTCACTTGGATTGCAGAAGTCGGTTCGGATTGCCTGTCTATGGCCAGCCATGCGTTCGCTTGCACCGAATCATGGCGCAGCTCGAAAAGCAGCCGGTTTGGCCAATCGTCGCGTTCAACAAAGACGCGTTCCCCAACAGCCGGCGCTCATCGCCGGCGTCAAATCATTCACCTTGCCGAAACAAGCCCAGCTCTGTTGCGTATGTCTTCAAGCGCAAAATCAGGCTTTCATTGGCTTTACGGTCTGGAGCAGCACAGCTTCAGCCATTGCGCTCAAAAGACCTTTGCGTTCTGGAACCGTTGATCGGCGGGCTAAAGTGCCTCTGGTTTCCTTCCCGCTTCTCCCGCGGGGCCAGCCAGCAACCCTGAACCGATATTGTGGCCGGAAGCTAGTCGTTCCCGGGGTCAATTCCAAGAGGTTTTTTTCGTTCCAAAAGGACTTTATCGGGGCATTTTACGGGCTCCGACGGCCCTTAATATACCTCCCAGATCGGCCCTGGGAGCCCGCTGAGGGGTCAGCTCTGCGGCTGTCATCAAAGCTTCAATCGCGGCCGCCTGGCCCTGTCCGGCCTCTACAACCAGTGCGGCACCTGGACTGAGGATTCGCGCGGCCTGCGGTATCAGCGCCCGGTAGGCATCGAGCCCATCGGGACCCCCGTCCAGGGCCTTGTCGGGATCGTGGTCGCGTACCTCGACGGCGAGACCCGCGATGTCGCCCGAGCGGATATAGGGCGGGTTCGACACGATGAGGTCGAAGGCGCCAGTCAGCCCCGCGGCATAATCGCAGCGGACGAAGCTGGCGCGGTCGGCGAGGCCGAGGCGCTTCGCATTGCCGCGCGCCGTCTCCAGCGCCTCCAGCGAAATGTCGGTGCCGACGCCGACGGCGCCGTGCAGTTCGCTCAGCAGCGCAAGGAGGATGGCGCCGGTGCCGGTGCCGAGATCGGCGATGCGCGTGCCCTGTCGTGCGGGATTGGCGCGCAACATTTCGAGCGCGAGCTCGACCACCGTCTCGGTGTCCGGCCGTGGCACCAGCGTCGCCGGCGACAGCGATAGCGAGAGGCCCCAGAATTCCTTGCGGCCGAGCATGCGCGCGACCGGCTCGCCCGCGAGGCGGCGGCCGGCAAGCGCGTCGAGGCGACTTGATTCGTCTGCGCTGAGCGTGCGATCCGCCGCGCGGATCATGCCGGTGAGATCGAGGCCCAGCGCGTGACCGACCAGCAGGCGCGCATCAAGCTCGGCAGAATCGATCCCGGCGGATTGCAATCGTGCCGCAAGCGAACGCCGCGCGGCTTCGATGGTGATGGAGTCACTCATGCGTCACATTCGCGGTGTCGTCCCTGCGAACGCAGGGACCCATACGCCGCGGCCTATCGAGAGAGGAAGTCGGAGTTGCCTTTTCGTGCAACGACGCTCACCTGTGGTTATGGGTCCCTGCGTTCGCAGGGACGACAGTGGTTATGCGGCCGCTGCCTGCTTACGCCGCAGCGCCCTGCGCCGCCAGTTGCGCGGCCTGATGCTCGGTGGTCAGCGCGTCCACCAGTTCGCCCAGCGCTTCGCCCGAGATCACCTGCGGCAGCTTGTAGAGCGTCAGATTGATGCGGTGGTCGGTCACGCGGCCTTGCGGAAAATTGTAGGTGCGGATGCGCTCGCTGCGGTCGCCGGAGCCGACCTTTTCCCTGCGGTCGGCGGAGCGCGCCGCGTCCTGGCGCTGCCGCTCGGCATCGTAGATGCGCGAGCGCAGGATGTTCATGGCGGAGGCCCGGTTTTTGTGCTGCGAACGGCTGTCCTGCATCATCACGACAATGCCGGTCGGGATGTGAGTGATGCGAATCGCCGATTCCGTCTTGTTGACGTGCTGGCCGCCGGCGCCGCCCGCGCGCATGGTTTCGATCCGCAGATCCTCGTTCTTGATGTCGACGTCGACATCCTCGACTTCGGGCAGCACCGCGACCGTCGCGGCGGAGGTGTGGATGCGGCCTTGCGTCTCGGTATCGGGCACGCGCTGCACACGGTGCACGCCGGATTCGAATTTCAGTTTCGCGAACGCGCCGCGGCCCTGAACCTCGGCGATGATTTCCTTGAAGCCGCCGACGGTGCCTTCGCTGGCCGAGATCACCTCGACCTTCCAGCCCTGCAGACCAGCAAAGCGCTCATACATGCGGAACAGGTCGCCCGCGAACAGCGAGGCCTCGTCGCCGCCGGTGCCGGCGCGGATTTCCAGCACGACGTTGCGGTCGTCCATGGCGTCCTTCGGCAACAGCGCAATGCGGATCTTCTGTGCCAGCTCGTCGCGCCTTGCCTGCAATTCGTCGCGCTCGGTCTCCGCCATGCCGCGCATTTCCGCATCCGTGGCGGGATCGGCGAGCAGCGCCTCCGCGCCGGCAAGCTCGGCCTGCACGCCGCGATAGGCTTTGACGGCCTCGATCAGCGGATTGAGCTCGGCGAGCTCGCGGGTGATCTGCACATAGCGGTCGGAACCGACCTGGCCGAGCAGCTCGTTTTCGAGCGCGGCATGGTGGGCGAGCAGGATGTCGAGTTTGGCTTCGGGCAGCATGGCAAATCTTTGATAGCAGAAAGCGGGAAGGGCGGGGATGGCGGGAACAGCCCCGCTACAACGACAGCCCCTCGGCTTCCGCGAACTCCGTCAGCTTTTGCTTGATCGAGACGCTGCCGGCGGGCGCATCGAGCAGCGGATTGATCATCGCCTCGGCCTTCTTGGCGTCGAGATCGAGGATCATCGCCTTCACCGGGCCGTGCGCGGTCGCCGACAGCGACAGCGAACGATAGCCGAGCGCGATCAGCGCCAGCGCGCCGAGCGGTTTCGAGGCCATCTCGCCGCACAGCGACACGCCCTTTTTGGCGGCATTGGCCTTGCGCACGATATCGCGCAACGCTCGCAGGATCGGCGCCGACAGGGTGTCGAAACGTTCAGCCACTTTGGCGTTGCCGCGGTCGACCGCGAACAGGAACTGGAACAGATCGTTGGAGCCGACCGAGACGAAGTCGACCTTCTTCAGCAGCTCGTCCATCTGGTAGAGCAGCGCCGGAACCTCCACCATGGTGCCGATGTCGATGCGTTCGGGGAGGGAGTGGCCGTGCTGGCGCAGATACGTGAGCTCGCGCTCGACGATCGCCTTGGCCGCATCGAACTCAGCGACCTCGGAGATCATCGGGAACATGATTTTCAGCGAACGGCCGCCGCCGGCGCGCAGCAGCGCGCGGATCTGGCCGCGCAACAGGCCGGGCCGGTCGAGCCCGAGCCGGATCGCGCGCCAGCCCAGCGCCGGGTTCTCCTCGATCACCGTCTCCATATAGGGCAGCGCCTTGTCGCCGCCGATATCGAGGGTGCGGAAGGTCACCGGCTTGTCGCCGGCCGCATCGAGCACGGTGCGGTAGAGCGCAAGCTGGTCGGAAGAGCGCGGCAGGCTCGCGCTCACCATGAACTGCAATTCGGTGCGGAACAGGCCGATGCCGGCGCTGCCGGTGTCCTCGATATGCGGAAGGTCGATGACGAGGCCGGCATTGATCAGCAGCTCGACCTTCTGGCCGTCCTTGGTCTTGCAGGGCAGGTCGCGCAGCGCGGAATATTGCGCCTGACGCCGTGCGCGCAGCCGGACGCGCTCGGCATAGGCCGATTCGATTTCACTGGACGGCCGCACATAGATCGAGCCGGAGGTGCCGTCGACGATGATGGCGTCGCCGGGATCGGCGATGCCGGGCGCGTTCGGCACTTCGCCGATCGCGGGAATGCCGATCGCGCGGGCGACGATGGCGACGTGCGAGTTGGCGGTGCCTTCCTCCAGCACGAGGCCGCGCAGTCGCTTGCGGTCATAGTCGAGCAGCGCCGCCGGTCCCATCGCGCGCGCGATCAGGATGGCGTTGTCGGGCAATTGTTCTCTTGAAGGCGCGTGGTCGCGGCCGACCAGCTGGCGCATCAGGCGGTGGCCGAGATCTTCCAGATCGTGCAGGCGCTCGCGCAGATAGGGATCGGTCGAGCGCAGCATGCGCGCGCGGGTGTCGGACTGCACGCGTTCGACCGCGGCTTCCGCCGTGAGGCCGGTGCCGACCGCCTCGTGCAGCTTGTGCGACCACCCGGCGTCATTGGCGAACATGCGGTAGGCTTCCAGCACGTCGCGGTGCTCGCCGCCCTCGGCGACGTCGCCGCGCTCCAGCATGCGGTCGAGATCGGCGCGCAGCTTCAGCAGCGCCGCATCCAGCCGTTTGATCTCCTTCGGCAGGTCCTCGGCGATATAGTCTTTAATGACGACGCGCGGCTCGTGCAGGACGACATGGCCGAGCGCGATACCCTCGGACAAAGTGGCGCCGCTCTTGTGCAGGGAGTGCCGCGCCGCCGGCTCGGCGCCGGGCTGCGCCAGCGCCGACAATTCGCCTGACGCGATCATCTCCGCCAGCACCATGGCGGTGGTCTGCAGCGCCTCGACCTCTTCCTCGACGTAATTGCGCTTGGCGCGATTCTGCACCACCAGCACGCCAAGCGTATTGCCGGCGCGCAGGATCGGCACGCCGAGGAAGGAGTGATAGATCTCTTCGCCGGTTTCCGGGCGGTAGGAGTAGGCCGGGTGGCTCTGCGCGTCCGACAGGTTCAGCGGCGTCGCTTCGCTGGCGACGAGGCCGACCAGGCCCTCATGTGCGCTGAGAACCGTTCTATGCACGGCTTCGCGCTTCAGACCTTCGGTGGCGTAGAGCTCGAGGGTGTTGTCGACGCGCAGCACGTAGCAGGAGCAGACCTCGGCCACCATGTTGGCCGCGATCAGCACCACGATCTTGTCGAGGCGTTCCTGTGCGGAGACTTGCTCCGCCATGGTTTCGCGGAGCCGTCTCAGCAAGACGCGGGGACCTCCCGACGCGCTCCGCATGATCAGCCGATCCTCCCCCGCAGGGCCAACCCGTCGCCTGGCCGGCCGCTGGCGTAATACTCGGACAAAACAACAATTTTATTCATTTCGGCACCGGCGCGAGCCCCTCCCGGCCGAATCGGGATCACCAAAACTGTGGCACAGTTTGCGGCAGCTCACCTATCAGGCCGTATAACCAATCGAAGGCAGTTTTGCCAAGCAAAACGCCTGCCAGAGGTAATAACGTCTCTGTGGGATTGATGCTGCGACCGCTAAGAGAAAATTACTCTACGCCTGATCGAGGCCGTAGAGGGTATGCAGCGTGCGCACCGCAAGCTCGGTGTAGGCGGCGTCGATCAGCACCGAAAACTTGATCTCCGAGGTTGTAATGGCCCGGATGTTGATATTGCGCGCCGCGAGTGCGGAAAACGCCTTGGCGGCGACGCCGGCGTGGCTGCGCATGCCGCTGCCGATCACCGAGACCTTGGCCACGTCGGTGGCGCTGTCGAGCCGTGCGTAGCCGATCTTGGCCTTGGACGACGTGATGGTTTCCCTGGCGCGGGTGTAGTCGGCGGCGGGCACGGTGAAGGTGAGGTCGGTGGTCTTGCCGTCCTCGGAGACGTTTTGCACGATCATGTCGACATTGATGTTGGCATCCGCCAGCGGCCCGAAGATCGCGGCGGCAACGCCCGGCTTGTCCTCGATCTGCCGCACGGAGATCTGCGCCTCGTCCTTGGAGAAGGCGATGCCGGAGACGACGTAGCTTTCCATGATTTCCTCCTCGCTGCAGATCAGCGTGCCCGGCGGCTGGTTGGCGTGCGGATCGATATCCTCCGGCTTGTCGAAGCTGGAGCGCACGAAGATCCGCACATTGTGCACCATGCCGAGTTCCACCGAGCGCACCTGCAACACCTTGGCGCCGAGCGAAGCCAGCTCCAGCATGTCCTCGAATGCGATCTTGTCGAGCCGCTTTGCCTTCGGCACCACGCGCGGGTCTGTCGTGTAGACGCCATCGACGTCGGTATAGATGTCGCAGCGGTCGGCATGGATGGCGGCAGCAACCGCCACCGCTGACGTGTCGGAGCCGCCGCGGCCGAGCGTGGTGATGCGGCGCGTCTCCGGGTTGATGCCCTGGAAGCCGGCGATCACGGCGACTTCCTTGCGATCCTTGAAACGATTGATGATCTCGGAGCCATCGATCTCGAGGATGCGGGCGGAAGCGTGCGCGTCGCTGGTCTTGATCGGAATCTGCCAGCCCTGCCAGGAACGGGCCTGGATGCCCATGCCCTGCAGCACGATGGCCAAAAGGCCCGACGTCACCTGCTCGCCCGACGCCACCACGGCGTCATATTCCCGCGCATCATGCATCGGGGAAGCTTCGGTGCACCAGCCCACCAGCTCATTGGTCTTGCCGGCCATCGCCGACACCACCACGGCCACGTCATGGCCGGCGTCGACCTCGCGCTTCACGTGGCGCGCGACGTTGCGGATACGTTCGATGTTGGCGACGGACGTGCCGCCGAATTTCATCACGAGGCGGCTCATGACGACGCGCGCATTCCCTTGAATAAGGATAATTAGGGACCTGCGCTCAAAACCGGCAGCGCAGCCATTAAAACGCGCGTATACATAGCAGCGCGGCCGGGGGCAAGCGGGTTCCTGCGGGGCAAAGGGCTGTCCCGGCCGTCTGTGGCGTAGGAGTAACTGAGGTAGCGTATGGGCCGTTATATTGACGATATCCTGCAGCCCGGGGAAAAGGTGCTGTATTCCACCAATGCGCACTGGATATTCTTCGCCCCGGCGATATTGCTCTGGATTCTGGCGGCCGTGTTCCTGGCCCTTTCAGGGATGGTCCCGCCGGGCAGCCCCCTGATGCTGGTGTGCTGGGCGCTGGCTGCAATCGTGGCGCTGGTCGCGCTCTACAAGACCGTGACCGCCTGGTTCCACCGCTGGACAACCGAGACCGATGTGACGAGCCTGCGCGTGGTGCACAAGACCGGCTTCATCAACCGCAAGACGTTCGAGATGAGTCTCGACAAGATCGAGAGCGTTGACGTCAACCAGTCCATCGCGGGCCGGGTCTTCGGCTATGGCGACGTCACCATCATGGGCGTGGGCAAGAGCGAGGAGAAACTCGATATGGTCACCTCGCCGATCGCATTCCGCAACGCCATCACGGCGCGGTAGGGGCGGGCGCGACATGTCCATGCAAACTCCTTCAGGCGCCACTGGACCCACGGTCGATCCGGCCGAGGTGGCAAAATTCTCGAAGCTGTCGGCCGAGTGGTGGGACCCCAACGGCAAGATGGCGCCGCTGCACAAGATCAATCCGCTGCGGCTCGCCTATATCCGCGATGCCGCCTGTCGGAAATTCTCGCGCAACGCCAAGAGCCTCAACTGCCTGTCGGGCCTGCGCATGCTCGATATCGGCTGCGGTGCGGGCCTGCTGTGCGAGCCGTTCACACGACTGGGCGCGCAGGTGATCGGCATCGATCCTTCCGCGACCAATATTGCGGCGGCCAAGCTGCATGCCGACAAGGGCCATCTGTCGATCGACTACCGCTGCACCACGGTGGAAGAGATGGATCACCGCGAGCGCTTCGATATCGTGCTGGCGATGGAAGTGGTGGAGCATGTCGCCGACGTCGCCATGTTCCTCAATCACTGCGCGACGATGCTCAAGCCCGGCGGGCTGATGGTGGTCTCGACCATCAATCGCAACTGGAAGAGCTTCGCGCTTGCCATCGTCGGCGCCGAATATGTGCTGCGCTGGCTGCCGCGCGGCACCCATGAGTGGAACAAGTTCGTCACCCCCGACGAGCTCGCAAAACACCTCGCCGCCAACAAGCTCGCCATCACTGAGGAAACCGGCGTGGTCTATAGCCCCCTTGCCGACCGATGGGGCCTCTCCGCCGACATGGACGTGAACTACATGGTGGTGGCCGAGGGGATGTGAGGCTCTTCGCCTCTCCCCGCGTGCGGGGAGAGGCCGCCGCGCTCTTGCGCGGCGGGTGAGGGGGCTCTCCGCGAGCCCAACTAGCAACGTATTTTGCGGAGGCAGCCCCTCACCCCAACCCTCTAAGAGCGAGCTTCGCTCGTCTCGACCCCGCAAGGAGCGGGGAGAGGGAGTGCAGCGAGCCCTCGCCTGTCCAATTCGCGGCAGCACGCATCGCAGTCATGCGCCGGCCCCGTTGACCGCGCCCGCGCTGCCCGGCACTTTGGCCGTCCTGCCAGCCGGTCATCCCCATGTTCTCCGTCGCCTCGCTCTGGATTCCCTTCACTCTCATTGCCGCGGGCGGCCCGGTCAGCGATCGCTGCATCG
>JAKFVP010000233.1 GCA_021732175.1 Bradyrhizobium sp.
AATAGAGCATGATCGTGTCGGAAAGCCGGATCCCGCCCCGCCCGGGCGGCCCTTCGGATCATGCTGTCATCCGCGCCACCAGGACTGATCGAGATCGCGCCATGCGCCGTTTGCTGCTGCTGCGTCACGCCAAGACCGAGACCGATGCGCCGTCGGGGCACGATCAGGATCGTCGCCTCGACGATCGCGGCCGCAGCGATGCCGCCGAGATCGGCCACTGGATCGGCCGTCACCCGCCGTTCCCGGAGCTCGTGCTGGTCTCCACGGCCGTGCGCGCTCGGCAGACCTGGGACCTCGTATGGGAGGCAATGAAGGACAAGGTGCCGGCGCCCGAAGTCGAACTCCTCGACGAGCTCTACGGCGCCGAACCGACACAGCTCTTGCGCATCGTGCGGATGGCGGCAAGCTCCAATCCGAAACGGCTGATGCTGGTCGGCCATAATCCCGGCATGCATGAAATGGCGCTGATGCTCGTCGGCAGCGGCGACAAGGCTTCCATCAAGGCGGTGGAAGACAATCTGCCGACGGCGGGTCTTGCCATCCTCGACTTCGACATCAAGGACTGGACCGACGTGGCGTTCCGCCGCGGCAAGCTCGCGCTGTTCGTCAGTCCAAAACTGCTGCGGCAGATGTCGAAGGATTAACCGCGGGCTCGGCGCCATGCTAGGCTGACCGGCAAAGGTGGGAGGCGCTGATGTTCAAGTCCATTCTCGTGCCGATCGATCTGGCCGATACGGATCTGGCAAGGCCCGCGATCGAGACGGCCAGAACCCTCTCGCAGGCGATGAACGGCACGGTGCGCCTCCTCAACGTGCTGCCGATGACGCCGGTGATGCTCGCCGAATACGTCCCGGCCGATTTCGACACCCAGCAGCGCCAGACCTCGGAAGAGGCGCTCGCCATCGTCGCCCGCGAATCCGGCATCGATGCATCGCGCATTTCCTATGTGGTGCGGCAGGGCGGCATCTATCACGAGATCCTCGAGGAAGCCGCCAGCATGAAGGCCGATTTGATCGTGATGACCTCGCACCGGCCGGCGATGCGAACCTATTTCCTCGGCTCCAATGCCGGCCATGTCGTGCGCTACGCCAAATGCTCGGTGCTGGTGGTCAGGCACTGATCGAGCGCATTCTCGAAAGCGAAAAGCCCCGGCCAAGGCCGGGGCTTTTTTGTGTCTCGAATTGCTTGCGACCCGGGCAACCGCCCTCAGCGCATCCGGCCCAATTCCGGATCGAGCTTGCCCCACACCGCATCGTCAATATGGCTGCGGGTGATGCCGATATCGCGCAGCTCACGATCATTCATCGCCCGCAGCGCTTTGATCGCTTCCCGGCGTACCCAGTAGCTGGCGAGGCCGTTGGCCCAGTCGCCGAGCATGCGGGTGAAGCCGCCAAAGGCGGATGCGGGAACGGTTTGTGCAGTCGTGTAGATCGTAGCCATTTCAGTCTCCAGTCGTGATGCAGCGGCCAAGCACCGCCGGTGACGCGGACGCCGGAAAAGCGCTCGCGCCTTGTTCTCGGATTGCTCTCGCCTCCTCGGTGCAATCTCGGGCTTGTGGAACCCTAGATGATCCAGTAATTGTATCGGTGCAAGGAAAACATTGCTCTCGGTGCAATAATGTCGCGTTTTGAATACATCCGACTTGCCGACGCCGTCGCTGCCGATATTGCGGGCGGCGCCCTGAAACCGGGCGACCGGCTGCCGCCACAGCGAACGTTTGCGTATGAGCGCAAGATCGCAGCCTCCACCGCCAGCCGCGTCTACACGGAATTGTTACGCCGCGGCCTTGTCGTCGGCGAGGTTGGCCGCGGCACCTTCGTATCCGGCGAACCGCGGCAGCCGATCGCGACGCTGCAGCACGAGCCGCGCGGCGTGCGCGTCGATCTCGAAATCAACTATCCGATGCTGCCGACCCAGGCGGCGATGATTGCACGGAGTCTCGCGGGCCTGGAGCGCGCCGAGGCGCTCGAGATCGCCCAGCGCCAGGGCTCAAGCGGCGGTACGCAAGCCGTGCGCAATATCGCCGCCAATTTCATGGCCCGCCCCGGCTGGACCCCCAACTCGGAGCAATTTGCCTTCACCGCCAACGGACGTCAGTGCATTGCCGCGGTTCTCTCCGCGCTGGTGCCCGCGGGCGGGCGCTGCGGCGTCGAGGCACTGACCTATCCCTTCATCAAGGGTATCGCCGCCAGGCTCGGCATCACGCTGGTGCCGCTGGCGATGGATGCACAGGGCGTGCGCCCGGACGCCGTCCAGAAGGCCCACCGCGAAGCGCACCTGTCGGCGCTCTACATCCAGCCGACCATCCAGAACCCGCTCGGCATGACCATGCCGGCGGCGCGCCGCACCGATCTCATGCGCGTGGTGGAAAAGCTCGACCTGACGGTGATCGAGGACAGCGTTTACGGCTTCCTGTCCGACGAGGCGCCGATGGCCGCGATGGCGCCGGACCGCTGCGTGGTGCTGGACTCGCTGTCGAAGAAGGTCGCGCCGGGGCTCGCGCTCGGCTTCATCGTCGCGCCCCCTCGCCTGCGCGAGAACATCCTCAACTCGATCCGCTCCGGCGGCTGGACCGCCTCGGGCTATGCCTTTGCGGCAGGCCAACGGCTGATGGGCGACGGCACGGCCACCGAGCTGATCCGGCTCAAGCGTGCCGACGCGCAGCGCCGCCAGCAGATGGCGGCCGAGCGCCTCGCCGGCTTCGATATCCAGGCCGACAGGAAGTCCTATCATCTGTGGCTGTCACTGCCGCAGCACTGGCGGTCGCAGACCTTTGTCGCCGCCGCCGCGCGCCGCGACATCGCGCTGACGCCCTCGACTACCTTTTGCATCACGCCGGGCCACGCGCCCAATGCGGTGCGGCTCGCGCTCGCCGCGCCCGCGATCGAGCAGCTCGACTTCGCGCTGCGCACGCTCGCCGACATCCTGCGCACGCAGCAGGACGATTTCGATTCGACGGAGTGAGCGAGTACCCTCACCCGCTCACGGCCACTCCGCGATAAAGCCGCGCACCTTGTAAGGCTCGATCTTGTCCCATTCGCGCAGCACAAGGCGGCGGAATTCGGCCTCGGTGTGCCAGAGCCCGCGCGGCGTCGCAAAGGAATCGATCGTCACCAGCATCTTCTCGACATCAGGCCAGTGCCGGTGCAGCGTCATCGCATAGCGCCGCGCCGTCCAGGTGTTGCCCAGGCAAATCACGCTGCGGATATTGGAAAGGCCCAGCGCCGCGTCGATCACCGGCAACGAGAAGGTGACATTCTCGCCCGTGTTCAGCGCGCGATGTTCTTCCAGAATGAGTTGCGCCGGCATGCCGCGCGCGACCATCGCATCCTTGATGACGGCACATTCCGATCGCTCGCCGCCCGCCGTCACGCCGCCGCTGACGATGGCATGGCGGCACAGCCCCTCGTGCCAGAGCGCACAGGCTTTTTCCGCGCGCAGCAGGTCGTCTTCGCGCGTGCCGAACACGAACAGAAGGTCGGCGGGCCTCAGCGCGGTATCGGCAAAATGCGTCGCATTGATCGCGGCGATCTCGGCCGCGTCAGGTATCCGCTCGTCTTGATTTTCGCTCACGTCTCTCCCCTCGCCCGGCGGCAACATGGCGTGCTTCGGGAGAAGCGCGAAGTCACGATTGATGTCGCATTGCTACGGCAGCAGCGCTTCCGGGAGATGATCGAACGTGTAACTGACCGGCCTGTTGCGCCGGATGAAGCCGCCGATTTGCCAGTTGAACAACAGCGCAAAAGCGACCAGGAACCCGGCGCCCGCATATTCACCCGTGGCCAATGCGCGGATGAACAGGCCGATCATGGCGACCGCCAGCAGGCCGACGAACGCGAGCGCCGCGGCGTAGAGGCCGCGCGGCAGCCCGCCGGTCAGCGTCGCCTTGCTTCCGGCCGCGCCCATCCGCGCGTGCAGGGCCTCGATGAAGGCGCGGTAGCCATTGTCCTGCGGCGTCATCAGCGACACCGTCTGCCAGTTGGTCGAGATGATGCGGATTCGCCCGCCGTTCTCGTTCCAGATATCGGCGCGGAACCGATGTGCCTGCATCGAGCTCGGCCGGTACGACAGGCGGATCGCGGCGATGTCGCGATAGGCCCACACGTCCGCGCGCCCCGAGATCTTCCACGACAGGCCGCGGCCAGTCAGCTCGAATTCATGGGCCGACCCGATCAGCGAGGCCTTGAAGGCGTAGCGCCTGCCGGAATCGCCGTCCGCATCGGACGCGGGGCTTTTCAGATCGGTCGGCAATTCGGCTCCTTCACAGCAGTTCGCACGCGCTTGCGCCGCGCCGGGGCTTTATCCTACAACGGGCCATGGCCGAAACGACTTATTTTCCGCGCCGCCTGATCCTCGGCGGGGCGATGATCACGGGGGTGCTGCTGGCGCTCGCCGTCCACATGCTGGGCGCGCGCTACGGCCTCGATCTCGGCGGTCTGTGGCGAAGTGACACGCGCGACTTCATGCCGGCGGGCGCGGCGATCGCCTGGTGGCTGATCGCCGTCGTCGGCTTCTCCGGCGGCTACTTCACGGCCACGCTGATGGACAGCGCCGCGTCGGGACAGATCCCGCAGCGCATGCGCCAGTTCCTGATCGCGATCGGCGTGCTGGTGCTGGCCGGCGCCGGACAGGCCGCCTCGGCGCCGAGCGCGGTGCCGACGGTGTCGGGCGTGCTCGCCGGCCTTGCCGCGCTACTTCTGGGCGCGGTCGTCGCGTTCTGCGGCGCCTATTTCGCGCTGCGCAAGGCGTGAGGCAAACAGCCGGGCCTTTCTGAACGGCGCATGAATACTGGCCCAAATGCAGGAACAGGCGCCGGAACAGGGCGGCGCCGAAGATTGACCTGTCGCAACGCCCCGATTCGACATCCACGCGATAATGCTTATGTACGCAGTATGACAATCATGGCGCGCGACGGCTAAAGCTTGCCTTGTCAAGGACTGCACAAGACCCCGGTTTTGCCTTATGGGTCTGTCGCATACGGTGCCATAGACCGTAGCCTGTCGCGACGACAGGCCCTGCAAATGCCGTCCCTGCCGGGAGGAAGAATGTATCGGCTGCTGTCCGCGCTCAAACGCGGCTTCAAGGAAAAGATCGGCTGGAAGCGCCTCGGCATCGCCTTGAGCCTGATTATCATCGCGCTCGCGGTGACGCATCTGGTGCGCACGCTGAGGGGCGTCGACAGCGCGCTGGTGCTGACTGCGCTGCACGACATCGCGCCGCATCGCATTGCGTTGGCCGCGCTCTGCGTGGTCGGCGCCTTCTGCACGCTGACCTTCTACGACTTCTTCGCGCTGCGCACGATCGGCCGCAACCACGTGCCCTATCGCATCGCCGCGATGTCGAGCTTCACGAGCTACACCATCGGCCACAACATCGGCGCCACCGTGTTCACCGGCGGCGCGATCCGCTTCCGCATCTATTCCGATTACGGCCTGACCGCGATCGACGTCGCCAAGATCTGCTTCCTGTCCGGCCTCACCTTCTGGCTCGGCAATCTCTTCGTGCTCGGCATCGGCCTCACCCTGGAGCCCTGGGCGGCCTCCGCCATGGATATGCTTCCGGACGAGGTAAACCGGCTGATCGGCATCGGCTGCTTTGCCGCGATTGCGGCCTATCTGGTGTGGCTGAAGACGGGCGACAAGCGCCGCGAGCTCGGCCAGAACGGCTGGAAGGTGGTGTTGCCCTCGGCGCGTCTGACGCTGCTGCAGATCCTGATCGGCGTGGTCGATCTCGGTTTCTGTGCGCTCGCCATGTATCTGTTGATGCCGGTACAGCCGCATATCGATTTCATATCGCTGGCGGTGGTCTTCATCCTCGCCACCCTGCTCGGCTTCGCCAGCCACGCGCCCGGTAGCATCGGCGTGTTCGATGCGGCGATGCTGGTGGCGCTGCCGGAATTTGCCAAGGAGCAGTTGCTGGCGACGCTGGTGGTGTTCCGCATCCTCTACTTCCTGATCCCGTTCTGCATCTCGATCTCGATCATGGGCACGCGCGAGCTCTGGCTCAGCGTCATACAGCCCTGGCAGGAGCGCCGGCGGCTGAGTGAGGCCTGCACGGCGGCTGCCCAGGCAGGCGCCGTGCGGCAGCCGGCGCAAGGCCGGAAATAGACAGGCGCCGGTAACAGCGACGTTATCTGGAACGCGCGGTCAGGCCTGTTCTCTTATTTCCGCCTTACCGCTAACGTTCAACGCGCCATGCCCAGAATTCTCCTTCGCACCCTCGCCCTCGCGGCGCTGTTCATGAACCTGTACGCGCTGCCCACCTTCCGGGCCGAGGCGCAGACTGCTGGCCCGCTGCAAATCTCCTGGGAAGTCCGCAACCGCTTCCGCCTGTTCCGCGAGGAGCGCGACTTCCAGCTCCATGTCGATGCCGGGCGCGGGCGCACGGTGCTCGCATCCGAGCAGATATTGGGCATGCAGAGCGACGGCCGCGGCTGGGCGCGCAACGTCGTCAACCGGCTCTGCATCGACGTCACCGGGCGCGTCAGCGAGCCCTGCACCCGCGATACCGTGAAGGAGAGCTATCTCACGCCGGTCGATCACCCGGTCACGCTGCGGCTGGCCGGCGCGGTGCCGGTCGGCGCCACCTGCGCCTGGACGGTCGACGATGGCGACGGGCCCACGACCTCGACATTCGATTGCGCTGAACCCGTGAACATGCGCGTGCGCTACGGCCGCACGACGGTTGCAACGGCCGACGTCGCCAGCGCCGAGGGCAACCAGCGCGCCACGACGGAAATTGCGGTGCGCGATATCTTCATCGCGGGGCTCGGCGACAGCATCGCCTCCGGCGAGGGCAATCCGGATCGTCCGATCGGGCTCTCCGACGAAGGCTTCTGCTTCCGCTACTATCTCTCCTCGGCGACGTCGCAGTACTACCGGCCGAGCCGCGCCGGCTACAAGGGCGGCCGCGCCTGCGAGGCGCCGGACTTTTTACAGGTCTGGCAGCGCCAGAGCGCGCACTGGTTCAACCCGGCCTGCCACCGTTCGCTCTACAGCTACCAGACCCGCACCGCGCTGCAGCTCGCCGTGCAATATCCGCACATCGCGGTGACCTATCTGCCGCTCGCCTGCACCGGCGCCACCATCGCCGACGGCCTGTTCGGCTCGCAGCGCTTTCGCGAATGCCCGCCGTCGAAATCCAACACGACCTGCCGCGGCACGGTGAACAGCCAGATCGCCGAACTGAAGGAGGCGCTCACCGCCGCGCAGCGCCGCCAGCCGGAACGACGCCTCGACCTCGTGCTGCTGTCGATCGGCGCCAACGACATCTATTTCTCCGGGCTCGTCGCCGACGTCATCGTCGACTATCCGACCGAGCGCGTGCTGTTCAAGCGCAGCGGCGTGATGGCGAGCGTGGACGACTCACGCAGCGTGCTGGCGCGCGACCTGCCGCAAGGCTTTGCCAAGGTGCGCGAGGCGCTGCGGCCGCTGGTCGGCGATCTCTCGCGGGTGGTCTTCACCTCCTACGCCAACCCGACGCTGGCCGCGGGCGGCGCGCCCTGCCCCGGCGGACGCGCCGGCTTCGAGGTTCATCCCTCCTTCAACGCGGACCCGCGGCGGCTTGCCACCGTCTCGGGCTTTGTCGAGAACGAGTTCCTGCCGCAACTGAAAGCGATCGCGCTGTGTCAGGGCGGCATCCTCTGCCGCAACCCGCAGGCCGACCGCATGACCTTCGTGGACTCGCATCAACCGGCGTTTGCCGGCCACGGCTTCTGCGCCCGCGCGCAGACCGATCCGGAATTCGATCGCGAATGTTTTGCCGCCAACGGCGAGAGCTTCAACACCGACCTCGTGGTGGCCGCCAACCAGCCGATGGTGTGCGGCCGCAGCCCCAGCGAATACCGCGCCTATTCGCCGCGGGCGCGCTGGGTTCGCGACGCCAATGACAGCTTCTTTGCCGCGATGACCTATCCGGAAGGCCTGCCGACCAACATGCAACCGTCAGACATCCATGATGCGACCTGGGGCGTGCTCTCGGCGGTCTATGGCGGCGCCGTGCATCCGAGCGCGGAAGGCCATGCCGTGATGGCCGATGCCGCCGTACCGGCCGCCGCTTACGTGTTGCAACTCGATGCAGCCGTGCCTGAAGTGATCACGCAGCCGGTGCCGCCGGTCGGGCGCTGAAATCTCACAGCGGCGTCGCCGGGTCGATCGGCAATCCCATCAGCACGCGCCCGGTAAGCTCCCAGGTCGGCGGCGAGATCATCAAATGCTGGGTGGCGACATGGGCGTCGCGAAAGCGGCGCTGCAAGGGCGAAGCCAGGAACACCGACGAGCCGCCGGCAAGATCATACATCGCGCGCGTGACGTCGGCCGATTTCCGCGTGGCATTGGTTGCCGCAAGGCGCAACAGCGCACGCTGCTGCACATCCACCTGCCCGGTGCGCTGCGCGACCTCCCATGCCGCCGCTACCGTCTCGTAGAAGAACGCCCGCGCGGAGCGCAAATCCGCTTCCGCCATCGCGAGGACCGTCTGCGCCGAGCCGCGCTCGGCGAGCGTTCGCCGCGATCCCAGCGGCTGCTTGGCCCCGGCGAGCTCCACGAGATCGTCGATCGCCGCGCGCGCATTGCCGAGCGCCACCGCGGCAATGCCGAGCGCCAGCAGGCCGAACACCGGAAATGCGTAGAGCGCGCCCTTTGCCTGCGCGGCACTTTCCAGATACGACGTCGTGTACCGCGCGGGCACGCGCAGCTCCGAGACCACCATCTCGCCCGAGCCGGTGCCGCACAGCCCCGTGACATGCCAAGTGTCGTTCAGCGTTGCTTGCTTCGCCGGAAAGATCAGCTTGCGATCGTCGACGAGTCCATTCGCCAGCTTTCGCGGCGCGCCGTTCTCGAACACGATGGCGCCGGCCAGCAGCCAGTCGCAATTCGCCGAACCCGACGCCCATTGCCAACGGCCGCTGAGCACATAGTCGTCGCCGTCGCGCACTGCCTTGCCCATCGGCGCGAACACGCCGCCGGCAATCGTCTCCGGTGAGCCGAAGATTTCGCGCGCGGTCTCGCGGGGCAGATAGGCAGCGTTCAATCCCGTGGTGGCGCCGATCATCACGCACCAGCCGACCGATGCGTCGGCGGCGCCCGCAGCCTCAATGGCGCGCAGCGCAGCGTCGGGCGGAAGCTCGAGGCCGCCGATCTCGCGCGGCACCAGCATGCGGAACGCGCCTGATCGCGCCAGC
>JAKFVP010000593.1 GCA_021732175.1 Bradyrhizobium sp.
AGATATAGAACTGCTGCCAGATTGGCGTTCATCTCCGGTTCCCCCTTGTCTCCGCCACCCCGAGGTGCACGCCGTTCACTTGGCCTTCTTCTTGTACATCGCCAGCATGCGCTGGGTGACAAGGAAGCCGCCGAAGATATTGATGCAGGCGAACACCAGCGCAACGAAGCCGAAGCCGCGGGCCCAGCCGCTTCCGCTCGAAACGTTTGCGACGCCGCCTGCCAGTAGCGCGCCGACCACGATCACCGAGGAGATCGCGTTGGTGACCGACATCAGCGGCGTATGCAGCGCTGGCGTGACCGACCACACCACGAAATAACCGACGAACACGGCGAGCACGAAAATCGACAGCCGGAACACGAAGGGATCGACGGCCTGCGCGAGATGCTCCATGGCTCTCTCCTATTTCGGCTGGAAGTTCGGATGGACGACGGCGCCGTCTTTCGTCAGCGCGGTAGCCTTGACGAGTTCATCGTCCCAGTTCACCGCGAGCTTCTTCTCCTTCTTGTCGACCATGGTCTCGATGAAGGAGAACAGGTTGCGCGCATAAAGCCCCGAGGCGGAGGCGGCAACGCGGCCGGCGACATTGGTGTAGCCGACGATCTTGATGCCGTCGATCTCGACGACCTCGCCGGGCTTGGCGCCCTCGACATTGCCGCCGCGCTCGACCGCGAGATCGACCAGCACCGAACCGGGCTTCATCGACTTCACCATGTCTGCAGAAACCAGCTTTGGCGCGGGGCGGCCGGGGATCAACGCCGTGGTAATGACGATGTCCTGTTTCTTGATGTGGTCGGCGGTGAGTGCAGCCTGCTTGGCCTGGTATTCCTTGGACATTTCCTTGGCGTAGCCGCCGGCGGTCTGCGCGTTCTTGAACTCCTCGTCCTCGACCGCGAGGAATTTCGCACCGAGCGATTCCACCTGCTCCTTGGTCGCGGGGCGCACGTCGGTGGCGGTGACGATGGCGCCGAGACGCCGCGCCGTCGCGATCGCCTGCAGGCCGGCAACGCCGACGCCCATCACGAACACTTTTGCGGCGGGAACGGTGCCGGCCGCGGTCATCATCATCGGAAACGCACGGCCGAAGGCTTCCGCGCCCTCGATCACGGCGCGATAACCAGCGAGGTTGGCCTGCGAGGACAGCACGTCCATCACCTGCGCGCGGGTGATGCGCGGCATCAGTTCCATCGCGAAGGCGGCAACGCCGGCATCGGCCATCGCCTTCAGCGCCGCGTCATTGCCGTAAGGGTCCATGATCGCGATGACGAGCGCACCACGCTTGTACTGCGAGAGCTCGGAGGCTTCCGGCCGCTTCACCTTGATGATGATGTCGGCGTCCTTCAGCGCGTCCGCACTGACGGTGGCGCCAACCGCGGTGAATTCGGAGTCCGGCAGGCCCGACTTGACGCCCGCACCAGGCTCGACCGCAACGTCAGCGCCGAGCGCCTTGAATTTCTTCACGGTATCGGGGGACGCCGCAACCCGCGGCTCCGACGGATCGATTTCCCTGGCAACGGCAATCTTCATGAGGCCTCCGCTGGCGCGAACGCGCAGGCTAGCGCTATTTCCATTGGGATGGATACCGGTTTTGCGACCGGCACGCGGGCAAATTTTCTTTTCGCGCCGCAAGATGCGGCGCGGTGCCGACCGATCAGGTCAGGAAGATCGCCATCATGGCAACGATGAAAATCACCGCGGCGGTGCCGTACTTCACCAGCATGATGAAACCTTCATAGGTCTGCTCATGCGCTTCGTAGTCGTTGCCGTCGGCGGTGGTGTAGGCCACTTCGCTATGGTCTGCCATTCGAGTCCCCAGTCGATCTAAAGTCTAATCTTGCGAGCCATTACCGCAATCCCGCCAGCAGGGCAACGGCGTGCGGCCAATATGCCGGGGGCTTATCAGCTGATTACGAAGGCCAATTGTCCCTGATCCAGCGGGTGAGGCTTTCCTCGCTCACCTCGCCGGCCGCCAGCGACAAAATGATCTGGGTCGCCTGCGCGGGGTCGGGGCTGAAAGCCACGCCGTTTTTCACCAGAAACGTCATCATCGCCATGAAGGCGATGCGCTTGTTTCCGTCAACGAAGGCATGGTTTTTGGCGAGACCGAACGCGTAGGCTGCAGCCAACTCGGGCAGCGAGGCCTGCTCGTATTGCCACTTGTTGACCGGACGTTCGAGCGCCGATCGCAGCATCCCCTCGTCGCGCAGGCCCGGCGCGCCACCAAAGCGGCGAAGCTGGCGACTGTGGATTGCGATGGCTTGCTCGTAAGTGATCCAGAGCGGTTCGTCAGACTCGCTCACCTAACGAACCGTCATTTGGCAAGTGCAGCGAGCGTATCGCGGTACTTGTCCATCAGTTCGTCGGCAATCTCCATCGTACGCTCGAAATCCGGATCGTAAGGGAGCGCCTGAAATCCACCGCCAGGAAGTTCAGTAATGTGCAGTTGCTGACCACGTTTGAGGTCAAGCCGCTGCATCAGTTCGCGAGGCAGCAGCATACCGTCGGAATTGCCGATCTTCTTGATCTCGATCTTCATGTTGAATTCCTTCAAGCCACTATTCCGTTATACAGACGTATAACACAGCTTTGAGAGAAGTTCAACAGTTGTTTTACGAGACTTAGGCCAGATCCGGTCAGCCCATCGTCTCCAGCTCGTCGATCATCCCGGCAATGACCGAGAGTCCGCCGTCCCAGAATTTGGGATCTTTTGCATCGAGCCCGAACGGCCGCAGCAGCTCGGAATAGTGCTTGGTGCCGCCGGCGGCGAGCATGTCGAGATAGCGTTCGGCAAAGCCTTCCGAGGCGTTCTCGTAGACCGCATAGAGCGAGTTCACCAGGCAATCGCCGAACGCGTAGGCGTAGACGTAGAACGGCGAATGGATGAAGTGCGGAATGTACATCCAGAAATTCTCGTAGCCCGCCTTGATCTCGATCGCGGGGCCGAGGCTCTCGCCCTGCACGCTGAGCCATATCTCGCCGATGCGATGCGCCGTCAGCTCGCCATTCTTGCGCTCGGTGTGGACCGCACGCTCGAAGGTGTAGAACGCGATCTGCCGCACCACGGTGTTGATCATGTCCTCGACCTTGCCGGCGAGCAGGGCCTGGCGCTGCCTGGCATTCCTGGTCTGTGACAATAGCCGCTTGAAGGTCAGCATCTCGCCGAACACGCTGGCCGTTTCCGCCAGCGTCAGCGGCGTCGGCGCCATCAGCGCGCCGTTCCTGGCGGCCAGCACCTGGTGCACGCCATGGCCGAGTTCATGGGCGAGCGTCATCACGTCGCGCGGCTTGCCTTGATAATTCATCAGCACATAGGGATGCGCCGACGGCGTGGTCGGATGCGAAAAAGCGCCGGGCGCCTTGCCCGGCCGCACCGGCGCATCGATCCAGCGATCGGTGAAGAAGCGCTCGGCGATCTCGGCCATCCTGGGCGAGAAGCCGCGATAGGCGGTCAGCACCATCTTCTGCGCTTCCGGCCAGGCGATGCTGCCGGTCGCGGCGAACGGCAGCGGCGCGTTGCGGTCCCAATAGGGCAGCTTCTTCTTTTTGAACCAGCCTGCCTTCAGCGCGTAGTAGCGGTGCGATAATTTTGGATAGGCCGCGCGCACGGAGGCAACCAGCGCATCCACCACCTCGCGCTCGACGCGGTTGTTGAGATGGCGGGAATCCGCGACGTCCTTGAAGCCGCGCCAGCGGTCGGAGATTTCCTTGTCCTTGGCGAGCGTATTGGTGATCAGCGCAAAGGTGCGCTCGTTGTCCTTGAAGGTCTTGGCGAGCGCATTGGCGGCCACCTTGCGCTTGGCGCCGTCGCGGTCCTGCATGAAGTTCAGCGTCGGCTCGATCGCGAGCTCCTTGGCACCGACCTTGAAGCGCAGTGCCGAGATGGTCTGGTCGAACAACCGGTTCCAGGCGGCGTAGCCGCTCTGCGACTTCTCATGGAACAGTTGCTCGACGCGGTCTTCGAGCTGATACGGCTTGTCCTTGCGCAGGTCCTCGATCCACGGCCGGTAATGGCCGAGCTCCGGCGCCTGCATCGCGCGCTCGATCACATCATCGTCAACGCGATTGAGCTCCAGCGCGAAGAACAGCAGATGCGTCGAGGCTGCGGTGAGCCGTTCCGAGACGTCGCCGTAAAACTTTGAAATCGCGGGATCGACGCTGTCACCGGCATGCACAAGGCCGGCATAGGAACCGAGCCGGCCGGCGAGATCATCGATCGCCTCATAGCGCTTGACCGCTTCGGCGAGCCAGCGGCCGCCACCGTCCCTTGCGGTAAATTCGGCCAGCTTGCCCTTGTAGTCCGTCTCGAACGCGACGCAGTCGGCATCCATCTTCGCCAGATCGCGCGCCACTTCCGGTGCGTCGATGCCGGAATACAGATCGGCGAGATTCCACTCCGGCAGCCTGCCGGTCTTCGATTTGACGGCTGTCTTGGTTGCTACGGCCTTGCGCGAGGCTTTGGCTGCGCGGGATGTCGCGGATGATTTCGCGGTCATGGATACTTTCAAATTTGCGGGAGCGATAATGCGATCAGGCAAAGGCGGCGAGCTGCGGCGCTACCTGCACCAGAAGCTCCTCACCTTCCACAAGGATCGGCTCGAATTTTTCCTGGATCGTATTGCGAGCCGCGCACCAGAGCAGGATCGCGCGGGCGACGAGGCGCGGCGTGGACGAGACTGCGGCCTTCGCATGCAGCACGACAAGATCGAGGTTCTGGTGCTCGAACAGCAGCCGGCCCGAACCGTCCTCCAGAACATACCGCCGCCCGATCCGCGACACGCACAGCTCACACGCCTCTTCGGGCCGCGGACCCAGCAGATAGAACTGAACGTCGCCGCTTTCGGTTTCGCCGGTTTCCCAGCTGCGGCCGCCCGCCGGCGCCAGCGCCGAGTGCAGCCCGGCAACGATGGCGTTGAGTTCGGCTTCCGTCCACACCGCGGCGTTCTGCTTGCGCTCGAATGCAACCACGCTCATTTGCTCTTGCTCTCCGCTCCGAACAGCAGCCGGTGCAGTTCCGGCTCGTAGTACATTATCAGATGCCTAGCGAAGGCGCGCTGTTCAAGGCCCAGTTCGTCCGCCCAGGCGCCGATCAATTCGGTTGGAACGCGGCTGAAGCCGTTCTCCACCTGGGAAACAAAAGTGTAATATTTCAGTCCGAGTTTCGCCGCGAGATCAGCCTGCGACAATCCGGCATCCGCCCGGCGCAGCTTCAGCCAGTCCCCTGCCTGCTTGCGCAATTGCCGCGCGTCGAGCGCAGCCTTCCCCGGCTGTGCCGCAAACACATCTTGATGTTTCGCCCGTTTCATGATTACTAAACTATCTAATCTGAATGTCAGGACAGGTAGTGTTACCTAACACAATTCTCTGACTCTGAGGCCGCCAATTCCGAAAGGACCAGATCGATGGCCTTCGCCGACCGGACTCATATCGACCGCGCAAGCCAACAGGCCGCATCCCGCTACCGGGAGCTGACGGCAGGCGCCGCGATCCTGCTGGCGGCCGTGATCGCCGCATTGGGACTGCGCCAGATGGTGCCGACGCATGCAGTGGCGCCCATCATGGTCACCCTGCTGTTTGCGGGCAGCGCCATGGCCGCGGGCTTCGCGCTGTTATCCCGGCGCGATCGGCCCCGCACCCTGTGGCTCGATCTCGCCGGCGGCTTGACGTTCATCGGCATCATCATTTCCGCCTTCATCGAGCCGGACCAGCTCGCGAATCTGGTCGGCGCTTCGCATCATCCGAGATAACGGAAAGTCATGCGCCGCCTGACGGCGGCCTCATCGAATACGTCCAAACCCGGGCCCCTCTGGCGGTTCGCGAGAACTGCGATGTCGGATTGGACTGCAAACGGAGCGGCCCATGCTGGAGATAATCTCCTCACAATCCCTGACCGCGCTTTTCCAGGTCGTGATGATCGACCTGGTGCTCGCCGGCGATAACGCAATTGTCATCGGCCTTGCCGCCGCGGGGTTGCCCGAAGCGCAGCGGAAAAAGGCGATCCTCATCGGCATATTGGCCGCCACCGCGCTGCGGATCGGCTTTGCCGGCATCACCGTGCAATTGCTGCAGATCATTGGGCTGCTGCTCGCCGGAGGCATTCTTCTGCTCTGGGTGTGCTGGAAGATGTGGCGCGAGTTGCAGGCCTCGCATCCGCAGCACCACGCACAGAATCTTTCATCTGCGCGGACCAGCACCGCGGACTTCGCGCCGCAAGAGAAGACGCTGGGTCAGGCGATCTGGCAGATCACGCTTGCCGATGTGTCGATGTCGCTCGACAACGTTCTGGCCGTCGCGGGCGCCGCGCGCGAGCACCCGATGATCCTGGTCTTCGGCCTCGGCCTCTCCATCGCATTGATGGGCCTCGCGGCCAGCTTCATTGCGCGCATCCTCGAGAAGCATCGCTGGATCGCCTATGTCGGCCTCCTGATCATCCTCTATGTGGCCCTTGACATGTGCTATCGCGGTGCGATCGAGCTGTGGCAGGACGTCAAGGCCTGAAAGCGCTCTCGTCATCCTTGCCGTAATTTCGGCCTGCTTGCCGTCTTAATCCTTCCCTCACGCGACACCGTCGGCGGCCATTCGCAACGGCCGCGTGGCAGTCCGGCTGAGAAGCCGGAAGTGCGATCAGTCGGCCGATCTGCACGCTTCAAGATTTAAGAGTGCATTAATCGGCATGGGCCACAGTGCCCCGATTCGGGACAATAGTTGTAACGTGCGGGGAGTGCCATGGCTGCCACCATCTTGATCGCCGACGATGACGCCGTAGCGCGTCGCCTGGTTGAAAACATGGTGCAGAAGTGCGGCTATGAAACCGCCGTGGTCGACACCGGCGACGCCGCTGTCGAACTTTTGACCGGCCCGGATGGCCAGAACATCGACTGCCTGGTGCTCGATCTCGTGATGCCCGGCCTCGACGGCATGGGCGTGCTGGCGAAAATCCGCGAGGCGGGATTGAGCCTGCCTGTCATCGTGCAGACCGCCCATGGCGGTATCGACAATGTCGTCTCCGCGATGCGCGCCGGTGCGCAGGACTTCGTGGTCAAGCCGGTAGGCATGGAACGGCTGCAGGTGTCGCTGCGCAATGCGCTCAACACTTCCGCCCTGCAGGGTGAGCTGCAGCGCATCCGTCACAGCCGCGAAGGCCGGCTGACTTTCTCGGATATCGTCACCCGCAGCGAAACGATGACTGGTGTGCTGCGGACCGCGCAGAAGGCCGCGACTTCCTCCATCCCTGTGCTGATCGAGGGTGAATCCGGCGTCGGCAAGGAATTGTTCGCGCGCGCCATCCATGGCAGCGGCGAGCGCAAATCGAAGCCATTCGTCGCGGTCAATTGCGGCGCGATCCCCGACAATCTCGTGGAGTCGATCCTGTTCGGCCATGAGAAGGGCGCGTTCACCGGCGCGACCGAGCGTCATATGGGCAAATTCGTCGAAGCGCATGGCGGCACGCTGTTCCTCGACGAAGTCGGCGAGTTGCCGCTGGCCGCGCAGGTGAAGCTGCTCCGCGCGCTGCAGGAAGGCACGGTCGAAGCCGTCGGGGGACGCAAGCCCGTGAAGGTCGACGTCCGCATCATCTCGGCGACCAATCGCAAGCTGCTCGACCTCGTCAAGGCAGGCCAGTTCCGCGAGGACCTGTTCTACCGGCTGCATGTGCTGCCGCTGACGATTCCGGCGCTGCGCCAGCGCCGCGAAGACATCCCGCATCTGCTGCGCCATTTCCTCGCGCGCTTCTGCGCCGAGGAGAACCGGCCGATCTCGGCGATCTCGGGCGAAGCCATGGCGCATCTGTCGCAGCTCGACTGGCCCGGCAATATCCGTCAGCTTGAGAACGCCGTGTACCGTGCCGTCGTCATGAGCGAGGGCGACCAGCTCGGGCTTGCCGACTTCCCGCAAGGCGCCGCCCATGCGCCGGCCGCCACCCACCACGCCGAGCCGCTGGTGATGGCGCCCTCGACGGCGCCTTCTATGGTTTCAGGTAACGAAATACCGATTGCTCCCCTGCCGGCCGCCGGCACGCTGACGATGCTGACCAGCGCCGGCGAGGTGCGGCCGCTCGAAGAGCTCGAGAACGAGATCATCCGCTTTGCAATCTCGCACTATCGCGGACAGATGTCGGAAGTGGCGCGGCGGCTGAAGATCGGCCGCTCGACCCTCTACCGCAAGCTCGACGAAGCCGCGGCAAACGAGCCCGGCAATGCCGACGGGGCGAGCTGAGACCCATCGGAATTATGGCGCTGCGGTGGCGGCACTTTTTGACGGTGCCACTCGTTCGGAACCTTCGAACCGTGGCTTGCAGGTGACAGACAAATGGCGGCCAGCGTGGCAAAAGCGCGCAATCCTGAACAAAAAGGGGTCGTTTGAGGTCAGTTTGTCGTGAGTTGCCAGGGGCTCAGCTAGCTGGTTGAGAACTGCGCATGTATCGTCTGCGTTGAATCGTTGCGTACGTGCATGGCGATTACTGCAAGGATCGCGGTCGGCACATTCGTGCGGGCCATAGGCAAACGATATTCGATCTGTCTCAGTGCCGGGACAGTTTCGCCCAAGGGGGTGTGACGATGCGTGATAGTTCGATCGGCCGTGCTGGATTTGACCGCGTACTGATGGCCGTCGCGGCAACTTTCCTCACGGTGTCGGCGACATCGGCACTGGCCCAATCCTCCGCGCCGCGCAGCGCCGCTGAACTTGCGATCGAGGCCGCGATCCCGGTCCCGCAGCCCGCCAATGTCGCGCCGCCCACGGCGGACGATTTCAAGATGGATGCGACATCGTCCGTCGCGCCGAAGCAGATCGAACTGCCGCGCGTCAACGCCAACACCGATCCCAAGCCTGAAGTAGCGCCCGCCACGACGGCAACTGCGCCGGCTGAAGCACCGAAGGCCGACACTGCAGCGACAACGCCGGCGGCACCTGCGACCGCCACCGCGCCTGCACCCGAGCCGGTCAAGGTGAGCACCGTTCCCGCCGCCGACCAGCCGGTCGCCGACAGGCTGCGCGAACAGCTTGCCGCCAAGGGCCTGCGTTACTTCGATCGCAAGGGCGAACGCCTGGCGGTCGAGAAATTCTACTCGGCGCGCGACTATGCGCCGGTGTGGACCTCGGCCGGCAGCCTGACGGCAGGCGCCAGGGGCGTGATCGCGCGGATC
>JAKFVP010000293.1 GCA_021732175.1 Bradyrhizobium sp.
TTGGAGCTCATAAGCAATAGCCCTGCCCTACCCCTTGTATCGCCACGGCGCGCCGCCGGAAGCACTCTCGTCAATGGTCCACTGCGGCAGCGAAAGGCCCGGCGCGACATCGGTGAACACCATGCGCACCCGTGTGCCGATGCCGACCCGCTCGACGTCCTCCTTCGGCGCAAGCACGCCGTCCGGCCGCACCAGATTGCCGATCACACGCAGCCCCTCTTCTTTCGTCGGCTTGCCGCTCTGGGTATCGAGTTCGACCAGCAGCACGAGATAGGGCGTGAACGCCTTGAACGCCGGTTGAATGGCATGATGCACTTCGGTGTAGGAATGCACGGTGCCGCGGCCCTCGACCGGCACCCATTCCGACTTCAATTCGGAACACCACGGGCACGCCGTGGTCGGCGGATAGCGCAGGAGCTTGCACGCGGCGCAGCGCTGCAGGCGGAAATCGTGCTTCGCACAAAAGGCGAAGTATTCGAGGTTTTCGTGGTCGAGATCGTTGATCTCGAGCGGCATGCCGAGATATTGCGCTGATATCATGCTCAGCCCCTCCGCATCACCATGGCCGATCCCGTGCCGGGCATCGCCCAGCCGAGATTGGCCGACACCTCGGCATTCCTGACCTGGCGGCAACCGCCCTCGCGATAATCATAGGTGTGCTGCCGCTTGCCGTCGGGGCCAACAGGGCAAGAGTCGTCCGCATCGTGGCGAAGCTGGCGCACGTTCTCGATCACCATGGCGATCCCGTGGGTGTAGCCTTCGCAGAGGTGGCCGCCTGACGTGTTGTTCGGGCGCTTCCCCCCGAGCTTGATGGTGCCGTCGGAGACGTAATGGCCGCCCTCGCCCTTTCTGCAGAAGCCGTAGTCCTCGAGCTGCAGCATGGTGGTGAAGGTGAAGGCGTCATAGGAGCCGGTGACGTCAATATCATCAGGGCCCACGCCGGAATTCGGCCAGAGGATTTCCCGGGCGTAGCGACCGGCAACGGTCGAGATGGGACCTGCCTGGTAGTGCATGTCGACGCGAGGTTTGGAGCAGCGGCCGACCACGCCGCGGATCCGCACCAGCGGATGCTTCAGGTCCTTTGCCCGCTCGGCCGATGTCACGATGATGGCGTTGGCGTTGTCGGTCTCGACGCAGCAGTCGAGCAGATGCAGCGGCTTGCAGATCATGCGGCTACCGACGACGTCCTCCACCGTAAGGCGCTTCTTGTAGTAGGCTTTTGGATTGTTCGAGGCGTGATGGCTGTGGGCGACACGGACATGCGCGACCTGCTCGGCGGTGGTGCCGAAATCGTGCATGTGGCGCATGAAGGTCGGCGCGAACATCTGGCCTGCGCTCTGCCAGCCATAGGCGCGGCTGTGCAGCATGTCGCCGGTGACGGGAATAGCTGACCGTACGCCGGTGCCGCCGATCCGCACCTGCGAAAAACCGTTCATGGAACGGAAGATCACCACTGTCTTGCACATTCCGGCCTCGATCACGCCGATCGCGATGCCGATCAGCGCCTCGGTCGACGATCCCCCGCCGAACACGTCCATGTAGAAATTGAGGCGGATGCCGAGATCGCCGGCGACGAAGGGCGAGAACACGGAGTCGTTGAACTGATACGACAGCATGCCGTCGATCTCGGAGGCCTTCAGCCCCGCATCGTGCATGGCGTTGCGCACCGCGATCGAGGCCATCGCCCGCGTCGACTTGTCGGAGCCGCGGGTGTAGGTGGTCTCGCCGACGCCGACGATGGCGTATTTGTCGCGCAGGAATTTCGGCGTGGTCGCCTCGACATCTTCTCGTGGCAGCGGCATTCCCTGGGCCTCCCGGTCAAAATTGTTCTGGTTTGTTTTTGCCCGATAGTTGTATCGGCTTCTTGCGGATGCTGGCTATCCTCTCGCCTGCCGGCCGAGCCGCGGCATGTCAGGCATGCGCTCACGTTCCCGCGGCGTGGAATGTCCGGGTTTTGCGATCTCTTTGCTCCTCTCGCTGGAAGAGAGGCGCAGGGAAGGCCGGGCGCCGACTGCGCCCGTAGATCCCGCGTGCGAAGAGCACACGGGCATCCCGTGCACCGAAGCACACGGGCAAAACACTACAGGTACAGCCGAGACATCCCGGCCTTCCCCGCGCGATGTTTGGCGGCTTATACGTGCTCACCCCGGGGAACGGCCTTTCTTGCCCCCGTTGCCAGGCCCACACAGGCAGGCCGGATAGACGCCAGGGTCGCGGCGCCAGGTCCACACGACTTCGCCGTACGCCGCAAGCGTCTCGCCCGGCAGGAATAATCCCGCCGGACGCCGCAGCGTCCATCGCATCCTGCCCCAACGACAACGTGACGATGCGCATCGTCCCTCAGCGGGGTGGATGCGCAACCTATAACGCAAATCAGAATTCTGGTAAAGAGAAATTTTTTTGCTGGAAGGGGTTGACAGGATTTTGCTGATTTGTCCGGCGCGAACGAGGCAGGTTTGCACTCGTTTTACTCGATCCGCCCAGGTAACCCTCGAGTGAAAAGTTTGACGAGGCCGGAGTCTGGTCCGAGCTAAAGCTTATGTGTCGCGCGGCAGCATCGCGCCTGTCACCCGGTGATCAGGAACCCAGCAAAGAATGCGGCCAGGTCTCCGTAGGCATCCAGCGGCAGCACGTGGGCGACATACTGATCGGGGCGCACTATCACCATGCATCCCTTGTCCCGATCGATCCCGCGCATCTCGAAGATGTCGCCGATGCCCTTGTGATCGACGCAAAACACCTTCTCGTGGTCCTGCAGCCCGAGCCGGCCCTTGGTGGGCTTGAGGAGCGACGGCATGGCTTCGTAGTTCAATCGGTCGAAGGTCTGCTGGAACACCGCCCGGACGTCGATGACGCTGTCGATATCTTCAGCACGTCGCGTGAACTTCACGACCGGTGAATTCGGATCCTGCCTGAGCCATTCCGCGAGCCTGCCCATCGCCGAGCCGGCCGCGCCGCCGTCATTGCGCCCGGCGAACGCGTAGATACGCCAGCGGCCGTCGGCCTCGGCGGCATGCCCGAGCTGCATCTGCTTGGCATCGGACAGCCGCACCACCGGGGCCGAGTGGAAGCGACGGCCGATCGGCAGCCCTTTCGCCAGTGCCTGATGGGCTGGCGCGCCAATCAGCACGGACTGGTCGTACTGCACCGCAAGTCCGCCGGTGAATTCCAGGTTTTCCTTGAACTGGCGCACGAAGCGCGGCTCGTCGGTAGTGTCGAGCTCGGACTGTCCCGGAGGCGCTGACATGATCCGCGCCCATTCGTGGTCGGTGTCGACGAGCCGCTTGGCCTCGCGCCAGCGTTCGGCCGAGTAGGTTCGCAGCAGACTCGGTGCCGCCCGGCCCTGCAGCACGTGGGCAAGCTTCCAGCCGAGATTGAAGGTGTCGCCCATCGACACGTTCATGCCCTGCCCGGCCTTGGGGCTGTGCGTGTGACAGGCGTCGCCGGCCGTGAAGACGCGCGGGTTTCGCGTGGCGGCTTCGCGCTCGGGCACATCATCGAACCTGTCGGTGAGCCGGTGGCCGATCTCGTAGATCGACCACCACACCACCTCCTTCACGTCGATGGCGTAGGGTCGCATGATCCTGTTGGCGGCCGCGATCATGTGGTCGACCGTCAGGTTTCGCTCCGCGACCCGTTCCTCGGGATTGAGCTTGTCGAGCTCGACATACATCCTGAACAGGTAGCCGCCCTCGCGCGGCAGGATCAGCACATTGCCCTCGCGCGCCGACGTGATCAGGCATTTCTGCCGCACGTCCGGGAAATCGGTATTCGCCAGGATGTCCATCACGCCCCAGGCCTGGTGCGCCGCGTCACCGTGCAGCTCCCCGGAGATGGCTTTCCGGACATTCGAGCGTGCCCCGTCGCATCCAACCACGTACCTGGCGCGGACAATCCTGGTTTCGCCCGCATTGACGCCTGCGTTCTCCAGCTCGACGGACACGGGATAGTCGCTGGCTTCGGTGTCGATGGTCAGGTCGCGGACGGCCCAGCAATAGTCGGGCTCGAGGCGCGACGGCGCCTTGCGCATGACATCGAGAAACAGCTCGTGGACGCGCGCCTGGTTAATCAGCGTGTGCGGCATCTCTGACGAATCGTCGGCCACGTCCTGGACCCGACCGATGCGCTTGATGTTGGCAGGGTTCTGCGGATCGGGCCGCCAGAAGTTGGTCTGGTTTACCCAGCAGCTCTCGCGCTTGACCTTGTCGGCAAAACCGAACGCCTGGAACATCTCCATCGAGCGGGTATTGATGCCGTCGGCCTGACCCTTTTCGATCGGACCCGGCTTGCGCTCGACGATCATGGTGGTGATGTCGGGGAATTGCGCGAGCTGCGCGGCAAGGCAGAGGCCGGCCGGGCCACAGCCGGCGATCAGCACATCGACGCGCTCCGGCAGCGCCCGGTACTGGCTCGGCCAGCGCCGGTTCGGCGCGGCTTCCCTGATATCCGGATCGCCCGGACGAAACCCGTCGACATGGTACTGCATGGCGCCACCTTCCCTAATTGATATGTTGACTTATTATATCCGGGACCCGGCCGCTCTGTCAATAAAGTATGTGTACTTATCAATTTGGGCTGCCATAGTACGCTTACGCCAGCCCGCCGGGCCGGCGCAGCAGGGGGAAGAGGAACCATGATGCCGAGTTCCCGGATGCCGGGCCATCTCATCCGGCGGCTGCACCAGATCTCGACCCAGCTCTTCACGCAGCGCGTGCAGGAAGCCGGATCCGACCTGACCCCGGTTCAGTTCGCCGCGCTCGACGCGCTTCGGCACGCGCCCGGCATCGACCAGGCGCGGCTGGCCGAAGCGATCGCGAAGGATCGGGCGACGATCGGCGCGGTCGTCGACCGGCTGGAGCAGAAGGGACTGGTCGCGCGCGTCGAGAACGACAAGGACCGGCGCGCGCGCATCCTGAGATTGACGGCCAGCGGCGAACGGACGCTGCGGGCGCTGCGGCCCATCGTCGAAAGCGTGCAAAAGGAAATCCTGTCCGGGCTGAGCAGCACCGAGTACAGTCAGTTCCTGCAGCTGGCCGCCAAGGTCATCGCGCACACGCATGACGACATCGCGGGCTTGTCCGATGCGAACGCCGAACAGTTGCCACGGCGGGCGCCGGCGACGAAGAAATAGCAGGCCTTGAAGACTTGCCCGACTATTCGAGCAAGGGACGACACCGCGCACGACGCGGACGATCGGCGCGTCGGCATCGAATGACACCAAAGTCGGCGCCGGTCTCCTTAAGGTTTGGTGTTTAGCGGCTCGCTACAGTGAGCCGCCGCATGCATCTCGAGGCCGGCCCGTTGGCATGGGCTCATAGGCACGACGCGTAGAATCAATGAGGGCGTCCGAAGCACCATCATCGTGCGAAGGAAATCGCGGAAGATCGTTCTGGCCGGACAATCGTACGCTTGGTAGCGGAGGAGGGATTCACACGAAAAACATAAGATACTGATTTATAACAACGTTCTTGATCGTCGTGCCGATAATTCCGCTCAATCCACCCCCAATTTTACCCCTTCGCGACAGGCCGTGCCGAAATATCGACAGGCCGACATGCGCGATCCCTGCTACGCCCGAGAACGCGGCTGTTTACAGTGTGATCGCAGAAAGGACCGCAGACTATCGACAAACACCACGGTTGCACGGCCGACCTTGGCTGCCTCGATGTCGCCGGAAGCGATGAGCTGGTAGATCTTGGATTTGCTGAGCCCCGTCATCCGTACTGCGTCGGGAATGCGAACGCTTATCGGCCCAATCGGGGGCGCGTCGTCGCCATTCGTTGCAGGCTGCCGGGCCGACATCGGACTATTTCTTACGTGCCCGGCTGAACGAGCGGTCGCTCGCCAGGAAGCCGCTAAGCATGAATGGAATGAGGTCCGGTACGGACTCGCGTCGGCCGTAGGCCGCCTCATAGGCCTCGGCGTAGTCGTTCAGCGCTTCGATGAGATCCGGCATGACGTTGATCGTGATCTTAGCCGGCGTCCGATCGGGCAGCCTTGGCAGCTTCAAATCAGCCATGACGGCCTCCCCAGGGTCCGGGCAATATAATGTCTTTGTGCACGACCACCCGTAGCGGCCAGCCGGGACGCACGCGCAAGGTCGGCTGGATATTGAGATTGCGCGTGACGAGCTGATCGCCGGCGCGCGCGCCGCTCTGCTGCGCTGACTCGCGGATCGCCCGGACAAGGTCGCTTTCGGTGCTGCCGAAGCTCAATTCAGTGCCGACGCCCAGCAGTGTCGACAGGGCGACGCCCTTCAGAAGTTGCCAAGTATGCCGGTCGATCCGGTCGGACAGACCCGCATAGCCCTGCGTATCGGTCGCCGGCACATTGTCGATACGAATCGACGAGCCGTCGGGCAGGATAATCCGCTGCCAGACGACCAGCGCACGGCTCTGCCCAAACGCTACAACGCTGTCGTAGCTGCCGATCAGCCGCGATCCTTGCGGAATGAGCAGACCGCGCCCGGTCACACTGTCATAGACGTTCTCCGTGATCTGCGCGGTGACGAGCCCGGGAAGATCCGAGTTGAGCCCGGTTATGAGGCTCGCGGCAATGATGCTGCCGGCCTGCAAGGTCCAAGGCGATACGGACTGCGCCAGCGCGTGCGGATTGATGTCGTCGTCGCGATTGGCGTGGCCGACCAATTCGTTCTTGCGCCCCTGGGCGTTAGGATCTCGGTCAGGGTCGAGGAGCGGCTTGGCAGTCTCGGCCGATGCTGGCGGAACACTTGCATCGGTAGTCACCGGTGCAGGGGCGGCGGCGCGACCGCCGCCCGCCAATTGCAGCATGACGCCAGACTCGCGTGCGGCCTTCTGCTCAGCGGCGATGCGCTGGCGCTCGGCTTCGGCTTCCTGCGCGGCCCGGCTCACCGCATCGGCAGCGGGGTCAGGGGGAACCATCCCGCCAAGCTGCCGCTGGCGCTCGAGGATCGGCCGCCCGAGATCACCGGGAAGCGGTAGCCCGAGCTTCGGCACGTCGCCATAGCTCGTCGGCGCGCCCGCGAGCGCATCAGGCGGCGCCTTCGCGCCAACCAGCTTTTCATCGCTTCGTGCGATCAGGCTCAGGGTCGCGGGCTTGAGCGCCAGCCAGGCGACGCCGATGATCGCGGTCGAGCCGGCGGCAGCGATGGCGACGATCGCACCGCGGCGAAAACGGGTGACGCGGCCCGGCGCCGCGCGCAGAACGAGCGTTTCGGGGTCGGCTTTGGGCGCCGCGATCGGCGCGGAAGAAGCGGTTGGATCGGTCACGCGCCCCTCCCGGCCTTGCGCTGCCGGCTCTTCGGCTGGGCGGCGGTGATACGGACAATCTGCTGTTTCTTGCCGCCAAGGCGCAGCTCGGCGACACCGAACAGGCGGTCGACCACATAATAGCGGCCGGCGACGCGATAGTTGACGAGCTGGGCCTCGCCATCCTCGCCAATCACGAACAGCGGGGGCGCCTCACCCACGGCGATCGCAGGCGAGAACTCGATGTAGGTCTGCCGCCCATCGTCGAACGCGCGCAGCGGCCGCCAGGCCGGCTTGTCGCCCGAGATCGCATAGTTGAAGTTGAGGCTTTCGACCGAGAGGCCCGACGCGATCGGCGTCGCCGCCACGGCTGCATCCCGCTGACGCCGGAGCGCGATCAGCTCGTCATGTGGATAGGTCCAGGAGATCGCCGCCATCGCGGTCGCGGGCGTGCTTTCGAGCTGGAGATGGTAGGTCCGGCGATCGGTAGCAATGACAAGGTTTGTGCGTAGGCCCGCCGAAAACGGCTTGACGAGGATGTGCACGCGCTTGCTTTCGCCGATGCCGCTGGTGGTATCGCCGACAGTCCAGCGCACGGTGTCGCCGGCGGCGACGGACACAATCGTTTCGCCCGGCTGCAAGGCAATGTCGGTGATGCGCTCGGGCGCGGCATAGAGCCGGTAGAGCACGCCTTCCGCCCAGGGATAGACCTGGACGGCATATATATATCCCGCGCTCGACGGCTCGCGCAGTGCCGCCCGGTTGGCGGCAGTGACGCGCGCGGTGGGTGACGCGGGTTCGCGGCTCTGCGCAGCGACGCCCATGGCAAGCGCCATCGCGCTCGCCGCCAGGATGAGGGCACGGATCATTGGTCGGTCCTTTCGGGGGATGGTGCGGCTGCGGGTTGAGCAAGGGTCGGATCGAGCGGCGAGCCCAGCGGAATGTCGGCGGGCGGCGCGACCGGGAGTGATTGTGCGGGATCGGGCACGGCCGATGGTTGCGGCGAAGGCGGCCGGTCCTGGGGCGTTTCCAGTTCGCGGCTCCAGTCGATCGCGTCAACATAGAGACCGAGCGGGTTTTTTCGGAGCACATCGGCCAAGCGCGGCGGCTTGATCTTCACCGTGAGCATCGCCGTCCAGGGTGACGTGCTGGCGAGGCTTCCCCGCTCATATTGCTGCTCGGTCCATTTGACCTGGAAGCTCGTATCCGACGCGCGGACGACGCTCGTCACCTGCACCGAAACCGTCTTGCGCCCGACATCGGCGAACGGGTTGGAGGTGCGGGCATATTCGCCGAGGAACAGTGACGCACGTTCGGTCGCGAAATCATAGGCTGATAGCCAGTTTTCACGCATCAATACCGGATCGAGCGAGCGCGCTCGAACGCCGGTGATGAACCGGCCGAGGAACCATGCGATCTGCGGATCGGTCGGCCGATAGTCCTTGGCGGCAGGCGCGACGGCCTGTGCTTGCCCGAGTGCATCGACCTCGACCACATAGGGCACGACGCGGCTTTGCATCGATTGCCAGACCAGCGCGCCCGACAGACCAGTGGTCAGGAACAGGCCGCCGAAGGCCATCAGCCGCCAGTTCTTCGCCTGTGCGCGAGCCGAGCCGATACGCTCATCCCAAAGCTGGCCCGCTCGTTGGTAGGGTGTCTCGGGTTCGGGCGTTCGCCCATAGCGCTGCAATGCGCGTCGAAATTTCATCGCTCAGTCCCTTTCCTTGATGTCTGGAGTGGCGCCAGCGCCGCCGCGGTCGCCGCCCTGGATTGCGTGGATCGCCATCTGGCGGCGGTGGCGAGCATTCTGGCTGGCATGAAGCTTCTGCGCCCAGGCGGGTGTTCCTTCAGCTGCGCCTGTCGGCGC
>JAKFVP010000118.1 GCA_021732175.1 Bradyrhizobium sp.
GTATCTCTATTTCGCGCTGGTGCTGGCCTGCGTTGCCTGGTTCGTCACCTGGTGGCTGGAGGATTCCAAATGGGGTTTCTGGTGGCGCGCGGTGAAGGACAACCCGGACGCCGCTGAAAGCCTCGGCGTCGTCGTGTTCAATTCCAAGATGGGCGCCGCCGCCGTGTCGGCGTTCCTCGTCGCGGTGGGCGGCAGCTTCTATGCGCAGTTCGTCTCCTACATCGACCCTGAAAGCGTCATGGGCTTTCAGTTCTCGCTGCTGATGGCGTTGCCCGCCGTGCTCGGCGGCATCGGCACGCTCTGGGGTCCGCTTCTCGGCGCGGTCATCCTGATCCCGCTCACCGAACTGACGCGTTCCTATGTGGGCGGCTCCGGCCGCGGCGTCGACCTGATCGTCTATGGCGGCCTGATCGTCGCCATCTCGCTGGCGCGGCCGCAGGGGCTGATCGGCCTTTTCGCGGGAAAGCGCAAGGAGGCCGCGCGATGACGGCGCTGCTTGAAACCCGCGGCGTCTGGCAGCGTTTTGGCGGCCTCGTCGCCAACAGCGACGTTTCGATCTCGGTCGGGCGCGGGGAGATCGTCGGCCTGATCGGCCCGAACGGCGCCGGCAAATCGACGCTGTTCAACCTGATCGCGGGCGTGCTGCCGCCGACGCAAGGCTCGATCATCTTCGACGGTGAGGACGTCACCGCATTGCCGGCGGCGGAGCGTTGCCATCGCGGCATCGGCCGCACCTTCCAGGTCGTCAAGAGTTTTGAGACCATGACCGTGATCGACAACGTCATCGTCGGTGCGCTGGTGCGCACGACCGTGATACGCGATGCCCGCCGCAAGGCGCATGAGGTGCTGGAATTCTGCGGCCTCGGCCCGCGCGCAGACGTGCTCGCCAGCGATCTCGTCCCTTCCGAAAAACGCCGGCTCGAGGTCGCCCGCGCGCTTGCGACCGAGCCGAAGCTGCTGCTGCTCGACGAAGTGCTCACCGGCTTGACGCCGGTCGAGGCCAAGACCGGCGTCGAGCTGGTGCGCAAGGTGCGCGATGCCGGCGTCACCGTGCTGATGGTCGAGCATGTCATGGAGATCGTGATGCCGCTGGTCGACCGCGCCATCGTGCTCGATCTCGGCAAGGTGCTGGTGCAGGGCAAGCCCGCCGAGATCGTGCGCGACCCGAAGGTGATCACGGCCTATCTTGGAGATCGTCATGCTCAGGGTGCATGAAGTCACGACCGCCTATCAGGGGCTGGTGGCGATCTCTTCGGTTTCGATCGAGGTTGAGAAGGGCGAGATCGTTTGTGTTGCCGGCGCCAACGGCGCGGGCAAGTCGACGCTGCTCAAATCCATCGCCGGCGCCGAGCGCCCGCGTTCGGGCACCGTCAGCTTCGACGGCGCGCGCATCGACGGCATGGCGCAGCATATCATCACCTCGCATGGCATCGCCTATGTGCCGGAAAACCGCCGGCTGTTTCCGCGCCTGTCGGTGCGCGACAATCTTCGGCTCGGCAGCTATCTGTTCCGCGGCAAGGTCGACCGCGAGGCGCCGCTCGACCTCGTCTTCAACCTGTTCCCGCGGCTCTCCGAACGCCTCGACCAGCGCGCCGAAACGCTGTCCGGCGGCGAGCAGCAGATGCTTGCGATCGGCCGCGCGCTGATGACGCGGCCGCGCCTGTTGATGCTGGACGAGCCGTCGCAGGGCATCATGCCAAAGCTGGTCGACGAGATTTTCCAGGCGGTGAAGCGTATCCGCGACACCGGGCTTACCGTGCTGATCGTCGAGCAGCGGATGGCTGAGTGTCTGGAGATCGCCGACCGCGCCTACATCCTGCAAACCGGCCGCGTGTTGATGCAGGGCCCTGCGGCGGAGATCAGATTCAATCCGGACGTGCGCAAGGCGTATCTGGGATTGTGATGCCGTAGGATGGGTAGAGCGAAGCGAAACCCATCAGCTCCTTGCCTTGCTCATGATGGGTTTCGCTGACGCTCTACCCATCCTACGAATGCTAATGCCCGTGCTCCGGCAGCGTTAGCCCGAACACTTTTGTCAAATCCGCCACCTGCTCGGGCGACAGATATCTCGGATTCATCCCGCGCAGCAGCAGATAGAGCTTCGCCGTCTCCTCCAGCTCTTCTGTCGCGAACACCGCAGCCTCCAGCGTGTCGCCTGACACGACCGGGCCGTGATTGGCGAGCAGCACCGATGAATATTTCCCCGCCAGGCCCTTGATGGCGTCGGCAACCGCGGGATCGCCGGGCCGGTAATAGGGCACGAGCGCGGTCTGGCCGCATTTCATGACATAATAGGCCGTCATCGGCGGCAGTGCGGCGCGCGGGTCGATCTCCGGCAGCATCGACAGCGCCACCGAATGCGTGGAGTGCAGATGCACGATCGCGCCGGCCGAACCGCGCGTCTGGTAGAGCGCGCTGTGCAGCGGCACCTCCTTCGTCGGCGCATCGCCCGAGAGCAGGCGCCCGTCGGGGCCGAGGCGCGACAGCCGCGCCGGATCGAGGAAGCCGAGCGAAGCATTGGTCGGGGTCACCAGCCAGCCGCCATCGGGGAGTTTGACGCTGATATTGCCAGACGAGCCCGGTGTCAGCCCGCGCTCGAACAGCGAGCGGCCGAACCGGCAGATATCCTCGCGGATTTTTGCGTCGCTCATCGTGCGTTCCCTGAGGGAATGATCCGGATCATGCTCGATTGCGCCTTGTCTCACGCTTTGGCAGCGCGGCCAAGCCGTGTTAGGCAGAAGGCAAGCCGCAACGATTGCGGCAGGGAAGCGCCAAGGAAGCGCGAAGGAAACGCGAAGGAAACGCCGCATGTCAGAATCCGCAAAACCGCGCATGGCCGTGATTGGGCTGGGCTCGATGGGGTTCGGTATGGCCACCTCGCTGCGCCGCGCCGGCTTCGAGGTGACCGGCTGCGACGTCTCGGCCGACAGCGTCGCCCGCTTTGTCGCCGACGGCGGCAAGGGCGCCAAGACACCGGCCGAGGCTGCCAAGGCGGCCGACGTCGTCGTCAGCGTGGTCGTCAATGCCGCGCAGACCGAGACTATCCTGTTCGGCGCCGGCGGTGTTGCCGAGACCTTGGCGAAGGGCTCCGTGTTCATCTCCTCCGCCACCATGGACCCCGATGTGGCGCGGCGTCTGGCAAAACAGTTGGAGGCCACCGGCCGGCACTATCTGGACGCACCGATCTCCGGCGGCGCGCAGCGCGCGGCGCAAGGCGAGCTCACGATCCTCGCTTCCGGCTCGCCGGCGGCTTTCGCCAAAGCCCGGCCCGCACTCGATGCGATGGCGGCAAAGCTCTATGAGCTCGGCGATGCCGCGGGCCAGGGCGCGGCCTTCAAGATGATCAACCAGCTCCTTGCCGGCGTGCATATCGCCGCCGCGTCCGAAGCGATGGCGTTTGCCGCCAGGCAGGGCCTGGATATTCGCAAAGTGTATGAAGTGATCACCGCATCCGCCGGAAATTCCTGGATGTTCGAGAACCGCATGCCGCATGTCCTCGACGGCGACTACACCCCGCGCAGCGCGGTGGAAATCTTCGTCAAGGACCTCGGCATCATCCAGGACATGGCGCGCAATGCGCGCTTCCCGGTGCCGGTATCGGCCGCCGCGCTGCAGATGTTTTTGATGACATCGGCCGCCGGCATGGGCCGCGACGACGATGCGTCGGTCGCACGCATGTACGCACGAGTAACCGGCACTAAACTGCCGGGCGACAAGTAAGAGGTCAGAAGATGCCCCGTTTCGCCGCCAATCTTTCCATGATGTTCACCGACGTGCCGTTCCTCGACCGCTTCGAGGCGGCCGCGAAAGCAGGCTTCACGGCGGTCGAATTCCTGTTTCCCTACGATCATCCGGCCGAGGAAGTCGGCAAGCGGCTCAAGGCCAACGGCCTCACCCAGGCGCTGTTCAATCTGCCGCCCGGCAATTGGGACGCCGGCGAGAAAGGATTTGCCGCGCTGCCGGCGCGCTTCGAGGACCTCAAGAAGAGTTTTGGCACCGCGCTGCCCTATGCGCAGGCGACCGGCGTCAAGCGCGTGCATCTGATGGCGGGTATCGCCAGTCGTTCCGACGCCAAGGCGGTCGAAGCCTTCTACAAATCGGTGGCGACCGCCGCCGAGTTCTTCGGGCCGCACGGGCTTGACGTGGTGATCGAGCCGATCAATGCGCGCAACGTGCCCGGCTATTTCCTCAACGATTTCACTTTTGCCTATGATCTGATCAACGAGCTGAAGATTCCCAATCTGAAGCTTCAGTTCGACATCTATCACTGCCAGATCATCCACGGCGACGTCACCATGCGGCTGCGCCAGATGATGCCTGTCGTCGGCCACATCCAGATCGCTAGCATTCCCTCGCGCAACGAGCCCGACGGCGAGGAGCTCAATTATCCATTCCTGTTCGCCGAGCTCGACCGGCTCGGCTATGGCGGCTTTGTCGGCTGCGAATACAATCCGCGCGGCAAGACCGTCGACGGGCTTGGCTGGTTCAAGCCGTATGCGGAGGTGAAGGCGTGACCCTGGCCCTTGGTTGCATCGCCGACGACTACACTGGCGCCTCCGATCTCGCCAACACGCTGACGCGCCAGGGCCTGCGCACGGTGCAGACCATCGGCGTGCCCTCCGGCGACCTCGACCTGCCCGAGGTCGACGCCGTCGTCGTTTCCCTGAAGAGCCGATCAATCGAGGCGGGCGAAGCGGTGGCGCGCTCGCGCGATGCGGAGAAATGGCTGCGCAGCCGCGGCGCCTCGCATGTCCTGTTCAAGATCTGCTCGACCTTCGATTCCACCGACGCCGGCAATATCGGCCCCGTGATGGACGCGCTGCGCGCGGATTGCGGCGAGACGATCGTGCTGGTGACGCCGGCCTTCCCGGAAGCCGGCCGCACCGTCTATCAAGGCAATCTGTTCGTCGGCCTCGTGCCGTTGAACGAGAGCCCGCTAAAGGATCACCCGCTCAACCCGATGCACGATGCCAATCTGGTGCGGGTGCTGGCGCGGCAGAGCCAGACCAAAGTGGGACTGGTCAATCTTGCAACGCTCACGCGAGGCGCTGATGCCGTTCGTGCACGGCTGGGGGAATTGGCCGGCCAGGGCGTCGGTGCCGCAATCGTCGATGCCGTCTTCGACAGCGACCTCGAAATCATCGGCGCTGTCGCGGCTGGCCATCGGCTTTCGGTCGGCGCCTCCGGCATCGGGCTCGGGATCGCACGGGCGTTGGTCAAATCGGGCAAGGTCAGGGCCGCGTCGGGTGCCGCCTCGGGCGCTGCGGTCGGCGGGCCCGCAGCGTGCCTCGCCGGTAGCTGCTCGCAGGCAACCTTGCAGCAGATCGCGAACGCCGAACGCATCATGCCCGTGCTGCATCTCGATACCGATCGCGTCATCGCCGGCAAAGAGGAAGCGCGCCGCGCCGTCGCCTGGGCCGCCGAGCGAATCAATTCCGGTCCGGTCCTGATCGCCAGCAGCGCCACGCCGGAAGAAGTCGCAGCTCTGCAATCCCGTCATGGCCGCAATCATGCAGGACATGCCATCGAGCAGGCGATGGCCGATATCGCCGAAGGTCTGACGGTCGCCGGCGTGCGCCGGCTGATCGTCGCCGGTGGTGAAACTTCAGGCGCTGTCGTTGACCGCCTGCGCATTCCCGGATTCCTCGTTGGCGAGGAAATCGCTGCAGGAGTGCCGGTTTTGCGTTCCGTCGGCGCCAAAGACGCTGAGATGTTGCTTGCCCTGAAATCGGGCAACTTCGGCGGCCCGACGTTTTTTTCCGACGCGCTCGCACTGATGCGCTGAATTTCGCGTGCATCTTTCTCGGATGCGCGCGTTGCCCGCACGTAGTCCTACGGGGCACCCGTATTAATACAACCTCAGGGGTTAATGGGCATGAAGGCTTTGGGCATTCCTGCGATTGCCCGCCTGTTGAGTTCATTGAAGCAAGCGCCAACAAAGAAAAGCTTCCCGCCATGCTCTCCAAATTCTCGATCCGTTCCAAAATCATCGCCGTCGTTGCGCTCCTGCTCCTCGCCCTGACCGGCATGGGCCTGCTTGCGGTCAAGAACATGCGCGCGATCAACGCCAATACGGTGGACATCACGACCAACTGGATGCCCAGCGTCCGCGTGCTCGGCGATCTGCGCGCCGGCGTCATCACCTATCGCAACGTCATTCGTCAGCACATGCTGAGCGAAACGATGGAAGAGAAGCTGGCGATGGAAAAGACGCTTGCGACCGTGATCGAGTCCAACATGAAGATTCGCGCGCAGTATGAGCCGATGATCACCTCGCCGGAGGAACGTGCGCTTTACAGGGAATGGACCGATCTCTGGGAGAAATACAAGAAGGGCACCGAGGACGTCATGGCCCTGTCACGCAAGGAGGCCGGCAAGTTCCCGAAAGAAGCCCAGGACCTCAATACCAAGGTGGTCAACAAGATCGGCCTCGAGGCCGACGCCGTCCTGAAGAAGGACATCGACCTCAACAATGCCGGCGCCGACAAGGCCGCCCAGGACGCGGCCGACAGCTATTCCACGGCCTTCCTCCTGGTTGCCATCATCCTCGGCACAGCCGTGGTGGCCGGCGCCGCGATCAGCTTCGTCCTCGTGCGCGACATCTCCAGCGGCATCAACTCGATCGTCAAGCCGATGCAGGCGCTGGGTCAGGGCGACCTGACCGCTGACGTTCCGCATCAGGGCGAGAAGACCGAAATCGGCGCCATGGCTGACACGCTGCAGGTGTTCAAGGACGCGCTGATCGCCAAGAAGGCGGCTGACGAGGCCGCCGCCGCCGACGCCGAAGCCAAGATCGAGCGCGGCCGCCGCGTCGACAACATCACCCAGGAGTTCGAGTCGATGATCGGCGAGATCGTCAACACCGTCTCCTCGGCATCGAGCCAGCTCGAATCCTCTGCCGGCACGCTGTCGAGTACCGCCGAGCGCTCGAAGGAGCTGGCGACCACGGTTGCTGCGGCTTCCGAGGAAGCCTCGACCAACGTGCAGTCGGTGGCTTCTGCCACCGAGGAGCTGTCGTCCTCGGTCACCGAGATCAGCCGCCAGGTGCAGGAATCGGCGCGGATGGCGACGGACGCCGTCGGCCAGGCCCGCACCACCAACGACCGCGTCAGCGAATTGTCGAAGGCGGCAAGCCGCATCGGCGACGTGGTCGAGCTGATCAACACCATCGCCGGCCAGACCAATTTGCTGGCGCTCAACGCCACCATCGAGGCGGCGCGGGCGGGCGAAGCCGGCCGCGGCTTTGCCGTCGTCGCCTCCGAAGTGAAGGCGCTGGCCGAGCAGACCGCGAAAGCGACCGGCGAGATCAGCACGCAGATTTCCGGCATCCAGGCGGCCACCAACGAGTCGGTGAACGCGATCAAGGAGATCAGCGGCACCATCGAGCGGCTGTCGGAGATTTCCTCGACCATTGCGGCTGCGGTGGAAGAGCAGGGCGCTGCGACCCAGGAGATCTCGCGCAACGTTCAGCAGGCCGCGCAAGGCACCATGCAGGTCTCCTCCAACATCACCGATGTGCAGCGTGGCGCTACCGAAACCGGCTCTGCGTCCTCGCAGGTGCTGTCAGCGGCCAGGATGCTGTCGGGGGACAGCACGCGCCTCAAGGCAGAGGTCTCGAAATTCCTCACCAGCGTGCGCGCGGCCTGATCGTCGCGCACCTTGCAAGACAAACAGCCCGGCCTCCCGGCCGGGCTTTTTTTCAGCGCGCATGTTGCAAGGTATTTCCTGGTTCTTCCGGGCGCCCGGCGCAGTATGGAGAATGATGATCTGAAGTAGTTGGCTGCTTGAACTGAAATTTACGCGTGAAAATGCTGCAAAGCAGGCGTTTCAGGGTTAGTTTCAAATTAACCAGTGCCATGGAACTTTGCGAATCGTAGATGCCGCTCTGTGGCGAATGCCACAGGTGCCCTTCGTTCGCAGCGAAGCGGTTCGTCCGGATTTGGCCCGGCATTGCTGAGTCGCGACCTGCCCACGGCGGGAGCGCGACCAATGTCAGCGGTCTCATCGATTTTCAAACAGCTTTTCCGGGACGGCACCCCATGTCACGCATCTATAATCTCGTGTTGAACCTTTCCATCGGCGTCAAACTCGGAGCTACTTCCGCTCTCGCCGTGCTGCTCGTTGGCGGCATGCTGTGGAGCCAGTTGCATGCCAATGCAACGGCCCGCGCGCTCGATGCCAACAAGAACGATCAGCAGACCATCGCGCGAGATGCGGTCGACGCCAAGGCGTCCATTCTTGGCATGCAGACGGGGCTGCGCGACATCAGGCTGGCGAACTCGGCCGCGGACCTGCAAAAGGCAAACGAATATGTGGCGGCGCGCCAGGCGTCGCTGAACAAATTCGCCGACGAAATGATCCGGTTGTCGCATTCGGCGGAAAACCGCGCCCGTATCGAGAAGCTGAAGACGAGGGCACAGGACTATTCGAACGGCGGGCAGCAGATCGCAGCGGTTCGCAAGGAAATCATTTCCCTGCGCGCGGGTGCAGCGGCGGATTCTGCGGACAAGGTTGCCAAGCTCAACGACGAGGCAAACCGCATCGCTCGGGAGGTGACGTTGCCGATTGCGGCCGAGATCGAGGCGCTTTCCAACCAGATCGCCGACTTTGCCAAGCAAAGGGTCAACGAAGTCATCGCCGAGGCCGCGCAGGAGACGGCCGCCGCCGAACGGATTTCCGAGGTCGTCGCCGGGTGCACCGTCCTGCTCCTGATCGGAACCTGGGCCTTCTCGTTCCTCACCATCGGCCGTCCGATGCGGGCCCTGAGCAAGTCGATGGAAGAACTGGCCGACGGAAACTTTGCTGTCGTATTGCCGGGCCTCGGCCGCAAGGACGAACTCGGTCAGGTCGCCGGCGCCGTTGAAAAGTTCAAGGTCGTCTCCGAGCAGAAGGCGCGCGACGAGGCCGAAGCCAAACACCGGCAGGACGAGATCGCGGCACAGCAGCGCAAGGCCGAGATGGTCAAGCTTGCCGACCAGTTCGAGGGTGCGGTCGGCGAGATCGTCGAGACCGTGTCCTCGGCATCGACCGAACTGGAG
>JAKFVP010000650.1 GCA_021732175.1 Bradyrhizobium sp.
CTCACAACATGATGTGGGCGCTCAGCCGACGCGTCCTGAAGGCCGCTTGATGCCAACCACCCCACCACCCAGCTCCAATACAGTACCTTGCAATCCGCGGCGGCCGCTCGAAAAACTTACACGCCCGTCGCTTCGCTCCTCGCAATGACGACAGGGACAAGCAGCCAGGCATGCAGTTCGCTCTCAATGACGATCAGGCGGCGGTTCGCGACATGGCGCGCGACTTCGCCGCCGAGAAGATCGCGCCGCATGCGCTGCGCTGGGACGAGGAAAAGCATTTCCCCGTCGACGTGATGCGCGAGGCGGCGAGCCTTGGCATGGGCGGCATCTACATCAAGGACGATGTCGGCGGCTCCGCCATGACGCGGTTCGATGCGGCGCTGATCTTCGAGGCGCTGGCGACGGGCTGTCCGACCACCTCAGCGTTCATCTCGATCCACAACATGGCGTCCTGGATGATCGATGCCTACGGCAACGACACCCAGCGCCGCAAGTGGCTGCCAAAACTCTGCACCATGGAGTTGCTCGCCAGCTACTGCCTGACCGAGCCGGGCGCGGGCTCGGATGCCGCGGCGCTGCGCACCCGCGCGGTGCGCGAAGGCGATCATTACGTGCTGAACGGGCAGAAGCAGTTCATCTCGGGCGCGGGCGGCACCGACCTTTTGGTCGCAATGGTGCGCACCGGCGGCGATGGTCCCGGCGGCGTTTCGACCGTTGTCCTCGACGGCAAGACGCCGGGTGTCTCGTTCGGCGCCAACGAGCGCAAGATGGGCTGGAACGCGCAGCCGACCCGCGCTGTGATTTTCGAGAATGCGCGCATTCCCGTCGAAAATCGCCTCGGCGATGAAGGCATTGGCTTCAAGATCGCGATGGCAGGCCTCGATGGCGGCCGCCTTAACATCGCGGCTTGTTCGCTCGGCGGCGCGCAAAGCGCGCTCGACAAATCGCTAGCTTACATGAAGGAGCGGAAGGCGTTTGGGAAACGGCTCGACGAATTCCAAGCGTTGCAGTTCCGTCTCGCAGATATGGCGACCGAGCTGGAGGCGGCGCGGACCTTCCTGTGGCGTGCGGCGGCGGCGCTCGACCGCAAGGATCCGGACGCCACGATGCTGTGCGCGATGGCCAAGCGCTTCGGCACCGACGTGGGATTCGACGTCGCCAACCAGGCGCTGCAGCTGCATGGCGGCTACGGGTATCTCAGCGAATACGGCATCGAAAAAATCGTGCGCGATTTGCGCGTGCACCAGATCCTGGAAGGGACCAACGAAATCATGCGGCTGATCGTATCGCGCAAGCTGATCGAGGGCGGGCGATGAGCCAGGCGGCGGCCGTTGCGGCCGAACCCGATCTGATCGTACGGCGCGAGGATTCTGCCGGCATCATCCGGCTCAACCGGCCGAAGGCGATCAATGCCATGACACTAGAGATGTCGCTTGGCATCGACGCGGCGCTGGATCAGTTCGAGAACGATCCCGCCGTCGCTGTCGTGGTGCTGGAAGGCGCCGGCGAGCGCGGGCTGTGTGCGGGTGGCGATATCCGCGGCCTCTGGGAAAGCTCCAAGGTCGGCGGCGATCTCGGCAAGGTATTCTGGCGTCAGGAATACATCATGAACGCGCGGATCGCGAAGTATCCGAAGCCGTATGTCGCGTTCATGGATGGCCTCGTGATGGGCGGCGGCGTCGGCCTGTCGGCACACTCCGCGCACCGTGTGGTGACGGAGAAGACAAAACTCGCGATGCCCGAAGTGGGCCTCGGCTTCTTCCCGGATGTCGGCGGCACCTGGCTGCTGTCGCATTCGCCCGGCGAGATCGGCACTTACTTTGGCCTCACCGGGCAGACCATGAACGGGCCGGACGCGATCTATTCCGGGTTTGCCGATGCGGTGGTGCCCTCGGCCAAATGGCCAGCGTTGCGCGATGCGCTGACCAAGATGCGCGCTGGCGCGACGGAAGCCGACGTGACGAAGCTGATCGACGGTTTTGCCACCGGAGAGAAATCGGGCCCGGTGGCGGCAATGCAGTCGTCCATCGACAAATGGTTCGGCTACGACCGTATGCAGGACATTATCGCCGCCTTGAAAGCCGACGGCTCGGAGCCGGCACAGGCGACGCTGAAAGCGCTTTCCGAAAAATCGCCGCGCGGCATGGTGGTGACGCTGAAATTGCTGCGGCTGGCGCGTAATGCAAAATCGCTGGAAGAATGTCTGGTGCGGGAATATCGCGCGGCGCTGCAGGTCTTTGCCAGCGACGATTTCCGCGAGGGCGTGCGCGCGGCCGTGATCGACAAGGACCGCAATCCAAAGTGGTCGCCGCCTGATATCGAGGACGTGACGCCGGAAATGATCGCGCCTTACTTTGCCGAGATCGGCGCGGACGAACTGAAGTTTCACTAATTCAAGAAAAGCGAAAGCCGGAGGAAACACGACATGGCAAACATTGCGTTCATCGGCCTTGGCAACATGGGCGGACCGATGGTGGCCAATCTGGTCAAGGCCGGCCACAAGGTGACCGCGTTCGATCTGGTCGCGGCCGCACGCGATCAGGCCAAGGCCGATGGCGCCGTCATCGGGGAGAGTGCGGTGGCGGCGGTGAAGGGCGCTGAAGTCGTCATCACCATGCTGCCGGCCGGCAAGCATGTGCTCGGCGTCTGGAACGAGGTCGTGCCCGCCATGAACAAGGGCGCACTGATCATCGACTGCTCCACCATCGACGTCGAAAGCTCCAAGCAGGCGCATGCGCTGGCGGCGAAGCACGGCATGGGTTCGGTCGACGCGCCCGTTTCCGGCGGCACCGGCGGTGCGAAGGGCGCGACGCTGACCTTCATGTGCGGCGGCGACGACAAGTCGTTTGCGGCGGCCAAGCCGATCCTCGAGAAAATGGGCAAGAAGATCGTGCATTGCGGCGGCGCCGGCGCGGGGCAGGGCGTCAAGATCTGCAACAACATGGTGCTGGCTATCTCCATGATCGCGGCCGGTGAAGCCTTTGCGCTCGCCGAAAAGCTCGGCTTGTCGCATCAGGCCGTGTTCGACGTGGTGTCGACTTCGTCGGGCCAGTGCTGGGCCGTGACGAGCTATTGCCCGGTGCCGGGTCCGGTGCCGACGTCGCCTGCAAACAACGACTACAAGCCGGGCTTTGCAACGGCGCTGATGGTGAAGGACCTGACCCTGGCGCAGGATGCGGCCAAGGCGGCGGGGGCGGCGACGCCGCTCGGCAAACATGCCCAGGAGCTCTACAAGGCGTTCGAAACCGCGGGGAATGGCGGGGTCGACTTTTCCGGAATTATCCAGCACGTTAGGGGTCTTGCCGGGAAAGCTTGATGACGACGCTCAGCCACCGGTAACTCGCCGCCGGACCGAAAGGAGGAGAACGTCCAATGGAAATCCCTCTCACGCCCATGGAATTTGCGCGTCGCGCGCGCCGGCTCTATGGCAGCCGGGAGGCGGTCGTCGACGGTGACCTTCGGCTGACCTACGAGCAATTTCTCGATCGCTGCGACCGCTGGTCTGCGTGCCTGCAGAAAATGGGCGTCGGGAAGGGTGACCGTGTCGCCTATATCGCGCCCAATACGCACTCGCATCTCGAGGGCTACTACGCCGTGCCGCAGATCGGGGCGGTGCTGGTGCCCATTAACTATCGCCTGCTTTCCGACGATTTCGAATACATCATCAACCACTGCGGCGCGAAGGTCGTATGCGCGCACAGCGACTATATCGAAGCCGTGGAGCGCATTCGTCCCAGGCTCAAAGGCGTCGAGCACTTCGTTGCACTTGAAGGTGCAGGTCCGGGCTGGATCGATTACGAAGCCGCTTTGAAGAAGCAAGGGCCGGAGTTCGCCAGGCCTGATATTGCCGAGGGCGATCTGCTCACGATCAACTACACCAGCGGCACGACGGCGCGGCCCAAGGGTGTGATGATCACCCATCGCAACGCCTATCTCAACGTGATGGGAACGCTCGTGCACCATCATTTGACGCCCGCGGACCGCTATCTGTGGACCCTGCCGATGTTTCACGCCAACGGCTGGACCTTCACATGGATCAACACCGCGCGCGGCATGACGCACGTTTGCCTCCGCCGCGTCGAGCCGGCCATGATCTATCAGACGATCAAGGACGAGCGGATCACCATGTTCTGCGCGGCGCCGACCGTGCTGATCAGCATCGCGAACGCTCCCGCGGAGGTGCGGGCCGGCGCGCCGCGCGGCGTCCGCCTGTTCACTGCCGGAGCGCCGCCGGCGGCGGCGACCATCGAGCTGATCGAGCGCGAACTCGGCTGGGAGCTGACGCACGTCTACGGGCTGACCGAGACGACACCGCTGATCACCTTCTGCGAGCCGTTGCCGGAGCACGAATCCCTGTCGCTGCAGGAGCGGGCGCAGATCAAGGCGCGCCAGGGCGTCGAGCTGGTGAGCTCGGGCGAGCTGAAGGTGGTGGACGAGCATGGCAAGGAGGTGCCCCGCGACGGTCAGACGCTCGGTGAAATCACGGTCCGCGGCAACGTCGTCATGAAGGGCTACTACAACGATCCCGAGGCGACCAACATCGCGATGAAGGGCGGCTGGTTCCATTCGGGCGACGCGGCGGTCGTTCATCCCGACGGCTACGTCGAGATACGCGACCGCTTCAAGGACGTGATCATCTCCGGCGGCGAGAATATTTCGTCGGTCGAGATCGAAGGTTGCCTGCTGCGGCACCCTGCAGTGCAGGAGGTGGCCGTGGTCGGCATGCCGCACGAGCGCTGGGGCGAGTCGCCGCACGCCTTCGTGGTACTGCGGCAGGGCGGCAAGACCTCGGAAGACGAACTGAAGCTGCATGTGCGCAACACGCTCGCGCATTTCAAGACGCCGCAATGGGTCAGCTTCGTCGAAGAGTTGCCGAAGACGGCAACGGGCAAGGTGCAGAAGTTCGTGCTGCGCTCGGGCAAGGCCGGCATCTCCCGTCAGTAGCGCGACAGTACCTGCGTGAACGGAAACGAGCCAATAATGAACGAAGTCTGGAAGAAGCCGCCGGTTACGCTGGAGACCTATCAGGGCATGGTCGGCAAGGAGGTCGGCGTGTCCTCCTGGCACCTCGTCGACCAGAGCCGGATCAATGTCTATGCCGATGTGATCGAGGATCACCAGTTCATCCATGTCGACCCCGAGCGAGCGAAGAAGGAGACTGCGTTCGGCAACACCGTGGCACACGGCTTCCTGACTATGTCGCTGATGTCGATCATGTCCTACGAGGTGATGCCGGTGATCCAGGGCACCACGATGGGGGTCAATTACGGCTTCGACAAGCTGCGCTTCATCTCGCCGGTACGCGCCGGCTCGCGCGTGCGCGGCCGCTTCGTGCTGACGGAAGCGAAACTGCGCAAGCCGAAGGAGCTGCAAAGCCGCACCAATGTCACCGTCGAGATCGAGGGCGAGGAGAAACCGGCGATCGTCGCCGACTGGCTGGGGTTGATCTATTTCGCGTAGGCCGGTGCCCGCGCTGAGACATCAACCTCGGAATATCCAGAAAACGACTCGCCGTGATGTGTCGGAACGTCGCGGTTGTTGCGCTAATGCATCACAATCTGGGCAATCGGAACCGCATCACCCGTCGAGAGATTGCGAGTCATCCGCCTCCCGTGCATGGAATCGGTTTGGTACCGTGATTTGCGGGGACGGTTGCAATGCTCTTTCGGTCAATCGCCGGAATGATGATCGCATGCGGTCTACTGTTGACCGCATTCACGGCGCACGCTGCGGACATGCCGGTGAAGGCACGGCCGGTCGCGGTTGCGCCGGGTTGGACCGGGTTTTATGTGGGCGTCCACACCGGGTGGGGATTTGGCGATGCCGGCTCGACATCCCGCACCGATATCGGCGCGGTGCCTTTCTTTGCTCCGGCCAGCTTCGATCTGAAAGGGAACGGTCCGCTGTTCGGAGGCCAGCTTGGCTATAACTGGCAGGCCGGCAATTGGGTGCTGGGTGTCGAAGCCGACATTTCAGGTACAGGCATCAGCGGTCTTGAGAGCCGGGTGCCGTTCCGACTGACCGGGGCGGGCACCTTGCTGACCGGCGCCGAAAGTTTCATGCGTCAGGATGTCAATTGGCTTGCCACCGCGCGGGGCCGTCTCGGCTATGTTTGGGGGCCGGGGTTCCTTTACGCGACCGGCGGCGCCGCGTGGGCCAATATCGACTACCGGGCGAACACCACCGAGGGGCTGGATCCGTGCGGTGGCTACGGTTGCTCGCTGCCGGCCAACTTCAACGCTACGCGCTCGGGATGGACGGTCGGTGGCGGCTACGAATGGGCGGTCATGTCCAACTGGTCGCTGCGCGGCGAGTATCTCTACTACAACTTCGGCGGCGCGAGCGCGGCCGCGCGAACGGTGTCGGCCGGGATCGGCGCGACATGCCCCGCTTGCTTGACGACTTACCAGTGGGGCGACCTTTCAATTCACGCCGTTCGCCTCGGTTTGAACTACCGATGGGGCGGCGTCGCCTCCGCGCAGGCGTCGATGTCGATGCCGGCACCGGTTGCAAAAGACTGGACCGGCTTTTACGCCGGCGTGCATGGCGGCTGGGCTTTCGGGCGCAGCAGTGGCTTGCTCACTACCGCGATCGACAGGCCGCAGGGGTTCTTCCTCGGCCCCAATACATACAGCCTGAATGACGACGGTCCGCTGTTCGGCGGGCAGGTCGGATACAACCGGCAGGTCGCGAACTGGATTGCGGGAATTGAGGCGGACATCTCGGGTACCGGAATCCGGGCTTTCCATGCGCAGCCTCCGTTCTGTCCTCAGAACGCCTCGGGTTGCTTCCCCGCAGGTCCGCAGTTCTCTGCGGGAAGCTTCCTCAAACAGGATGTCGCTTGGCTCGCCAGTTTGCGGGGTCGTCTCGGCCACACCTGGGGAACCGGAATGGTCTATGTCACCGCCGGTGCGGCTCTCGCCGGGATCGATTATCAGGCCAACCTGACCGACGGAGTCGGAGTCGGACCTGCTTTCCCGGTCAAGACCAGCACGACGCGGCCGGGATGGGTTGCTGGTGGCGGCTATGAATTGCCGGTCTGGTCGAATTGGACCATGCGTGGTGAGTACCTTTTCTACCGTGTCGAGGATTTCAGCGCCACGGCGACAGCGCTCTCGGCTATCGGCGCTACGGGCTGCCGCGGCGACAACGCGGCTCATTGTTCGGCGACCTACCGATGGAACGATCTCGACGTTCATAGCTTGCGGCTGGGCCTGAACTACCGGCTGTAGCCGCGCGGGTCCGATCCGCCCATCCGTCAAAAGAACGCCTCCTGCAGATGGATTGCCGGGGGCTAGCCAGACTTGACCCGGCCGTCCACCCCCTTAAGAAAGGCCATCATTTTTGATGGATGCCCGGGTCCGGGCATGACGGAAAGCGGGAATCTTCGTTATGGCAATCAGGTTTGACGGACGCGTCGCTATCGTGACCGGCGCGGGCAATGGGCTTGGACGGGCGCATGCGCTGGGGCTGGCGAGCCGCGGCGCAAAGGTCGTGGTCAACGATTTCGGCGGCGCGCGCGACGGCAGCGGCGGTTCGCTCTCGCCGGCCGAGGCCGTGGTCGAGGAGATCCGCAAGGCAGGCGGCACCGCCATGGCCGACGGCGCCGACGTCTCGAACTTCGCGCAAGTGAAGGCGATGGTGGATCGCGCCACCAAGGAGTGGGGCAGTGTCGACCTGCTGGTGGCGAATGCCGGCATCCTGCGCGACAAGTCGTTCGGCAAGATGGAGGTTCAGGATTTCGCCAAGGTGATCGACGTGCACCTCGTCGGCACCTACTACTGCTGCAAGGCGGTGTGGGACGGCATGCGCGAGCGTAACTACGGCCGCATCGTGCTGACCACCTCGTCCTCCGGCCTGTTCGGCAATTTCGGCCAGGCCAATTACGGTGCGGCCAAGGCCGGCATCGTCGGCCTGATGAACGTACTGGCGCAGGAAGGCCGCAAGAACAACATACGCATCAACACGATCTCGCCGACCGCGGCGACGCGCATGACCGAAGAGCTGTTGCCGCCGCAGGCGCTGGAGCTGATGCGCCCCGAGGCGATCACGCCCGCGGTAGAATACATGCTGAGCGAGGACGCGCCGACCCGCACCATCATGGGCGCGGGCGCCGGCTCGTTTGCCGTGATCCGGATCGTGGAGACCGAGGGCATCAACCTGCCGCGAGATGAGTGGACGCCGGATGCAATCGCCGCGCATTTCAATGAGATCGCGGACATGTCGACCGCCAAGGCGCTGGAGGGCGCGTTCGAGCAGACGCAGAAATATGTCGCCCAGGCCGCCAAGCGCGCGGGGATAAAACTCTGAGCGACGTCGCCGTCATCGGCGCCGGTCCCGCCGGCCTGATGGCGGCTGAGGTGCTGGTGCGCGGCGGCGCCAGTGTCACTGTCTACGACGCCATGCCGTCAGCCGGCCGCAAATTTCTGATGGCCGGCCGTGGCGGGCTCAATCTCACGCACAGCGAACCGCTGCCAGCATTTCTCTCGCGCTATCGCGAGGCGATGCCGCGGCTTGCGGCTGCGATCGAAGTGTTTCCGCCGGAGGCGCTGCGCGCCTGGAGCGAGGCGCTGGGCCAGCCGACGTTTGTCGGCAGCAGCGGGCGGGTGTTTCCGGAAGCCTTCAAGGCCTCGCCCTTGCTGCGCGCCTGGTTGCGGCGACTCGATGCTGAAGGTGTGCGGTTCAGCTTCCGACATCGCTGGAGCGGGTGGGACGCGCAGGGGCGGCTGCTTTTTCAAACACCGGAGGGAGCACGCGTGATCGAAGCCGCGGCAACCGTGCTGGCGTTGGGCGGCGCGAGCTGGCCGCGGCTCGGCTCCGATGGCGGATGGGCGGAGGTGCTCGCCGCGAAGGGCGTGACGATCTCTTCGCTCAGGCCCGCGAACTCAGGCTTTACCGTCGCCTGGTCGGATGTTTTCCGTGATCGCTTC
>JAKFVP010000204.1 GCA_021732175.1 Bradyrhizobium sp.
CGGAAGCGGCTGCCTGCTGTGCCGGTGCCTGCGGCGAAGGTTTCGCTGCTTCCGTCGCGGGCTTTGCCGGCTCGGGTGCCGGCTTTGCGGCAGCCGCTTCCGTGGGCTTTGCGGGTTCAGCCGCGGGCTTGGCGGACAGCGGACTGGGCTTCGGCACCGGCACGCTGCGGGTTGCCACCCGCGCGCCCGGCGCCGGTGGATTCACGCTGCTGCGCACGTCCGGCGCCGGCGGCAGCGGACCGCGCGGCCCGTAGGACGAATTCCACGCGCCGTCATAGGGCGCGCCGTTCTGCCAGGCCGGCACGAAGCGCAGGATGCGGCCCGAGCGGGCGTCGATAACGAGCCGTCCATCCTCGCCGCCGCGGTCGATCACCGCGATGGTGTAGATGAAGCCGCGCTGCCGGGGGATGCCGAGCGGCGAGAAGCCGGCCTGGCGGATGATGTTGTAGACCTCATGCGGCGGCACCAGAACGGCCGGCGCATAGCCGGGGCCATAGCCCTCGTACCCGCCGCCATAGCCGTAACGCGGCGGCGGAGGCGGGGCGACTTCTGCGGGCGGCGGCGCGTAGTAGGGCCCGCGATAAGGTCCCTCGACATAGGGGCCGCCGAAATCCGAGACCCTGTAGCCTTGTGCGTTGGCCGCGGTCGCAGTCAGCGCCAGCCCTGCCGCCAGCACCCATCCTGTGTAAAACTTCATCGCCGAATGCTCCTGTCACGCCCCGGAGCGTTTTTCGCTCTCTAGCCAGCCTCAGATTCTCTGCCGATTCCGGCAGTCCTTGGGCAAGATCGCGGCGGCCAAGACACGAATCCGCAAGCCATCCGGCCGTCTCCGCTGGCATGCAGGATCTCCCATGCAGCCGGGGACTTCTGCGCGCTTGTGTGATAGAGAAAAATTTGGCATGTTGTGATTTAGGGCAGTATCACTGTCCCAATTACGGTGCTTTCCCGGCACGGGGATTGCAGCGGAAAATCGGCCCCCTGGAGGCCGATAAGGTGCAGGCAAGACGCGTTCGCCGGGGACGATGAACGCCCAAGCCTGAATTTTAGACATTGCGGCTCGCGGCGGACGAGCGGTGACCCGGTGGGTACCGCAACGCCCAAGGTGCGCCGGGACGACGGTGAGGTTCTCACCAGAGCATGATCCCGACCCGAAGGGCCGCGCTGGCGCAAAGTGTGGAGCGGTTTTCGGAAAAGATCGTGCTCAAAAACGAGTAGAGCGGATCGAGAAGGACTGAGGAAATGAGCGGGTCGGAATTCGAGCGCGAAGACATCATCCACGATGTGCTGTCGGCGGCGGCGGATTCGAAACCGGTCGAAGCCACGGAAGAAAGCGACGTGCGCGAGTTCGACTGGCGCCCGGAGGCCGAAGGCCTTTACGATCCCAGCCTCGAAAAGGATTCCTGCGGCGTCGGCTTCATCGCCAACATCAAGGGCAAGAAGTCGCACCAGATCGTGTCCGACGCGCTGTCGATCCTCTGCAATCTCGAGCATCGCGGCGCCGTCGGCGCTGACCCGCGCGCCGGCGACGGTGCAGGCATTCTCGTGCAGATCCCGCACGCCTTCTTCAAGCGCAAGGCCGCCGAGATCGGCTTCGAACTGCCGGAGCCGGGCGAGTACGCCATCGGCGCGCTGTTCATGCCGAAGGACGCCGCCTGGCGGAAGGTCATCAAGAGTATCGTCGCCGACCAGATCCGCGACGAAGGCTTTCAGTTGCTCGGCTGGCGCGACGTGCCGTCAGACAATTCCTCGCTCGGCGTCACCGTGAAGCCGACCGAGCCCTATCACATGCAGGTCTTCATTGGCCGCAACGGCATCGGCAAGACGACCGACGATTTCGAGCGCCGGCTCTACATCCTGCGCAAGTCGATCTCGCAGGCGATCTATCAGCGCCGCGACCGCGGTGGCGCCGGCTATTACCCGGTGTCGCTGTCCTGCCGCACCGTGATCTACAAGGGCATGTTCCTCGCCGACCAGCTCGGCAAGTACTATCCCGACCTGCACGAGAAGGATTTCGAGAGCGCGCTTGCCCTGGTGCACCAGCGCTTCTCGACCAACACCTTCCCGGCCTGGTCGCTGGCCCATCCCTACCGGATGATCGCCCATAACGGCGAAATCAACACGCTGCGCGGCAACGTCAACTGGATGGCGGCGCGGCAGGCCTCCGTGCATTCCGAAAAGTTCGGCAAGGACATCAGCCGGCTCTGGCCGATCTCCTATGAAGGACAGTCGGACACCGCCTGCTTCGACAATGCGCTCGAATTCCTCGTGCAGGGCGGCTACTCGCTGCCGCACGCGGTCATGATGATGATTCCGGAAGCGTGGGCCGGCAATCCCCTGATGGATGAAGAGCGCCGCGCCTTCTACGAATATCATGCCGCGCTGATGGAGCCGTGGGACGGCCCGGCAGCGATCGCGTTCACCGACGGCCGCCAGATCGGCGCCACGCTGGACCGCAACGGGCTTCGTCCCGCGCGCTACCTCGTCACCAGCGACGACCGCATCGTGATGGCGTCCGAAATGGGCGTGCTGAAGATCCCGGAGGAACAGATCGTCACCAAGTGGCGACTGCAACCCGGCAAGATGCTGCTCGTCGACCTCGAGCAGGGCCGCCTCATTCCCGACGACGAGATCAAGGCCGAGCTCGCCAAGAGCCATCCCTACAGCGACTGGCTGCACCGCACCCAGATCGTGCTGGAAGAGCTTCCGGACGCGAAGACCAAGGGCGTGCGCTCCAACCTGCCGCTGCTCGACCGGCAGCAGGCGTTCGGCTACTCGCAGGAAGACATCACTATCCTGATGACGCCGATGGCCTCCACCGGCGAAGAGGCGACGGGCTCGATGGGCAACGACACGCCGATCTCGGCGCTGTCGGATCGGCCGAAGCAGCTCTTCACCTATTTCAAGCAGAATTTTGCGCAAGTGACGAACCCGCCGATCGACCCGATCCGCGAGGAAATCGTCATGAGCCTCGTCTCGATCATCGGGCCGCGGCCGAACCTGTTCGACCTGCAGGGCGTAGCCTCCACCAAGCGCCTGGAAGTGCGCCAGCCGATCCTGACCGATGCGGACCTCGAGAAGATCCGCTCGATCGAGGAAATCGGCGACAGCCATTTCAAGTCGCGCACCCTCGATACGACTTTCCATGCAGGGTTCGGTGCTGCCGGCATGGAGCAGGTGCTCGACGAGCTCTGCGCGCGCGCCGAAGGCGCGGTGCGCGAGGGCGTCAACATCATCATCCTGTCCGACCGCATGACCGGCACCGACCGGATTCCGATCCCCTCGCTGCTCGCCTGCGCCGCCGTGCATCATCATCTGATCCGCACCGGTCTGCGAACTTCGGTGGGCATCGTCGTCGAATCCGGCGAGCCGCGCGAGGTGCATCACTTCGCGTGTCTGGCGGGCTACGGCGCGGAGGCGATCAATCCGTATCTGGCGTTCGAAACCATCATCGCGATGAAGGAGAAGCTGCCGGGATCGCTCGACGACTACGAGATCGTCAAGCGCTACATCAAGTCGATCGGCAAGGGCCTGATGAAGGTGATGTCCAAGATGGGCATCTCGACCTACCAGTCCTATTGCGGCGCGCAGATCTTCGACGCCGTCGGCCTCAAGGCCGATTTCGTCGCCAAGTATTTTGCCGGCACGCATACCCGCATCGAGGGCGTCGGCCTCAACGAGATCGCCGAGGAAACCGTGCGGCGCCATGCCGACGCGTTCGGCGATGCGCAGGTCTACAAGAGTGCGCTCGATGTCGGCGGCGAATATGCCTTCCGCACCCGCGGCGAGGACCACGCCTGGACCGCGGAGTCGGTGTCTACGCTGCAGCATGCCGTGCGCGGCAACTCGCAGGAGCGCTACCGCGCCTTCGCCAGGATCCTCAACGAGCAGTCCGAGCGGCTGGTGACCTTGCGCGGCCTGTTCCGCGTCAAGACGGCCGACGAGGACAAGCGCAAGCCGGTGCCGCTCGACCAGGTCGAGCCAGCCAAGGACATCGTCAAGCGTTTCGCCACCGGTGCGATGAGCTTCGGCTCGATCTCGCGCGAGGCGCATACCACCTTGGCGATCGCCATGAACCGGATCGGCGGCAAGTCGAACACCGGCGAAGGCGGTGAGGAAGCCGACCGCTTCAAGCCGCTGGCCAACGGCGACTCCATGCGCTCGGCGATCAAGCAGGTCGCCTCGGGCCGTTTCGGCGTGACGACGGAGTATCTCGTCAACTCCGACATGATGCAGATCAAGATGGCGCAGGGCGCCAAGCCCGGCGAAGGCGGCCAGTTGCCCGGCCACAAGGTCGACGCAACGATCGCCAAGGTGCGCCATTCGACGCCGGGCGTCGGCCTGATCTCGCCGCCGCCGCACCATGACATCTATTCAATCGAAGACCTCGCCCAGCTCATCTACGACCTCAAGAACGTCAATCCCGACGGCCAGGTCTCGGTGAAGCTCGTCTCGGAGGTCGGCGTCGGCACGGTCGCTGCCGGCGTTGCCAAGGCGCGCGCGGATCATGTGACCATCGCGGGCTTCGAGGGCGGCACCGGCGCTTCGCCGCTGACCTCGATCAAGCATGCCGGTTCTCCGTGGGAGATTGGGCTCGCCGAAACGCACCAGACGCTGGTGCGCGAACGGCTGCGCAGCCGCATCGTGGTTCAGGTCGACGGCGGGTTCCGTACCGGCCGCGACGTCGTGATCGGTGCGCTGCTCGGGGCCGACGAGTTCGGCTTCGCCACCGCTCCCTTGATCGCGGCGGGCTGCATCATGATGCGCAAATGTCACCTCAACACCTGCCCGGTCGGCGTCGCGACGCAGGACCCGGTGCTGCGCAAGCGCTTCACCGGCCAGCCCGAGCATGTCATCAACTACTTCTTCTTCGTCGCCGAGGAAGTGCGCGAGATCATGGCCGCGCTCGGCTACAGGAAGTTCAACGACATGGTGGGCCAGACCCAGATGCTCGACCAGACCAATCTGGTGGCGCACTGGAAGGCCAAGGGTCTCGACTTCTCCAAGCTGTTCGTGAAGCAGAAGGAAGAGAAGGGCCAGAAGATCTATCACTCCGAGGCCCAGAACCATCATCTGGAGGCCGTGCTCGACCGCCGCCTCATCGAGAAGGCGAAGGCCGCGCTCGACCGCGGCGCGCCGGTGAAGATCGAGGAAGAGATCAACAACACCGACCGCAGCGCGGGCGCGATGCTCTCCGGCGCGGTAGCGAAGATCTACGGCCATGCCGGCCTGCCGCTCGACACCATTCACGTCAAGTTCAAGGGCACGTCCGGACAGGCGTTCGGCGCCTGGTTGGCGCAGGGCGTCACCTTCGAGCTCGAAGGCGAAGGCAACGACTATGTCGGCAAGGGTCTCTCGGGCGGGCGCATCGTCATCAAGCCCCCGCACAATTCCGGCATCGTGCCGGAGGAGAGCATCATCGTCGGCAACACCGTGATGTACGGCGCGATCGAGGGCGAGTGCTATTTTCGCGGTATCGCCGGCGAGCGCTTTGCCGTACGCAATTCCGGCGCCGTCGCCGTCGTCGAGGGCGCGGGCGATCATTGCTGCGAATACATGACCGGCGGCATCGTCGTGGTGCTCGGCAAGACCGGGCGCAACTTCGCGGCCGGCATGTCCGGCGGCATCGCCTATGTGCTGGATGAGGCCGGCGACTTCGAAAGGCTGTGCAATCTCTCGATGGTCGAGCTCGAGCCCGTGCTGTCGGAAGAGATGATCAACGCCGGCACCTACAATCACTCCGGCGACCTCGAGGCGCATGGCCGCGTCGACGTGTTCGCCAATTTGCTCGAGTCGGATGTCGAGCGGCTCCACGTGCTGATCACCCGTCATGCCAAGCTGACGGGCTCGCGCCGCGCCGCCGAGATCCTCGGCGATTGGAAGACGTGGCTGCCCAAATTCCGCAAGGTGATGCCGGTCGAGTACCGCCGCGCCTTGCGCGAAATGAAAGCAAAGGCAGACACCGAGCCGAAGATCGCGATCGGGGCTTAGGCACAGGCGGAAACACACCGTCATTGCGAGCGCAGCGAAGCAATCCAGCTTTGCCACGACAAGTAAGCTGGATTGCTTCGTCGCTTCGCTCCTCGCAATGACGGGAAGCAACGAGTACGAACGAACGATGCAAGGGCGTCAGGGTTAAATGGGCAAGATCACTGGTTTCCTCGAGATCGAACGGCACGACCGCAAGTACACGCCGGTTGCCGAGCGTCTGAAGCACTACAAGGAATTCGTCGTTCCGCTGTCGGAAAAGGACACGCGCGAGCAGGCCGCGCGCTGCATGAATTGCGGCATCCCCTATTGCCACGGCACCGGTTCGGTGGCGCCGGGCTCGCCGGGCTGCCCGGTCAACAACCAGATCCCCGACTGGAACGACCTCGTCTATCAGGGCAACTGGGAAGAAGCCTCGCGCAATTTGCACTCGACCAACAATTTTCCGGAGTTCACCGGCCGCATCTGCCCGGCGCCGTGCGAGGCCTCCTGCACGCTCAACATCGACGACAACCCGGTCACCATCAAGACGATCGAATGCGCCATCGTCGACCGCGCCTGGGAGAACGGCTGGCTGAAGCCGGAACTGGCGCCTGCGAAGACCGGCAAGAAGGTCGCCGTGATCGGCTCGGGCCCCGCGGGCCTGGCCTGTGCGCAGCAACTCGCGCGCGCCGGCCACGACGTGCATGTCTATGAGAAGCACAAGAAGGCCGGCGGCCTGCTTCGCTACGGCATTCCCGACTTCAAGATGGAAAAGCACATCATCGACCGCCGCATCGCGCAGATGGAAGGCGAAGGCGTGACGTTCCATTACGGCGCGTTCGTCGGCGCCAATGGCGGCATTGATCCGAAGAAGCTGGTCGACGAATACGACGCGATCGCCCTGACCGGCGGCGCCGAAGCGGGCCGCGATCTGGCGATCCCCGGCCGCGACCTTGCCGGCATTCATTTTGCGATGGATTTCCTGCCGCAGCAGAACCGCCGCGTCTCCAACGAGCCGTTGACTGGCGCGGCCGACATCCTCGCCGGCGGCAAGCATGTCGTCGTCATCGGCGGCGGCGACACCGGTTCGGACTGCATCGGCACCTCGTTCCGCCAGGGCGCGAAGAGCGTGACACAGCTCGAGATCATGCCGGCTCCGCCCGAGCAGGAGAACAAGGCGCTCACCTGGCCGAACTGGCCGCTGAAGATGCGCACGTCCTCCAGCCAGGCCGAGGGCGCCGCCCGCGAATTCGCGGTGCTGACGCAGAAATTCTCTGGCGCCGACGGCAAGGTTAAGAAGCTGCACTGCGTGAGGGTCGACGAGAAGTTCAAGCCGCTGCCCGGCACCGAGTTCGAGCTCGACGCCGAACTCGTGCTGCTCGCCATGGGCTTCGTGCACCCCGTGCACGAGGGCATGCTGAAGTCGCTCGGCGTCGACCTCGACCAGCGCGGCAACGTCCGCGCCAATTACAACGATTACCAGACCTCGCTGCCTAAAGTCTTCTCGGCCGGCGACATGCGCCGCGGCCAATCGCTGGTGGTCTGGGCCATCCGCGAGGGCCGCCTCTGCGCGCGCTCGATCGACACGTTCCTGATGGGGAAGAGCGAGCTGGCGAAGTAGGCCACTCCTGTCCCGGACGCGGTGCGGCGCGCAGTGACGCACTGCAGAGCCGGGACCCATGCCTCCGGAGATGGACCCCGGATCAGCAGTGCACCGCTCCGCGCTGCACTGCGTCCGGGGAACGCCATCTAACTAGTTCTGCACCCTGACTCCCACCATCACTACCGTCGAGTTCGAACTCGATCCCGGCTGGTTCGATTCCAGCCAGTCGCGGCGCAGCGTGCCTTTCAGCCAGATGTTGCGGTTCATCTTGTAAATGAGATCGCCGGAGACCGAGTGGGTCTGGTCGCGCCGCACGTTGCCCTGGTAGTCGAGCGTGCCGTAGGTGAAGCGGCCGATGCCGGTCAGCCAGCGGCGGAAATCGTGGTCGACCTCGAACGTATGCGTGCGCACCAGGATGCCCGCGGTGCCGGGCAGCGTGGTCTCGATCAGCTGGGTGTCGGAGAGATACTTCGCCGTGGTCAGCGGCGTCGCCGCCCACACCAGCGACGCCGTCGTCAGCAGGCCCTGCAGGTTCGGCAGGCGCGAGTCGGCATAGTGGCGCTCGGCCCAGCCGACCGCGATCTCGCCGGTCAGGAGCCGCGTGAACTCGAAGGAGGTGCCGGCCTTGACGTAGCCGCCATTGGAGTTGCGTGCATAGCCGTTGCGGTCGAGATATTGGTCATGCACGCGGGTGTCGCCCTGCACCTCGCCGAACGGCTTCAGGGCCGGCATCACCTCGTAGGAGACGCGGCCGATGCCGCCATATTGCGTGAAGTTGCGGTCGTCATTGCTGGTCGAGGAGCCGTCGGTCAGCTTCGACCATTGATAGTCGGTGCGGTCGACGGTGGCGCCGGCGGAGACCTGCAGGCGGTTGAAATTCTGGTCGATGCCAAGCGTGCTGCCGACCGTGGTGTAGACCGGATAGCGCGCGAGGCCCGCCTGCACGTTCGGGCTGCCGGGATTGTCGGTCGAGACGAGCAGGCGTCCCTGCCCCAACAGGCGCGTGTCGCTGGTGACGTCGAGCCGCCCATCGATGTGGCCGACGAAAAAGGGACGGTCCATGTTGAGCGGCGCTGACAGCGGCGTGCCGTCGGCGTTCGGCTGGAGGCTGTTGCCGTAGCCGGTGAAGGAGCCGCGGAGGTCGGCGACCACGGCGTGACGCTCCCAGTCGGAAACGGCGAGAAACTCCGGCGCGATGACGTAGAACGGCGAGCCCTGCGGCACGGCGAGGCGCCCGGGGTTGGTGTCATAGCCGGTGGAGAGTTCGACCGCGCCCTTGAGCAGGAAGCTGCCGGCGTAATCGCCGACCGCGCCGAACGGGTCGTCGTCGATCCTTAAGCGCTTGCGAACGGGT
>JAKFVP010000419.1 GCA_021732175.1 Bradyrhizobium sp.
CTATCCGGGCCGGCGCCGGATTGTCGGCGTCATCATTGCCATCATCGCCGGCGCGCTGCTCATCCTGAGCAACTCGAAGACGTCGATGGGACTCACGGTTCTGGCGCCCGGCCTCGCCCTTGCGACGCTGCTTATCCGCAGGAAGACGCGGCTTTCGCCGGCCATCATCCTGCTGTCGATTCCGGTCGGATGGTACGTCCTCTCGACCGTCACTGGCGTCACCGTCTATCGGCTGTCGAACATCCTGTACGGCGATCCGACGTTCACGGGCCGCTCGGTGATCTGGGAATTCATCAAGACAGAGATCGCGCATCGGCCGCTGCTGGGATGGGGTTACCAGTCCTTCTGGCTGGTCGGCCCGGATGCACCGAGCATCGTCAACGCGCCGGGCTGGGTGAAGGACATGCCGAACGCCCACAACGGTTACTTCGACACCATCGTGGAGCTGGGCTATGTCGGCTACGCGCTCCTGCTGGCCTTCATCATCGCAACGCTCCACGCCATCGGCCGCATCGCCGACCGTGCGCCGGTCAGGGCGTGGCTGGTGCTGGCGCTCGCGGTCCACATCATCATCACCAACGCGCTCGAAACCGTGTGGATGCGCGGCTTCGAAATGCTATGGGTCGTGTTCCTGATCGTGGCCATGGAAGCCGCGCGGTACTGGACGGCGCCTGTTGTGGCCAGGCAGGGATCACGGGCTGGCATCCCGCCACAGGGTAAACGAAAGCCAGTTCCCGCCAGCGTGCGGTTGCATCCGACCCATGCCGCCCGGCTCGCCCGCGCCGCATTCGCAACGCCCCCAGCCGAGACCACGTTCCCCGACGGAACCACGCCGAAGAACTGAGATACTCTTCGGAGGGCTTCGATTGCTACACTCCTGAACAGCGCGAACGAGCATTAACAAAGCACGCCTGCGATGCGTAAGATTAACTAATCGACATTAACCACTGCCATCGATCGAAAAGAAATCGAAGATAAACAACGATATATTCCCCACGGGATCGCACTGAAGCCTGCGCGATCCCGAGAATTGCAAATCAGAAATGCTGCCCCGGTTCACCGGTCGGCGCTTGAGTGGATAGAGTCCAACATGGACGCCAGAGCAGAAGATCTTACGCCCGCGACCGAATATTCCGATGCTGCCCAGTCCGCAGGATCCGGTGCGCGCCCTTCGATCGGCGTCATGGACATTTTCGAGTCCCTGCGGAGGGGATGGCGGTTTCCGCTGTATGGCCTGTTGATCGGACTGGCATTGGCGGCCGTCGCCTATGTCTACATCCCGACGCCGTACAAGAGCTCGGCCCGCGTCCTCGTTGACAGGAGCGTGACCCGCTATTTGCAGACCACCAAGATCGCGGACCAGCCGACCTTCGACGAAGGCGAAATCGGCAGCCAGGTTTATGTTCTTTCCTCCGACAGCGTGATCGTTCCGGTCGTGCGGGCACTGGGGCTGGCGCATGACAGGGAATTCGTCGGCTTGCCCAAGATGGGCGGCGAGCGGCTCTCCGACTACTTCGGCGATCTGAAGCGGTTCTTCCTGAATTCCGTCGGGGCAAATGCAAGCCAGCCGGACAACCCGGAAGCGGCGCTCGAACGCGCGGCCGCGGAAGCCGTGGTCAAGCGACTGACGGTGACCCGCGAGGACGTCGCCAACGTCATCAACGTTGCGTTCGAATCCGAGGACAAGTTCAAGGCGGCCAACATCGCCAACGCCATTGCCGACACCTACATCGTCACCTCCATGGACGCCAAGCTGCAGTCCACCAAGGTCGCCAGCCATTGGCTTCAGGAACGGCTGGTCGAACTGAAGAAGCAGGTCGGCGACGCCGACAAGGCGCTCGAGGAATTCAGGACGGCGAACAACATCAAGGCCGGCGCAGGCGGGCCGAACGCCGAGTTGCGCGCAAACCTGAACACGCAGTTGACCCAGGCGCAGATCGCCACTGCCGAAGCCAAGAACCGGCTGGAACGCATCCAGAAAGGATCCCTGGAGGCAGTCACGAGCGTCGTCGGAGCCGATGCGTTGAACAACTCCGCCAGATCAGGCGTCATCAACTTCGCCATGAACAACAGCGACCTCGTCAGGTTGCGATCGCAGTACCGCGAGGCCACCACGAAGCTGGCGGAAGTGACGCTGCGCGTGGGCAATCAGCATGAGATCGCCGTCAAGCTGCGCCGCCAGGCCGATGACCTGAAAGCCGCGATCCAGGCCGAGGAACGGCGTATCGCCGATGCCTACGTCAACGAATATCAGGTGGCTGCCGCGCGCGAGGCCGAGCTCGCCGCCAGCGCAGCCAAACTGTTCGGCGGATCGGACGCAACGAACGAATTGCGCGAGCTCGAGAGCACCGCGGAAACGCTGCGCAACCTCTACAACAACACGCTGCAGAAATTCAAAGAGACCAACACGATCGAGAGCGGCAGCATCCCGGTGCAGAGCGCCCGCGTTATTTCGCGCGCCGCGCCGCCGCTCGCCAAGAACTCCAAGAAGGCGCTGGCCGTGATGGGCGGCAGCCTGTTCCTCTGTCTCCTGCTCGGCACTGGCGCTGCCATCGGACGCGAATGGATCGCGGACGTGCTGCGAACCCCGAAGGCGGCCGAGCATGTCACCGGCAAGAAATGCGTCGTGCTGCCGATGGTGGAGGCCAAGTCGGGCCCGATCGAGGAATATGTGCTCGAGGCGCCCTACTCCCGTTTCACCGAGGCCCTGCGCGGCATCAAAGCGTTGATCGACGCCAACCGCCTCGTTCACGGCGCCAAGGTGATCGGCGTCGTCTCCTCGGTTCCCAAGGAAGGAAAGACCACCGTCGGCGCCAATCTGGCATCCCTCATGGTCGCCGCGACAGGCGCCCGCACGCTGCTGATCGACAGCGATTTCCACGTCAGGAAGCTGTCCGCCGCCATGGCGCCCGACGCCCGCGAAGGACTGCTGGAGGCGCTGCAGAATCCGAGCCGGCTGCCCTGGTACGTGTCGAAGCGGCAGCAATCGGGCGTCCACGTCCTGCCCTGCGTTGCCTCGTCACGCATTCCGAATGCCGCCGAGTTGCTGGGAGCGCCCGAAATGGGCCAGTTGCTGGCCGTGGCGCGCAAATCCTATGACTGCATCATCATCGAGATCGCGCCGGTCATGTCGGTGGTGGACCTCAAGATGATCGAGCGCTTCGTCGACCAGTTCGTCTTTGTCGTCGAGTGGGGTGCGACCAAGCGGGACACCGTGCTGGACGCGCTGTCCGATGCCGAGATCATTCGCGACCGCATCGCCGGCGTCGTCCTGAACAAGGCGGACCCGGTCGCGCTCAAGCATGCCGAGACATTCAACGGCATCCGGCCCGGCGGCTATTACCAGGACTGAGCAGCGCCCCAAGCGTCAAGCTGGGCTCGCCGCTGGCAACGCCGGCAGTAGCCTGCGCTCCCCTTTTGCAGCGCTTTCAGGGCACGATTCTGCTCGATCGGACCCGCCCTTCTCGCGCCGCCGCGGGGCCTCTTCATCTCGCCGAAAAAGCCAATAATTGCACGGAATTAACCGGTCCTTAAGCATAACCGCTTAAGAATTTTCATGGTTAGTTTCTAGTTAATTATCCGGAGCCTCTCGTGGCAAAGGGCGTACACTTTTGCGACGGGCGCAAGGCAAACCCGGTCTTCGGCGAAGCACGGCTGCCGTGCGTGCCAGCAGACTTTTCCGGTTGGCTGCGCATTGTTGCCCGAACCGCCGCGCTTGCGGCGCTCGTGGCCCATGGCGGCTGCTCCACGCTTCCGACGGCAGGACCGACGAACGCGTTTGCCAACATGGATCGCATCGATCCGGCATCGCTGCCCTTTGTCATGGTCAAGCTCACCGGCGACGTCGAAGACATTCTGGATCGGAACGCTGTTCGGCTCGGCCGCGCCTTCCACGACCGCCGGGGACCCAGCGAAATCCGCTTCGGCGTCGGCGACACCGTCAGCGTGACCGTGTTCGAGGCCGCGGCCGGCGGTCTGTTCATCCCCGCCGACGCCGGGGTCCGGCCGGGCAACTACGTCACCCTTCCGAACCAGCAGGTCGACACCCAGGGCAACATCACCGTCCCCTATGCCGGCCCGATCAAGGCGCAGGGCCGCACGGCAGTGCAGGTGCAGGCCGCCATCGTCGCCGCGCTGAAGAACCGCGCCCTCGAACCGCAGGCGGTCGTTGCCCTTGTCGATCAGCGCGCTTCGTCCATCAGTGTACTCGGCGAAGTAGGCACGCCGTCCCGCTTCCCGGCCAGCGCCAGCGGCGAACGCCTGCTGGATGCCATTTCGCGCGCCGGCGGTCCGAGGAATCCGGGATACGATACCTGGGTCATGCTGGAGCGCGAAGGCCGCCAGGCCGCCGCGCCGTTCGCAGCGCTGCTCGAGCAGCCCGCCAACAACATCTTTGTCCGGCCGCAGGACACGATCTACGTCTTCACGCAGCCGCAGACCTTCGTTGCGTTCGGTGCATCCGGACAGCAAGGCCAGTTTCCGTTCGGCGCATGGCGGCTGTCGATCGCCGAGGCCTTGGGCAAAGCCGGTGGGCTTAACGACAATCTGGCGGATCCTGCCTCGGTCTATCTCTATCGCGGCGAACGCCGTGAGGTGGCCGAGCAGCTTGGTGTCGATTGCACCCGGTTTGGCGGACCGGTCATCCCGATCATCTACAGTCTGAACCTGCGCGATCCGAACGGTTACTTCCTCGCGCAGAAGTTCGAGATGCGGAACAAGGACGTCATCTTCACATCCAACGCATCATCGGTCGAGACCAGCAAGATCCTGACCTATGTGCGGCTCATGACCGCGACCGTCAACGATCCTCTGATGGCCGCCGTCAACGCCTACACCGTCAAGGGCCTTGCCATGGGCACGGGCAGCACCACGGTGGTCAACACCACATCGTCGGTGAAATAGGACTGGCCAGAGACACCCGGCCGACGCCGGGTGTCGTGCAAGGTCTAATCCTGATCTGCCAAAGATAACGCCGGGGCAGCCACGCTGCCGGCGATCGCTTCGCGATCGGTGCTGCGGCGCAGCCGCTGGACCGGCGCCCGGCCCACGCTGTCATACGCGAAGCCATGCTCGGCCATCTTCTCCGGAGAAAAGACATTGCGCAGATCGACGATGACCGGCTGCGCCATGGCCTGCTTGAGCCGCTCGAGATCGAGGGTGCGGTACTGCACCCATTCGGTGACGACGACCATGGCCTCAGTGCCCTTCACGCAGTCATAGGGATCGTCGCAATAGTCGATATCGGGCAGTTCCTTGCGGGCCTGCTCCATGCCCACGGGGTCGTGCGCGCGCACCCTGGCGCCCATGTCGAGCAGGCCGGTGATCAGCGGAATCGAGGGCGCATCGCGCATATCGTCGGTATCGGGCTTGAAGGTCAGCCCAAGCACGGCGACGGTCTTGCCGCGCAGATTGCCGGCAGCGTTCGCAACCTTGCGCGACATCGCGCGCTTGCGATTGTCGTTGACGCTCTGCACCGCCTCCAGGATGCGAAGCTGAACGTCGTTGTCCTGCGCGATCTTGATCAGCGCGCGGGTGTCCTTCGGGAAGCACGAGCCTCCGAAGCCGGGGCCAGCATGCAGGAATTTCGAGCCGATCCGGTTATCGAGGCCGATGCCGCGCGCAACCTCCTGCACATCGGCGCCGACCTTCTCCGACAGATCGGCAATCTCGTTGATGAAGGTGATCTTGGTGGCGAGGAAGGCGTTGGCGGCGTACTTGATCAGCTCCGCGGTGCGCCGCGCCGTGAACATGATCGGCGCCTGATTGAGCGAGAGCGGACTGTAGATATCGCCGAGCACCTTCTGCGCGCGGTCATCCGAGGTCCCCACCACGATGCGGTCGGGAAACTGGAAGTCCCGGATCGCCGCGCCTTCGCGCAGGAATTCCGGATTGGAGGCGACGACGAAATCGGCCTTCGGGTTGGCTTCGCAGACAAGCCGCTCGACTTCGTCCCCGGTGCCGACGGGCACGGTCGACTTGGTGACCACCACGGTGAAACCTTCGAGCGCGCCCGCGATCTCGCGCGCGGCGGCGTAGACGTAGCTCAGGTCGGCATGACCGTCGCCGCGACGAGACGGCGTTCCGACGGCGATGAACACCGCGTCGGCTTGGGCTACCGGCGCCTTCAGGCCGGTGGTGAAATCAAGACGTCTGGCCTTGACGTTGGAGGCCACGAGCGTATCGAGACCCGGCTCGAAGATCGGGATTTCGCCGCGGCGCAGGGCTGCGATCTTGCTGTCATCCTTGTCGACGCAGGTGACCTGGTGGCCCATATCGGCAAAGCAGGCGCCTGAAACCAGCCCGACATAGCCCGTACCAATCATGGCAATACGCATGAACAGACCATCGCTGTTGGTGAGAGAAATTCCGATTGATCTGCTTGATAGCAAACCGGCAGCGGCCGGGCAGCCCGGTCCGGTCCGCGAACCGGCCGTTAACCGCGATTAGGGTTGACAGGCTGTGTTAACGCCCGTGCGCCCGCCGTCGATTGGGAGGCTACGCGGCACAAAGAAAAGGCTCACCCGCGGGAAGCGGGTGAACCTTCTCGGGAAATACCGGCCTGAGCCTACAGCGCCTTGATATAGACCTTGCGGAACTTGATCACGCCCGACCCATACTGAAGCGCAAACGGACCTGCGGCGTGCTTTGAATCCTGCACGTCGACCGTCTTCTGGCCGTTCAACACGACCGTGAGCTGCGAGCCCTTGGCGGTGATCTCGTAAGTGTTCCACTTGCCGCCGGCCTTCGGCATCGGATCGACCTTGGCGACGTCGACAATCGCACCGGTGCCGTAGGTCGGATCGGGCCGTTTGTCGAAGATGTTGACCTCGTAGCATTCCTTGGCGCCGATCTTCTCGCGCCCGTCGCAGCGGATGAAGATGCCGCTGTTGGCGGCGTCGTCGGCCCAGAACTCGGCCTGGATCACGAAATCCTTGTAGGAGTCTTTAGATACCAGATAGGACGGGTCCTTGCCGTCGAGCTTGTCGGCCATCAGCGAACCATCCTTGAACTCCCAGTTCGCCTTGCCGACCTCGGTCCAGTCAGCGGCCTTGTAGTTGCCGTCGATCAGCTTGATCCAGCCATCGCCGTGGCCGGAAGCCGCCCCTGTTAACTGCACGGCGATCGCGCCGGCAAGCAGTCCTGCGGCAAGTGTCGGCAGATATTTCATCTCGCATCCCTCCCGTGGTTTTGCGTTCTACGCTTCTTGGTTGAGCGCAACCTAGCATCGCCGCGCGCGGCGTAAACGCGCTTTTCATGCTGCATCTGCGTTGTGCCGTCGCATCCGGCCGGGCACACATGCGCGCACGGCCGCTTGTCCCCGCCGAGCAGGACCGGCTAGCATCGCGGCATCGAGATGAGCAACTGCAGCTCACACCCAGGGAGGACGTCATGAAGGTGCCCCACCGGCCCTGCCGTACTGCCGCGATCGGAATGGCCTTTGCTGCAACCTTCGGCCTCGCATCCGCTGCGGAACTCAACCCCGCCGCCGTTACCTACAAGCTGCCTGAGCAGATTCCCTGGGGCCCGGTGAATGCTGCCGGCGCGCAGCAGGCCGTCGTTCTCGGCGATCCCTCCAAGCCCGGCTTCTACATGGTCTACAACAAGTGGACCAAGGGCAATCATTTCAGCAAGCCGCATTCGCATCCCAACGACCGCTTCATTGTGGTGCTGCAGGGCACCTGGTGGGTGGGCTCGGGACCGAACTTCGATCCCGCAGGCGGCACGGTGCCGATGCCGGCTGGCAGTTTTGTCACGCACTACGCCAAGCAGGTGCATTGGGACGGCGCCAAGGACGAAGACACCATCCTGCTCATCATGGGCGAAGGACCGGCGACGTCGACGCTGTTCGAGCAGAAATAGCACCATCCAGCGCGATCAGCCCGGCAAGCCGGCGAAGAAGGTCCCTCCATGCTATTCCAGTGCAAAGTCTGCGGCCCCGCGACCGATCATGGCAGCGCGCCGTCGCGAGCCGGCAAGGCCCGGCCATGGCGCACCATCGACATTCACTGTCATTGCATGGTGCCCGAAGCCAACGCGATGGTGCAGAAGGCCACCGGCCTGCCTGGTGGCGGCGAGACACCGAATGCCAATGCGCATGTCAACGCGCTGACCAGAAGCATTCAGCCGCAGCGCGGCAAGATCGACTTTCCCAAGCTGACGGATCTGCCGACGCGGCTGGCCGAGATGGACCGGCTCGGCATCGATATGCAGGTGATCTCGCCCTATCCCGGCCACTTCGTCTATGCAGCGCCGCCGGAAGTCGCGCGCGACAGCTGCCATATCGTCAACAACCACATCGCCGAAATGGTCGCAAAACATCCGGATCGACTGATGGGCATGGGCACTGTGCCGCTGCAGGATCCCGGCATGGCTGTCGCTGAACTCGACCGCACCGTGAGCGAACTCGGCTTCCGCGGCGTCGAACTCTGCACCAATGTGCGCGGCACCGATCTCACCCGCGCAGGTCTTGAGAAATTCTTTGCCCGTGTCGAGGAGCTCGGCCTTCTCATCTTCCTGCATCCGTTCGGCACCAGCCTGGTCGGCCGCATGGAGGACCATTATTTTCCGAACACGATCGGCCATCCCCTGGATTCGGCGCTGTGTGTGGGGCAACTGATCTTCGACGGCTATCTCGAGCGCTTTCCGAAACTCAAGATCTGCATCGCCCATGGCGGCGGCTATCTGCCGGCCTATTGGGGCCGCTTCGACCATGCCTTCGCCCATCGCGAGGATTGTCGCGTCAACATCAGCAAGCCGCCGTCGCAATATCTGAAGATGCTCTATTTCGACACCGTGGTGTTCGACGAGCGCGAGCTGAAACATCTGATCGAGATCTGGGGTGCCGACCATATCATGCTCGGCACCGACTATCCCTTCGACATGGCCGAACCCGACCGGGTCGGGTTCGGCCATGTCGAAGG
>JAKFVP010000384.1 GCA_021732175.1 Bradyrhizobium sp.
CTTCCACGGCTATCTGCAGCCCTTCGCCGGCGGCATCCGCATCGACGACCCCGCCGACAAGACCAGGAAGATCACCGTGCCGGCGGGCGGCGCCGAGCACATGGCGACGCTGGTGCGGGAGCTGCGCGAAGGGCGCAAGAACTCGATCTTCGTCGCCGCCGGCGACCTGATCGGCGCGAGCCCCTTCCTGTCGGCGCTGTTCCATGACGAGCCGACCATCGAGTCGCTGTCGAAGATGGGGCTGGAGGTTGCCTCCGTCGGCAACCACGAATTCGACGAGGGCGAGGCCGAGATCCTGCGGATGCAGAATGGCGGCTGCCATCCGGTCGACGGCTGCCAGGGCCCGCATCGCTTCGAAGGCGCCAAATTCAATTATCTCGCCGCCTCGACCATCGTGAAGAGCACGGGCAAGAGCCTGTTTCCGCCTTATGCGGTCCGCGAGTTCGACGGCATCCCCGTTGCCTTCATCGGCCTGACGTTAAAGGGCACCGCCAACATCGTCTCGCCAACAGGCATTGCCGGGCTCGAATTCCGCGACGAAGCCGAGACCGTCAATGCGCTGATCCCGGAGCTGCGCGCCAAGGGCATCGAAGCGATCGTGGTGCTGATCCATGAAGGCGGCTTTCCGACCGGCGACTACGACGGCTGCTCGGGCATATCGGGCCCGATCGTCGACATCGTCAGGAAGCTCGACCGCGCGGTGGACCTCGTGATCTCCGGCCACACCCACCGCGCCTATCTCTGCGAAATCGACGGACGGCTCGTCACCAGCGCCGACAAATACGGCACGCTGGTCACCACGATCGATCTCAAGCTCGATCCCGTGACACGCGACATCGTCGGCAGCAAGCCCGAGAACCACATCGTGCGCACCGAGACGCTCGCGAAGAACCCCGAGCAGACCGCGCTGATCTCATCCTACGACAAGCTGTCCGCGCCGATCGCCAACCGTCCGGCCGGCGCCATCACCGAGACGCTTTCGCGCACGCCTGACAATGCCGGCGAAATGCCGCTCGGCGACATCATTGCCGACTCGCAGCTTGCGGCGACGCAAGGCGAGAAGACCGGCGGCGCCGTGATCGCCTTCACCAATCCCGGCGGCGTGCGCGCCGACATCGTCAGGCGCGACAATGGCGCCGTCACCTACGCCGAATTGTTCGCCGCGCAGCCGTTCCGCAACCAGCTCGTGACGATGACGTTGACAGGACAGGAGATCAAGGACGCGCTCGAGCAGCAATGGGCCGACCCCAAGCGCCCGCGCATCCTGCAGGTGTCCAGGGGTTTTGGCTTTGCCTGGGACGGCAGCAAGGGCGACGGCGAGCGCATCCTTGCCGATCGGATGATGCTGAACGGGGTGAGGATCGATCCGGCCGGCCGCTATCGCGTGACCGTGAACAACTATCTTTCCGTCGGCGGCGACGGCTTCACGGTCTTCACCAGGGGCACCGATCAACTGACCGGCATCTACGACGTGGACGCATTATATGACTACTTCCTGTCCAACAGCCCGATCGGCCCCGGCGCTGGCGGCCGCATCAGCAGAATCAATTGATTTGCAAGGCCCTTTCGGCCTACCTAACCTTCCCAAGCTGCCCCTCCAGCCATTATCTGTGGGAGCATGATCTTGTCCGAAAACCGGTCCCCCACTTTTCGGGATCATGCTCTAGACTGGGCCCGTCATGACGCTTCTGCTCACCCACGAAGCCTGCCTCAACCATCTGACGCCGCCGGGCCATCCCGAGCGGCCCGACCGGCTGCGCGCCGTCGGCGAGGTGCTGGCGCAGGACAAGTTCAACGCGCTGGTGCGCGAGCTCGCGCCGGAGGGCAATCTCGACCAGGTCACGCTGTGCCATGGCGAGCATTACGTCACCGAGCTGCGCCACATCGCGCCCACTTCAGGCATGGTCTACGTCGACGGCGACACCTCGATGTCGCCGGGCACCTGGGAAGCCGTGATGCGCGGCGTCGGCGGCGCGGTCACGGCGACCGACGCGGTGATGGCGGGCAAGCATCCGAACGCCTTTGTCGCGGTGCGGCCGCCCGGCCATCACGCCGAAAAATCGACGCCGATGGGCTTTTGCTTCTTCGACAATGCCGCGATTGCCGCGCGCCACGCGCAGCGCAAATACGGCATCGCGCGGGCGGCGGTGGTCGATTTCGACGTCCATCACGGCAACGGCACGCAGGACATTTTCTGGGCCGACCCGACCGTGATGTATTGCTCGACGCACCAGATGCCGCTGTTTCCGGGCACCGGCGCTCTTGGCGAACGCGGCGAGCACGACACCATCGTCAATGCGCCGCTCGCGCCGGAAGACGGCAGCGCCAAGTTCCGCGCGGCGTTCGAAAACCTGATCCTGCCGCAGCTGACGAAATTCAGCCCCGAGCTGATCATCATTTCCGCGGGCTTCGATGCGCATTATCGCGATCCCCTCGCCTCGCTGAATCTGAAGGCCGAGGATTTCGGCTGGGTCACGAAGAAGTTGATGGACCTTGCCGACCAGACCGCGGGCGGGCGCGTTGTCTCGGTCCTGGAAGGCGGCTACGACCTGCAGGGCCTGCAGGAATCGGTGGCCGCCCATGTCACGGCATTGATGGGCAGCTAGATCGCCGCCACAATACGACAAACCGCTCTTGATTCCGCGTCTGGCCAAGCCGGCGCTTTGGGAAACCGCAAATGGCCGAGAACAACCAGGTGGATGTGAAGAAGCTCTCCTTTGAGCGCGCGATCGAGGAACTGGAATCGATCGTCAAGCGCCTCGAGGAAGGCAAGGTGCCGCTGGAAGAGTCGGTCGCCATCTATGAACGCGGGGAAGCCCTGAAGCGCCGCTGCGAGGAGCTGCTGCGCCAGGCCGAGGCCCGCGTCGACAAGATCACCACGGACGCCTCGGGTCAGGCCACCGGCACTGAGCCCCTTGACGTGCAGTGAGGGGCCTCCCGGGGGACCACGGGCTTGGCCTGCCGGTACGAGCAACACTCACACACAATTTGCCCCCTCGATTCCGCGGTCCGGCCGGAAATAGCTCTTTCCGCCCGGTGCGGCCTGCTATAGTCCCGCCACTATTGGGGAACCGACCTTAGTGCGCGTCCAGCACCGCCATATCATCTACATTCAGGGATACGACCCGCGCGGGCTCGCACAGTACTACCGCATGTTCCGCACCGAACTGCGCAAGTTTGCGCGGCTCTACGGCGTTGCCGCCACCACCACCCGGCCGCAGGCCGCCGACAATGGCGAGATGGCGTCCTGGACCATCGAAACCAAGACCGCCGACTGGCAGACCCGCACGGACTATGACTTCCTGCGCTTCGAGGATTTCATCCAGCGCGACCTGGCGCAGCCGATCTGGCGCATCGTGCTCCATGCGGTGTGGATCTACTGGCGGCTGGTCTTCCGCGGCACCGCCTGGCGTTTCTTCGCCGCGAACTGGCGCTTTGCCACCTTCATCACCTGGCCGCATATCCTGCTGCTGGCGGAGGCGATCTGCTCTGCCGCCGTCGCGTTTGCCGTCGAATGGGGGCTCGACGCGCTCGGCGTGCCCAACCTCTTCAGCATCACGGCGGCCGCGGCGGTGTTTGTCGCGCTGCTCGGCACGCTCTTGAAATACACGGAAAACAGCACGTATGTGCTTTATCTCCTGTCCGACACGATCTGGACCTGGGAGTTCTCGCACCGCCAGCGTCCGGAATGGGACGAGCGCATCGATCGCTTTGCGCAGCATGTCGTGAATGTCGCTGGAGCCAGCGACGCGGATGAAATCGTGCTGGTCGGCCACAGCTCGGGATCGTTCCTCGGCGTGGAAATCCTGGCGCGCGCGCTGAAACTCGACCCGGCGCTCGGCCGCCACGGCCCGCGCATCGTGCTGCTCACCCTCGGCGGCAATTTCCCGATCGTCGGCTTCCACGCGGCCTCGCAGGATTTCCGCGACCATCTGCGCACGCTCGCGGTCGAACCCTCGATCGACTGGATCGACTGTCAGGCCCGCAAGGACGTGATGAACTTCTTCCAGTTCGATCCGCTGGCCGCCCACGGCATCGATGTCGGCGCCGCCAAGCGCAACCCCACCATCGTGCCGGTGCGCTTCCGCGAGATCATCCTGCCCGAGCACTACAAGAGTTTTCGCTGGCAGTTCTTCCGGGTCCACTTCCAGTTCGTGATGGCGAACGAGGTGCCCCACCCCTACGATTTCTTCATGATCGTCTGCGGCCCGGTGCCGCTCGCCGAGCGCATGGCGGTGCCGCAGGCCGCGCTGACGGTCGCCACCGGCGACTCCACCGCCCGCGAATGGGCCTGGAAACAGCTCGAAAAGGCCCGATCCGGCCAAAATGATGCCGAGGAACTGGGCAAATTGGAACCGGGCGCCCGCCGCCGAGGTTAACACTGTCACGCGCTTACGACCCTGTGCGAGCCATTTCCGGACCGTGGCGGGTTGGCTTTGGCTGAAGCTTTGGTGTAAAGCTTGCATCTCTATGGGCTGGTGGGGCTGACGTGCTGCCGCGATACGCGGTGGCAAATGCTTCAAATAGCTCGCGAAATTGACTGGGACGGGTGGACGACGCCTTAGGTGATGTAAATCACATTGAACGATTTGGGCCGCCGCTAAGGCTAACCAATCAGGCTCTCGCTGCGCGCTAAATGCGCAAACCCAATTCTCGTCGGATCTCATGCTCCGACATGCAAAACTGGAATATCGCTGTGACCGCATTTAGTAAAACGCCGCTCCTCGACACCATCAAAACCCCCGAAGATCTGCGCAAGCTCAAGGTCGAGCAGGTGCGCCAGGTCGCCGACGAGCTCCGCCAGGAGACGATCGACGCGGTCTCGGTGACCGGCGGTCATTTCGGCGCGGGCCTCGGTGTGGTCGAGCTGACCACCGCGATTCATTATGTGTTCGATACGCCCCGCGATCGCCTGATCTGGGACGTCGGCCACCAGGCCTATCCGCACAAGATCCTGACAGGTCGCCGCGACCGCATCCGTACGCTCCGCACCGGCGGTGGCCTCTCCGGTTTCACCAAGCGCAGCGAGAGCGACTACGATCCGTTCGGCGCCGCCCACTCCTCGACCTCGATCTCGGCCGGCCTCGGCATGGCGGTTGCCCGCGACCTCTCCGGCGGCAATAACAACGTGATCGCCGTGATCGGCGACGGCGCGATGAGCGCCGGCATGGCCTATGAGGCCATGAACAATGCGGGCGCGATGAATTCCCGCCTGATCGTCATCCTCAACGACAACGACATGTCGATTGCGCCGCCGGTCGGCGCGATGAGCGCCTATCTGTCGCGGCTCTATTCCGGCAAGACCTATCGCACGCTGCGCGAAGCGGCCAAGCAGATCAACAAGCGCCTGCCGAAGATCATCGCCAACCGCGCCAACCGCGTCGAAGAATATTCCCGCGGTTTCATGATGGACGGCGGCACGCTGTTCGAGGAGCTCGGCTTCTATTATGTCGGCCCGATCGACGGCCATAACCTCGACCATCTGCTGCCCGTTCTGAAGAACGTGCGCGACATGGAGACCGGCCCGATCCTGGTCCACGTCGTGACGCAAAAGGGCAAGGGCTACGGCCCGGCCGAAGCGTCCGCCGACAAGTATCACGCCGTCGTCAAATTCGACGTCGCCACCGGCGCGCAAGCCAAGGCCAAGCCGAATGCGCCGGCCTACCAGAACGTGTTCGGCCAGAGCCTCGTCAAGGAAGCCCAGAAGGACGAGAAGATCGTCGCCATCACCGCGGCGATGCCGTCCGGCACCGGCGTCGACATCTTCAACAAGGCATTCCCGAACCGCACCTTCGACGTCGGTATTGCCGAGCAGCACGCGGTGACCTTCGCAGCGGGTCTCGCCACCGAAGGCTACAAGCCGTTCTGCGCGATCTACTCCACCTTCCTGCAACGCGGTTACGACCAGGTCGTGCATGACGTTGCGATCCAGAGCCTGCCCGTGCGCTTCGCCATCGACCGCGCCGGCCTCGTCGGCGCCGACGGCGCCACCCACGCCGGGTCCTTCGACAACGCCTATCTCGGCTGCCTGCCGAACTTCGTCATCATGGCCGCCTCCGACGAAGCCGAGATGGTGCACATGGTCGCAACCCAAGTGGCCATCAACGACCGCCCGAGCGCGCTGCGCTATCCGCGCGGCGAAGGCCGCGGCGTGGAAATGCCCGAAGTCGGCATCCCCCTCGAAATCGGGAAAGGCCGCATCATCCGCCAGGGCAAGAAGGTCGCGCTGCTGTCGTTCGGCACGCGCCTTGCCGAATGCGAGAAGGCAGCCGACGAGCTCGCCGCCCATGGCCTGTCCGCCACCATCGCCGATGCGCGCTTCATGAAGCCGCTCGACGAGGAGATGATCCTCAAGCTCGCCCGCGAGCACGAGATCCTCATCACCATCGAGGAAGGCTCGATCGGCGGCTTCGGCTCGCATGTCATGCAGTTCGTGTCCGACAACGGTCTGCTCGACGGCGGGCTGCGCATGCGCGCGATGGTGCTGCCCGATGTGTTCCTCGACCACGACACACCGGCCGCGATGTACGGCCGCGCCGGCCTCGACGCCAAGGGCATCGTCGCCAAGGTGTTCGAGACGCTGGGCAAGGACTACAAGACCGAGAGCGTCAAACTCGCCTGAGGCGACACTCTTTTACCTCTCCCGCTTGCGGGGGAGGTCGGATCGCATCTTCGATGCGATCCGGGTGGGGGCTCTATCCGCGCGAGCAGCGCGACTCGTGGCGCCCCCTCCCCAACCCTCCCCCGCAAGCGGGAGAGGGAGCGCAGTCCTCGCCGGGGCTTGCAGCTCGCCACAGCATTAGAGCGGACGATCCATGAAAATCTATCTGGCAGGACCCGAGGTGTTCCTGCCGGATGCTCTCTCGATCGGACAGCAGAAGCGCGATATCTGCACCCGTCACGGCCTGACCGGGCTTTATCCGCTCGACACGGCGGTCGATCTCTCCGCCCCGGATGCCTCGCTGCAAATCTTCAAGGCACTGGAAGAGATGATGGACGCGGCGGACGCTGTTATCGCCAACCTCACCCCGTTCCGCGGACCCGGCGCCGATCCCGGTACCGTGTATGAGCTCGGCTACATGGCGGGCAGTCGCAAGCGCTGCTTCGGCTATTGCAACGATCCGGCGCCCTATGCCGAGCGCGTTTCCCGCCATACGACCGTAACAAAAGCTGACGACAATCGCCTGATCGACCGCGACGGATTGACGGTTGAGGATTTCGGCCTGCCGGATAATCTGATGATGATCCATGCGCTCGAGCTGCATGGCGCGCCGCTGGTCATGCCGAGGGCAAGATCGGCGGATATCTGGCACGACCTTGCCTCGTTCGAGGCCTGCGTGCGCCTCGCAGCCGGAAAGTTGGACTGATCGTGGCAAAGCAAGGCAACAGCGAAGCTGTCCGCAAGCGCGCCGACCTCGTGCTGGTGGAACGCGGCCTGTTCGAGAGCCGCGCACGGGCGCGCGCCGCGATCGACGCCGGGCTCGTGATCGCCAACGACAGGCCGGTAGCGAAGGCTTCGGAAGTCATTCCGGCCGATGCCGTGCTGCAGGCGCAGCCGGCGCACCCTTACGTCTCGCGCGGCGGCGTCAAGCTGGCGGGCGCGCTGGAGCAATACCCGATCGAGATCGAGGACCATATCTGCCTCGACGTCGGCGCCTCCACCGGCGGCTTCACCGAGGTGCTGCTGGCTAACGGCGCGGCCATGGTGTTCTCCATCGATGTCGGCCACGGCCAGTTGCACCGCTCGTTGCACGGCCACCCCAAGATCGTGTCGATGGAAGGCACCGATATCCGCAAGCTGGAGAATACCCGGCTGCCCGCGCGGCCCGACGTCGTCGTGATCGATGTCAGCTTCATCTCGCTGAAGGCGGTGTTGCCTGCGGCGCTGTCGCTGGCCGCGGCGCCCATGCATCTGCTCGCGCTGATCAAGCCGCAATTCGAGGCGGAGCGGAAGAACTACAAGGGCGGCGTGATCCGCAACGCCATGGTGCACCAGCAGATCTGCGACGACATCATGGCGTTCGCCGCCTCGCTCGGCTGCACCGGCATGCAGGTATTTCCCTCCTCCATTGCCGGCGGCGACGGCAATATCGAGTTCTTCCTCGGCGCGCGCCGTGGCTGAGACGTTGCTCATCGATCATGTCGGCTATTTCGGCGACGGCGTGGCCGCCTCGCCCGGCGGCAACGTCTATGTGCCCTATACGCTCGGCGGCGAGTCCGTTGAGGTAACCGACGTCCACGGCCATCCCGACCGCCGCCGCCTGGTCGAGGTGAAGCAGCCGAGCCCCGAGCGCATCGCGCCGTTCTGCCCGCATTTCTCGGTGTGCGGCGGCTGTGCGATCCAGCACTGGAAGGCGGAGGCTTACCGCGCCTGGAAGCGCAACATCGTGGTGGAGACGCTGGCGCAGGCCGGCATCGCTGCCGACGTCGCGCCGCTCATCGATGCCCATGGCGAGGGGCGGCGTCGCATCACCCTGCATGCCCGCATGGGCACGCATGAGGTGCTGAAGGTCGGCTTTGCTGCGGCAAGCTCTCACGACATCATCCCGATCGACCGCTGCCCGATCCTCGATCCCGCGCTTGACGGCGCGCTCGATGCGGCCTGGGCGATCGCGGAGGCGCTGAAGCCAGTGCGAAAGCCGCTCGACATCCAGTTCACGGCCACGCGCGGCGGGCTCGATGTCGATGTCCGTGGCTCCGGGCCGGTCAACGCAGACATGACGGCAAAGCTCTCCGCGATCGCGCAGGCGCATCGGCTGGCGCGGCTGACGCGCCATGGCGAGCTGGTGCTGCTGCGCAATCCGCCTGTCATCGCGGTTGGCACGGCAGAAGTGACGCTGCCGCCGGGCTCGTTCCTGCAGGCGACCGCCGCCGGCGAGGACGCACTCGCCGCGCTGGTGATCGATCATTGCAAGAA
>JAKFVP010000387.1 GCA_021732175.1 Bradyrhizobium sp.
CCGGCGACGCGGTTGCGGCCGCGGCACTCGTAGGAATCGAAATTGTCGAGATCGCTGAGCTGGCTGCCAAGCCTGGCGGCGATCGGTACGATGTCGCTGCGGATCCAGTCGGCGATCGCGGTCGCCATCTTGCAGCGGAGGATGGCCGCCGGCTTCACCGCGACCTTGCGCTTGTCGGGAAGCACGATCGCCTCCAGCCGCACCAGATCCTCGCCGCCGCAGCCGCCGGGACCCTTGATGTCGGGAATGGAGGGCGCGATCGCGATCTCCTCGGTCAGCGCCAGCCGGCAGGCCGAAGGCTGCGGTGCGGCAGACTCGGCGGCCTCGCCGGCGGGGGGCTTGTCGTCGGCTTGCGGTTCGGCCCTGCCGGGTTCGGCTTTGGACTCGACCTTGGGCGCCTCCGCCGGGCGCGGCCGCGGCAGCGGGACCGCCGCATGGCGGCTGGCGTGCGGCTTCGGCTTGGCCGAGAACAGCTCCAGGGGCGGCACGAGGCGGACCTCGCGCGCCATGGCGGGCGCTGTGGCCAGCCCAAGCACGAGGGCCGCGGCGGTAACCATTGCCGCGGCATGGCGGTCAAGGCCGCCAATATCCAATTTCCGGCTTGATTTCTCCGCGCTAAAGTTCATGACAATTCTCAAAACCTCACCGCCAAAGGGCCCGTACTTTGGGGCGAAAGCGCGGAAGTCCATCACGATCAGGAGGAACGTTCGAATGCGTGGTTTGATGCAAGATTGGCCTTTGCTGTGCCACCGGATTATCGAGCACGCCGCCAGGTATCACGGCACACAGGAAGTGGTCACGCGTTCGGTCGAAGGTCCCATCGTCCGCACCAATTATGCCGAAATTCACAAGCGCGCGCTGAAAGTTTCGCAGATGTTGCAGCGCGACGGCATCAAGCTGGGCGACCGCGTCGCCACCATCGCCTGGAACACCGCGCGCCATCTCGAATGCTGGTACGGCATCATGGGCATCGGCGCGATCTGCCATACCGTCAATCCCCGCCTGTTCCCCGAGCAGATCGCCTGGATCATCAACCACGCCGAGGATCGCGTGGTGATGACCGACATCACCTTCGTGCCGCTGCTGGAAAAGATCGCCGGCCAGTTGCCCAGTGTCGAGCGCTATGTGGTGCTGACCGACAAGGCCCATATGCCGCAGACCACGCTGAAGAACGCAGTTGCCTATGAGGACTGGCTCGCGCAGGCCGACGGCAATTTCGCCTGGCAGGATTTCGACGAGAATACCGCGGCCGCGATGTGCTACACCTCGGGCACCACGGGCGATCCGAAGGGCGTGCTGTATTCGCACCGCTCCAACGTCATCCACTCCTTCATGGCCAACTCAAAGGACGCGCTCGGCACGTCCTCGAGCGACGTCATGCTGCCGGTCGTGCCGCTGTTCCATGCCAATAGCTGGGGCATTGCGTTCTCGGCCCCCGCAATGGGCACCAAGCTCGTCATGCCCGGCATGAAGCTCGACGGTGCGTCGGTCTATGAGCTGCTCGACACCGAGAAGGTGACCCACACCGCCGGCGTGCCGACGGTGTGGCTGATGCTGCTCAACCACATGGCCGCCGGCAATCTGAAACTGCCGCACCTCGAATTCGTGGTGTGCGGCGGCTCGGCGATGCCGCGCTCGATGATCAAGTCGTTCGTCGACATGGGCGTGACCGTGCGCCACGCCTGGGGCATGACCGAGATGAGCCCGCTCGGCACGCTGGCGGCGCTCAAGCCGCCGTTCTCCAACCTCACCGGCGACGCGCAGCTCGACGTGCTGCAGACCCAGGGCTTCCCGCCCTACGGCGTGCAGATGAAGATCACCGACGATGCCGGCAAGGAGCTGCCGTGGGACGGCAAGACCTTCGGCCGGCTCAAGGTGTCCGGCCCCGCGGTGGCGAAGGCCTATTTCAAGGTCGACACCAACATCCTCGACGACGAAGGCTATTTCGACACCGGGGACGTCGCCACCATCGACCAGTACGGCTACATGCGGATCACCGACCGCTCCAAGGACGTGATCAAGTCGGGCGGCGAATGGATTTCCTCCATCGACCTCGAAAACCTCGCCGTCGGCCACCCCGCGGTGGCGGAAGCCGCCGTGATCGGCGTCTACCATCCCAAGTGGGACGAGCGTCCGCTGCTGATCGTGCAGCTCAAGCAGGGAGCGACCGCGACGCGCGAGGAGATCCTGAAGTTCATGGATGGCAAGATCGCCAAATGGTGGATGCCCGATGACGTCGCTTTCGTCGACGGCATCCCGCACACGGCCACGGGCAAGATCCTGAAGACCGCGCTGCGCGACCAGTTCAAGGCCTACCGCTTCCCGAACGCGGCGGCCTAAGCCGTCCGCCACAAACATCGGATTGTTGCGGCTCCTCCCGTGGATAACGGAAGGAGCCGCAACTGCTTTGGCGGACCGGGCACGCACGGGAAAGATGGCAAGCGCTGTTGGCTGTTGATGTGGCGCAAGGTGGCCACAGCCCTGGGACGTATGGATTTGCCGATGAGCCGGGCAAGCGCTGAAACAACCTCCAGGACCTGGCGCGACATCCCGCGCAGCGTAATCGCGCTCGGCTTGGTATCGCTATTGATGGACATTTCGTCCGAGCTGATCCACGGGTTGTTACCCATATTCCTGACCACGGTGATCGGTGCGAGCACGCTGATGGTCGGAGTGATCGAGGGCGTCTCGGAAGCGACCGTATCGATCACCAAGGTTTTTTCCGGCGCAATCTCCGACCGCATCGGTAAGCGCAAGCTGTTGGTGGGCATCGGTTACGGACTCGCTGCCGTCAGCAAGCCGGTCTTTCCGCTTGCCGGCACGGCGTCCGAAATCCTGGCCGCACGCTTCCTCGATCGCATCGGCAAGGGTATTCGCGACGCCCCGCGCGATGCACTCATCGCCGACATCACGCCACCAACCATCCGTGGCGCGAGCTACGGGATGAGGCAGGCGCTCGATACGGTCGGAGCCGTCGCAGGCCCGCTGCTCGCGGTGGCGCTGATGGCGCTCTATTCGAATGATTTCCGCGCAGTATTCTGGTGGGCGACGGTCCCGGCGATACTCGCCGTGCTTGTCCTCGTCGTCGGCGTAAATGAGCCGCAACTGCCGGCAGGCTCGGAAAAGCGCGGCTGGCCGATCCGAAAGGCAGAGCTTGCGCGGATGCCACCCGCTTACTGGATCGTGGTTGCCATCGGCGCCGTATTCGGACTCGCCCGCTTCAGCGAAGCTTTCCTGGTCTTGAAGGCGCAGGCCGAAGGACTGCCGCTGGCGCTGCTTCCGCTGGTCTTCGTCTGGATGAACCTGGTCTATGCGATCGTCGCAGCGCCCGCCGGTATCCTGTCGGACAAGATCGGACGCAAGAACCTGCTGCTCTGCGGATTGGCGGCGTTGACGATTGCTGACCTCTTGCTGGCATTGCTGCCGGGCCTGGCCGGGGCGGCCGCCGGCATCGGGCTCTGGGGCCTCTACCTGGGACTGTCGCAGGGGCTGTTGTCCGCGCTGGTCGCCGATACGGCGCCTGGCGATCTGCGCGGTACGGCATTCGGACTGTTCAACCTGGTCGGCGGCGCCGCGCTCCTGGCAGCCAGTACTCTGGCCGGCTGGACGTGGCACGAACTCGGACCCGCCGCCACCTTCGCCCTCGGCGCGGGATTTTCGGTGCTCGCCTTCCTGATGACAACCATCGGCCTCGGACACAGCGCGGCCGGCGAGCCGGCCAAGTGAACTGTCACGTGAGGCGGGCCCGCGGGGTGACCCTGCGCGACCGGTTCAAGGCCTGCCGCTTCCCGAACGCGGCGGCCTGACATCCGGACGGGGCGCATTCAAGCGGATGCGCCCCTGCTCCGCCAGGCATCACGTTGCGTGATGCCTGGCGCTGACCTTACCGCTCACACAGCGAACGCACGCCCGATCAGCGAAAACGCTTCCGCGACCGAGGACCTGATGGCCTCCCTCCGCGCGCGGCGTGCCCTCTCCCGGTAGGCATTGAAATTGATCGTGCCGTCGGGATGGCGGAGCGGCGTAGGAAAGTTCGTCGTCCCAGCGAGGCCGCCATCACGATGGCGAAGCACCGCATCAACAGCCGTCGCCCCTGCTGTGCCGCCGAGCGGCTCGATTTCCCGGAACATGACGGATCTCCTTGTATTGGAGACTTCAATGTATTATGCCTTTTAAAATCAATAATTTGTCATCTTTTCTGTTCATACGTGAACCAAATTCATGAATGGCTCCGCCTCCGCCGAAATGAACGCATTCGTCCGGGTCGCCGAGCGCGGCAGCTTCGCCGCCGCGGCCGAGGACCTCAGCCTGACCCCATCCGCCCTCTCCAAGCTGGTGACCCGGATCGAGGACCGGCTGGGGGTGCGGCTCCTGACCCGGACCACGCGCAAGCTGGCGCTGACCGCCGAAGGCGAACTGTTCGTCGCCCGCAGCCGGGAAATCCTGGCGTCCATCGAGGCAGCGGAAGCGGAGGTGACGGCGGCGAGCGAACGGCCGCGCGGTCACCTCCGGGTCAGCGTCGGAACCGCCATCGCCAAGCAGATCCTCGGTCCCACCCTTCCCCTTTTCCTCGACCGCTATCCCGACATCACCGTCGAGCTTCACGTTTCAGACCGGCAAGCCGATCTGGTCGCCGAACAGATCGACGTGGCGATCCGCTCGGGCGCGCTCGGCGATTCAACGCTGGTGGCGCGCAAGATCGCCGAAGCCAAACGCGTTATCTGTGCCAGCCCGGCCTACCTGCGAAAGCATGGATCGCCGCAGGTCCCCGCCGATCTGCTGCAGCACAATTGCCTGACCTTGCCGGGGCCTGCCTGGTCGCGCTGGCCCTTCCACACCCATGAAGGCATCAACCGGCTCGACGTGTCCGGCAGCTTCACCAGCGACAATGCCGACTTGCTGCTGGATGTCGCGGTGGCCGGCCTCGGCATCGCCCGGCTGGCGGATTTCATGGTCGACCGCGCCGTGCAGCGGGGCGACCTCGTTCCGCTGCTCCTGGACAGCCATGTGCCGGACCCGTTTCCGATGCATGCGCTGACGGTGCCGGGCCGCCACCGCGCGCCCCGCATCAGGGCCTTCATTGATTTCGTCGCCGAACAGTTCGAGCGGGCCGCATGAGGCCCGAAACATCACGATTTGGACGGATTTTCCGGCGCAAGCTGCTTTCCACCAAGCCGGGAAATGCGCTAGTTCAGGGCGCGCTGGCCACCGGGATTCTGCCGGGCCGGGCACCCCCATCCGCAATGGAATTCTGACCACATGGCCCGCAGGTTTTCGGCCCCCTATCAGACGGAACCGGTGTCCGCGCTCGCGACCTGGTCGCGAAATCTGGCCGTGTTCGGGGTGGTGGCGGTGCTGGTGTCGGTGCTGATCGTCCGCTTCGGCTTCCTCGAGATGAAGCCGGCGATGGCGACGTTCTTCGGCGGGCTTGCGATCGCCGGACTTTCCATCCTGCTCGGGCTCGGCGCCTTCGCCTCGATCTGGCAGAACGGTTCGCGCGGCATGGGCCGCATCCTGCTCGCGCTCCTGATCAACGCCGTGGTGCTGGCCTATCCGGCCTATCTTGCCCTGCAATACCGCAAGCTGCCGAAGATCCACGACATCACCACCGATCCGATCGATCCGCCGCGCTTCGAGGCGCTGGCGCGCCTGCGCGCCGGCGAAGGCACCAACTCCGCCGTCTATGCCGGCCTGTATTCGGCCGAGCAGCAGCGCACCGCCTATCCCGATATCGAGACGGTGGAGCTCGAACTGCCGGCGCAGCGCGCCTACGATGTCGTGCTCGGGCTTGTCAACAAGCGCAAATGGCTCGTCATCGACGAGCGCGCGCCGCAGCCGCCCCGCCGCCCCGGCCGCATCGAGGCGGTGGCGCGCACGCCGATCATGGGTTTCCGCGAGGACGTCTCGATCCGCGTCACGCCGGATGGCGAGGACTCCCGCGTCGATATCCGCTCCTCCTCACGCTATTTCGAGAGCGACCTCGGCAGCAACGCCGCGCGCGTGACCAAGCTGATCGACGACATCAACACCGCCGCCGAAGCTGCCGCGCTCAAGCCGGTGAAGAAGGCACCTTCGGCGCCGGCGCCGAAGGGCCCTGCAAAGACGGTAAAGAAGTGACGGTGTCCTAAGACGCCATTCGGTAGGTGCCGCCGATCACGGGGTCGCCGTCGGTGTTGACGATGCCGCGGGCGACCAGATCTTCCAGATGCGCCAGCACGGAGTAGCCGGCAGCGCCCGTCAGCCGCGGATCGATGCCGATATAGATCGCGCGCACCATGGTCGGGATATCGGCATCGCCCTTTGACAGCCGGTGCAGGATCGACGCTTCGCGGGCGCGGCGGTGACGCTCCAGGAAACGCACATAGCGTGGGCCTTCGGGAATTTCCGGACCGTGGCCGGAGAAGTAGAGATCCTCCTCGCGCTGCGCCAGGCGGTCGAGCGAGGCCATGTAGTCGATCATCGATCCATCCGGCGGCGCCACGATCGAGGTCGACCAGCCCATCACGTGATCGCCGACGAAACTGATCTTGCGCTCCGGCCAGGCGAAGGCGAGATGATTGGCGGTGTGACCGGGCGTGGCGACGGCTTCTAACCGCCAGCCGTTGCCCTCGATCATGTCGCCGCTGGCAACGGCGATATCAGGCTTGAAATCGCGGTCGGCACCGGATTCCGGATTGTGCTTCTCGCTTTCGAAGCGCGGGCGCGAGGCGCGGTGCGGGCCCTCGGCGTAAACAGGCGCACCGGTCGCGGCCTTGATCCGCGCGGTGTTCGGCGAGTGGTCGCGATGGGTGTGCGTGACGAGGATGTGCGTCACCGTCTCGCCCTTGACGGCATCGAGCAGCGCTTTCGCATGCGCTTCGTCATCGGGACCGGGATCGATGATCGCGACGTTACCCTTTCCGACGATGTAGCTGACAGTGCCCGAGAAGGTGAACGGGCTCGGATTGTTGCAGAGGACGCGCCGCACGCCGGGGCGGGCTTCCTCGACCACGCCGGGTTTCAAGGGAAAATCGCGGTTGAAGGGAATGTCGTCGTTGTCGGCCATGTACGGTCCTGCATGAGCGGCCGCGCCACTGAACCCTCATGCTGAGGAGGCCCGCAAGGACCGTCTCGAAGCATCAGGCAAAATCCGTCGCGCGGCCATCCTTCGAGACGCCCGCGATGCGGGCTCCTCAGGATGAGGTCGGAGTACTCTACGAAAACGCCTGAATGCCCGTGATCGCCCGGCCGAGGATCAGCGCGTGGACGTCGTGCGTGCCCTCGTAGGTATTCACGGTCTCCAAATTCGCGGCGTGGCGCATCACGTGATACTCGATCTGGATGCCGTTGCCGCCGTGCATGTCGCGCGCCATGCGGGCGATGTCGAGCGCCTTGCCGCAATTGTTGCGCTTCATGATGGAAATCATCTCCGGCGCCATCTTGCCCTCGTCCATCAGCCGGCCGACACGCAGCGAGCCCTGCAGGCCGAGCGCGATCTCGGTCTCCATGTCGGCGAGCTTCTTCTGCACCAGTTGCGTCGCCGCGAGCGGCCGGCCGAACTGCTTGCGGTCGAGCGTATATTGCCGCGCGCGATGCATGCAGTCTTCCGCAGCGCCCATCGCCCCCCAGGAAATGCCGTAGCGGGCGCGGTTGAGGCAGCCGAACGGGCCCTTGAGACCGGACACGTTGGGCAGCAGCGCGCTTTCCGGCACCACGACGTTGTCCATCACGATCTCGCCGGTGATGGAGGCGCGCAGCGAAAGCTTGCCGCCGACCTTCGGCGCGGAAAGTCCCTTCATGCCCTTCTCGAGAACGAAGCCGCGGATCTGGTTGTCATGCGCGGCTGATTTCGCCCAGACCACGAAGACGTCGGCGATCGGCGCGTTGGAGATCCACATCTTGGCGCCGTTCAGCCTGTAGCCGTCGGAAACCTTCTCGGCGCGGGTCTTCATGCCGCCGGGATCGGAACCGGCATCGGGCTCGGTGAGGCCGAAGCAGCCGACCCACTCGCCGGTGGCGAGCTTGGGCAGGTATTTCTTGCGCTGGCTTTCGTCGCCATAGGCATAGATCGGATACATCACCAGCGAGGACTGCACCGAGTTCATCGAGCGGTAGCCGCTGTCGACGCGCTCGATCTCGCGCGCCACGAGGCCATAGGCCACGTAGCTCGCATTGGCGCAGCCATATTCCTCGGGGAGCGTGACGCCGATCAGGCCGAGTTCGCCCATCTCGTTGAAGATCTCGCGGTCGGTCTTCTCTTCGAGGTAAGCCTTGGTGACGCGCGGGGCGAGCTTGTCCTGCGCATAGGCCCGCGCGGTGTCGCGGATCAGCCGCTCGTCCTCGGTGAGCTGATCGTCGAGCAGGAACGGATCATCCCACTGGAAGGCAGCCGCAGCCGGCTTGTCCTTGGTCTGGGGGCGCACGCTCATGGGAATTCCTTTCGGATCAATGGACGAGGTCAATTGCCGACAAACTAGATCGCCGGCGGCGATAGTGCAAACTCTTGCCCGTCATTCCGGGGCGATGCGCAGCATCGAACCCGGAATCTCGAGGTTCCGGGTCTGGTCCTTCGGACCATCCCGGAATGACGGGCTAACCTTCAAGGCGCTCGTTGCCGATGATCTCGATGCCGAAGCCGGACAGGCCCTTGTAGTCGTGCACCGACGAGGTGAGGTTTCGGATCGAACTGATGCCGAGATCGCGCAGGATCTGCGCGCCGACGCCGACCTCGCGCCATTGCCTGTTGCGGTCGGCTTCCGCGGTCTTGTGCTCGCCGACGGGTTCGACGGGAACGCCGGCCGCGCCGTCGCGCAGATAGACCAGCACGCCGCGGCCGGCGCGCTGGAAGTGATTGAGCACGAGCCGCATGCGCTCCTGCCCGGTGAACAGGTCTTTCACGATGTTGGGCTTGTGCAGGCGGGTCAG
>JAKFVP010000566.1 GCA_021732175.1 Bradyrhizobium sp.
TCCCGCCGTGCGTCACAAAGGCACCATCGGCGGCTCGCTCGCCAACAACGATCCGACCGCGGACTATCCCGCCGCCGTGATGGCGCTCGATGCCACCATCGTCACCAACAAGCGCCGCCTGAAGCCGGAAGAGTTCTTCCAGGGCCTGTTCACGACGGCGCTGGAGCCGGACGAGATCATCACCCGCGTGATGTTCCCGCTGCCGAAGAAGGCCGCCTACATCAAATTCCGCAACCAGGCCTCGCGCTATGCGTTGGTCGGTGTGTTCGCGGCCAAGCGGCCGGCCGATGTGCGCGTCGCCGTGACCGGCGCGGGCTCCGACGGCGTGTTCCGCCTGACCGCGTTCGAGGAAGCCCTGAAGAAGCGCTTCTCGCACAAGGTACTCGATGGCCTCTCGGTCTCCGCCGAAGGCCTGAACAGCGATCTGCACGGCAGCGCCGAATATCGCGCGCATCTGATTGGTGTGCTGGCGCGCCGCGCGGTGCAGGCGGCAACCGACCGCGAGTGACGACGACCTTGTTTCTGTGAGATTGGCGGTCCCATGAGTGCATCGGCGCTTCCCAAATCCGTCGATGCGATGCTGGAGCTCCTGACATCGCGCGGCTATTTCGCCGAGAGGTCGCTGGCGACGGTGGCCTATCTCTCGCTGCGCATGGGCCGGCCGCTGTTTCTTGAGGGCGAGGCCGGCGTCGGCAAGACCGAGATCGCCAAGGTGCTGGCGGGAGCGCTCGGCCGCAACCTGATCCGCCTGCAGTGCTACGAAGGCCTCGACGTCTCCTCCGCGGTCTATGAGTGGAACAGCGCGGCGCAGATGATCGCGATCCGCCTGTCGGAAGCCGCCGGCGAGACCGACCGCGATCAATTGGCGTCGGATATCTTTGCCGAAAAGTACCTGATCAAGCGGCCGCTGCTGCAGGCGCTCGAGCCCGACGTTTCCGGCAGCCCGGTGCTGCTGATCGACGAGCTCGACCGCGCCGACGAGGCGTTCGAAGCGTATCTGCTGGAGATCCTCTCGGACTTCCAGATCACCATCCCCGAATTCGGCACGGTGAAGGCGCCGCATCCGCCGATCGTCATCATCACCTCCAACCGCACCCGCGAGATTCACGACGCGCTGAAGCGCCGCTGTCTCTATCACTGGGTCGATTACCCCTCCGCCGAACGCGAGCTTGCGATCATCAAGAGCCGGGTGCCCGGCATTTCCGCAAAGCTGTCGCAGCAGGTCGTGCGCTTCGTACAGGCGTTGCGCGACCAGGACTTCTACAAGTCGCCGGGTGTCGCCGAAACCATCGACTGGGCCACCGCGCTGACCGAGCTCGACGCCCGTTCTCTGACCCCGCAGGTGGTCGGTGACACGCTGGGTGCGCTCTTGAAGTATCAGGACGACATCGCGCGCATGCAGGGCGATGGGCTGAACAAGGTTTTGAAGGAAGCGACGAGCGAGAACTGACTTGTCATTCCGGGGCGCGCGGAGCGCGAGCTATGATGCGCAATTGCGCATCTGAGAATCCAGAACCACAGTCCGGGGTTATGGATTCCGGGCCTGCGCCTTACGGCGTATCCCGGAATGACGAGTGGATAGAGAAACGCATGGCCATCGATCACCTCAATCCGCCGACGGGCCAGATGGCCGACAATGTCGTCGGCTTTGCCCGCGCGTTGCGTGCGGCCGGGATGCCTGTTGGGCCGGGTTCGGTGATCGATGCCATGAACGCGCTGCAGGTGATCGAGATCGGCAGCCGCGCCGACGTCTACACCACGCTGGAATCGATCTTCGTCAAGCGCCATGAGCATGCGCTGATCTTCAAGCAGGCCTTCGAGCTGTTCTTCCGTCCCGCCGAGGACTGGAAGCACATGCTGGATTCCGTGCCGCTGCCGGATCATGCCAGGAAGAAGCCGCCGCCGGCCTCGCGCCGCGTGCAGGAGGCGATGGCGCAGCCCGCGATGCGCGAGGAGATGCCGCAGGCGCAGGAACAGGAGTTGAGGCTCTCGGTCTCCGACCAGGAGATATTGCAGAAAAAGGATTTTGCGCAGATGAGCGCGGCCGAGATCGCGCAGGTGATCCGCGCCATCGCCGGAATGAAACTGCCGCAGGCCGAACTGATCACCCGCCGTCACCGGCCGGACCCGCATGGTCTTCGCCTCGACATGCGCCGTACCATCCGCCGCAGCCTGCGCACCTCGGGCGAGATCATCGACATCCGAAAGCTTGGCCGCATCGAGAAGCCGGCGCCGATCGTGGCGCTGCTCGATATCTCCGGTTCGATGAGCGAGTACACGCGGCTGTTCCTGCATTTCCTCCACGCCATCACCGATCACCGCAAGCGCGTCTCGGTATTCCTGTTCGGCACGCGGCTGACCAACGTGACCCGGGCGCTGCGCGCCAAGGATCCCGACGAGGCGCTGGCGAGTTGCTCGCAGTCGGTGGAGGATTGGGCCGGCGGCACCCGCATCGCCACCTCCCTGCACACCTTCAACAAGCTGTGGGCCCGCCGCGTGCTGGGGCAGGGCGCCATCGTGCTCCTGATCTCGGACGGGCTGGAGCGGGAGGCCGACGACAAGCTCGCCTTCGAGATGGACCGGCTGCACCGTTCCTGCCGCCGGCTGATCTGGCTCAACCCGCTGCTGCGCTACAGCGGTTTCGAGGCCAAGGCGCAGGGCATCAAAACCATGCTGCCGCATGTTGACGAATTCCGCCCGGTGCATAACTTGAGTTCCATCGAAGGGCTGGTCGGGGCGCTTTCGGCGCCGCCTCCGCCGCACCACCGCAGCCTGATCCGCTCCGTAGCCTGAACGAGGCCCGCCATGCTCAACCGCGACGAAGATATCCTGAAAGCCGCCGAGGACTGGCAGAAGGCCGGCCATGGCGTGGCGCTGGCCACCGTGGTCGAGACCTGGGGCTCGGCGCCGCGCCCGGCCGGCTCCAGCCTCGTCATCAACGATGACGGCACGTTCTTAGGCTCGGTTTCCGGCGGCTGCGTCGAAGGCGCCGTGGTCACCGAGGCGCTGGACGTGATCGCCAGCGGCAAGCCGAAAATGCTCGAATTCGGCGTCGCCGACGAGACCGCCTGGAATGTCGGTCTGTCCTGCGGCGGCACCATCCGCGTCTTTGTCGAAAAGGTCGGATAGTCGTGAAACTCGAAATCCTCAAGGAATTGAACGCCGAGCGCGTCGCGCGCCGTCCGGCGATCGTAATCACCGACACCGCGAATGGCGAGCAGCGGCTGGTGAAAGCAAGCGACATCGCCGCCGATCCCATGCGCGCCGAACTCGCAAAACAGTTGCGGATGGGCAAGAGCGGCAATGTCGAGGTCGGCGGCAAGAAACTGTTCCTCAATGTCTACGCGCCGACCGCAAAGCTCGTGATCATCGGCGCGGTTCATATCAGCCAGGCGCTGGCGCCGATGGCGCGCGCGCTCGATTATGACGTCACCGTGGTCGATCCTCGTACGGCGTTCGCCAGCCCCGAGCGATTCCCCGACGTGCCGCTGATCGCCGAATGGCCCGACGTCGCGCTGCCGCCGCTCAACGTCGATCACTACACGGCCTTCGTAGCGGTCACGCACGATCCCAAGATCGACGATCCGGCGCTGCTGCATGCATTCGCCAGGGACTGCTTCTATATCGGCGCGCTCGGTTCGCGGAAGACGCATGCCAAGCGGGTCGAGCGGCTGAGGGCGCAAGGCGCTTCTGAAGCCGACATCGCGCGCATCCATGCGCCGATCGGGCTCGACATCGGCGCGGTGTCGCCGTCGGAGATCGCGGTTTCCATCATGGCCGAGATCACGGCGCAGCTTCGCCTGCCGCCAAAGGAAAAAGAACAGGCGGCATGAAGTTCGGCCCGGCCAGTCCCAGGGACGCGATCGGCGGCGTGACCGTGCACACGCTGCGCCAGGGCGCGCTCGTGCTCAAGAAAGGCACGACCATCGGTGCGGCCGAGGTCGCCGCGCTGGAGAAGGCCGGCGTCAAGGAGATCGTTGTCGTTCGCCTGGAGCAGGGTGACGTCTCTGAGGACGTGGCCGCCGCAGGGATCGCGCAGGCTGTTGCCGGCGACGGCGTCAATGTCGAGCGCGCATTCACCGGTCGGTCCAACATGTTCGCGGCGCGCGCCGGCGTGCTGGTGATCGACCGATCAGCGGTGGATCGCATCAACGGCGTCGATGAAGCGATCACGCTTGCGACACTGCCGGCGTTCAAGCCGGTGGTCGAAGGCGAGATGATCGCCACCGTGAAGCTGATCCCGTTCGGGGTGGAAGCGAAGCTGCGCGATACGGCCGTCGCGGTTGCGGGCAAGGATACGCTGCGCGTCGCGCCCTACATCATCAAGAAGGTCGGTATCGTCTCGACCCAGCTTCCCGGGCTTTCGCCGAAGGTGATCGACAAGACCTTGCGCGTCACCGCCGAGCGGCTCGCGCCGGCCGGCGCCGGCATCATTGCAGAGCGCCGCGTGCCGCATGACGAGCAGGCGCTCGCCGCGTCGATCAAGGAATTGCTCGGCCTCGGCGCCGAGCTCGTCATCGTGTTCGGGGCATCCGCCATTGCCGACCGCCGCGACGTCATTCCGGCGGCGCTCACGGGAATCGGCGGCGCCATCGAGCATTTCGGCATGCCGGTCGATCCCGGCAATCTCCTGCTGATTGGGAACGCCGGCGGCGTGCCTGTGCTGGGGGCGCCGGGCTGCGCCCGCTCGCCGGTCGAGAACGGCTTTGACTGGGTGCTGATGCGGCTATTGGCCGGCATCAAGGTCACCCGCGCCGATCTCACCTCGATGGGCGTCGGCGGCCTCCTGATGGAAATCGTCACGCGCGGCCAGCCGCGCAGCGCGCCTGACATCGAGGGCAACCGCAACGTCTCGGCCATCGTGCTCGCCGCCGGCCGTTCGACCCGGATGGGCGGGCCGAACAAGCTGCTCGCCGAGCTCAACGGAAAGAAGCTGCTGCGCATCGTCGCCGAGCAGGCGCTGGCTTCGAAGGCGAACGAAGTCATCGTCGTCACCGGGCATCAGGCAGACCTCGTCGAGCAGGCGCTCGAAGGATTAAAGGTAAAATTCGTGCGCAATCCCGATTTCGCGGGCGGTCTGGCCAGCTCGGTCAAGGCCGGCATTACGGCGACGTCAGACAAGGCCGATGGCGCCATCGTGTGCCTCGGCGACATGCCGCTGATCGATGCGCAACTGATCGACCGCCTGATCGAGGCGTTCGCGCCCGATCGCGGTCATCTCATCACGGTGCCGGTCGCCGAGGGCCGCCGCGGCAATCCCGTGCTGTGGTCGCGCCGCTTCTTCCGCGAATTGATGACGCTCGACGGCGATATCGGCGCGCGGCACCTGATTACCAAGCACGCCGAAGCCGTCACCGAAGTGCCCGTCGAAGGCGACAGCGCCTTCCTCGACATCGACACGCCGCAAGGACTGGAAGCCGCGCGGCGCGGGTGACTACGCGCAGTCTTTTTCGAAGCGTTCACCAACTGGAAACGTCCGCTCCCTAAATTCGCCCCCGGTTTGCCCTGGGGGAGGGGATATTGATCGTTTCGACGGCGAAAGCGAAGCGGCGTGCGCTGATCATTCTTGCGTTGACGTTGCTGCTCGGTGCCAACCGCCTCATCACTGAATCCTGGGCGACCGGCGCGCTGGCCGTCGGCAAATGCGGCGCTTACGGCCAGGCTTACGACTATCCGGCCGAGGATGCGGCGCGCATCGCCGCGCTGAAGCAGTGCAAGGGGCAATGCACCGCCATCACCATGAAGCGCGCCTGCGCAGCGCTCGCGATCGACCTGAAAAATCCCTGCGGCGCGCACGGCTATGCCGTGAAGCCGAAGATTTCCGCCTCGCTCAACGCCGCCACCCGCAAATGCTACGAATATGGCGGCAAGGAATGCGTGATCCGGGCCTGGGCCTGCGACGCCAAAGGATAGCACAGGGGATGACGGCGGCCCGTCGTCCCGGCTAAACTACCGCGCATGCAGTTCGACACCAAGATTGCGGTCGTAATCCGCACCGATCTGGAAGCGTGGCAGAAGCTGAACGTCGCTTCCTTCCTCACCAGCGGCATCGCCGCGAAATTCCCCGAATGCATCGGCGAGCCCTACGCCGATGGGTCAGGCACCAACTATCTCTCGCTGATCGGCCAGCCGATCCTGATCTACGGCGCCGACCGCGCGGCGCTGAGGCGCGCGCTCGAGCGGGCACTGGCGCGCAACGTGACGCCGGCGGTCTATACCGAGGACATGTTCAAGACGACGCATGACGCCGCCAACCGCGAGGCGGTGAGGGCGGTCGCCCGCGCCGACCTCAACCTCGTCGGCATCGCCATGCGGGCCGAGCGCAAGGTGATCGACAAGATCATCGACGGGCTGAAGTTCCATACTTGACGTCGTCACGCGTTTTGCGCGCAGTTGTGTCATCTCGTTGTCATGGCACTGCGTCGCACTGCGCAAACATCGTGCTGTTTGACTCCGATCAAGGGCGAAGCGCGCGCCATCACTAGTCTGGGCCCCGAAATGCAAGAGGAGGAGCAGACCATGCCGACCATGAAAGCCGCCGTCGTCAAGCAATTCGGCAAGCCGCTTACGATCGAGGATGTCCCGGTGCCGCAGCCGGGGCCGGGCGAAGTTCTGGTCAGGGTGAAGGCCTGTGGCGTCTGCCACACCGACCTGCATGCTGCATCCGGTGATTGGCCGGTGAAGCCGGTTCCTCCCTTCATTCCCGGCCATGAGGCGGCCGGAATTGTCGCCGCGCTCGGGCCTGGCGTCAGCAATCTGAAAGTCGGCGACGCCGTCGGCGTGGCCTGGCTGCACGATGCCTGCCTCGCCTGCGAATATTGCGAGACCGGTTGGGAAACCCTGTGCGAACATCAGCACAACACCGGCTACAGCGTGAACGGCGGTTTCGCCGAATACGTGATCGCCTCCGCCGCGTTCGCCGCCAGGCTACCGGCCAATGTCGACTTCGCGGCGATCGCCCCTATCCTTTGCGCGGGCGTCACCACCTACAAGGGACTGAAGGAACTCGAAGCGAAGCCCGGCGAGTGGGTTGTCATTTCAGGCATCGGAGGACTCGGTCACGTCGCCATCCAGTACGCGAGGGCGATGGGGTTGAAGGTCGCCGCGATCGATATCGCCGAGGACAAGCTTGAACTGGCGCGCGCCACCGGAGCCGATCTCGCGGTCAATGCGCTGGCAGCGGACGCAGTGGAGAAGGTGCTCGCCGCAACTGGCGGCGGCGCGCATGGCGTGCTGGTCACGGCGGTGTCAACGGCAGCCTTTGCGCAGGCGCTGAAGATGGTGCGCCGGAAGGGCACCGTCAGCCTCGTCGGGTTGCCGCCCGGAGAATTCCCGACGCCGATCTTCCATGTCGTGTTGAAGCGCATCACCATCCGCGGCTCGATCGTCGGCACCCGCCGCGACCTCGATGAGGCGATCGCCTTCGCCGTGGAGGGCAAGGTGCATGCGGAAGTCACCAAGGTGCCGCTCGCCGCGATCAATGACGTGTTCGACCGCATGAAGGCCGGCAAGATCGACGGCCGCATGGTGCTGGATTTCGGCTAGGCCTGTCGTAGCCGGCAACAGTCGCTTCCGCGCTTGGCTGCTTGAAATACGTATCATAGTACCACTCACATCGACGTGACGTTCTGGTCTACATGAGTTCGTTGACGATGACTGACTAGTCAGTCATAAATTCAACGTGAGCAAGACACCTACCAGAACTTCTGGCCATCCCGTCTCCGCGAAGCGCCGCGCCACGAGCAGGGCAGCGCGCGCCAGCGATCCAAAGGTGGTCTCGGCGGAGCTGCCGCTGATCAAGCTCAACCGCGCCGAGCGCGCGGCGGAGCGGCGGCAGGCGATCATCGACGCCGCGATGGAGGAGTTCATCTCCCGCGGCTTTGCCGCCACACGGCTCGACGACATCGCCAAACGCGCCGGCGTCGCCAAGGGCACCATCTACCTGCACTTCAAGGACAAGGAATCGATGTTCGAGGAGTTGATCCGCACCGCGATCGTGCCGCTGGTCGCCCGCATGCAGGGCCCGCCGCCAGCGAGCGGGACGGTGCGCGACCTCGTCGAGGCCTTCGCGCTCAACTTTATCAAGGAAATCGCCACCACCCGCCGTGGCGACATCGTGCGGCTGATCGTGGCGGAAGGCCCGCGCTTTCCGGCAATCGCCGACTTCTATTACCGCGAGGTGGTCTCGAAAGGGCTCGCCGGCATGCGCGCCATGATCGAGCTCGGCATCGCGCGCGGCGAGATCAGGAACGCCAACCTCGCAAAATTTCCCCAAATATTGGTGGCTCCCGCGATGATCGCCGTGATCTGGCAGAGCCTGTTCGCAAAGCATGCGCCGCTCGATGCGGTCGAGATGTTCCGCACGCATCTCGACCTGATCTTCGGCGAACGGAGGACGGCATGATCGCGTCGGTGACGACGATACGGCTTCTCGCGGCGCTGGCACTGGCGGCAACGCTCGCCGGCTGCAACGACAGGCGCGATCCCGGCTTCCAGGGTTGGGTCGAGGCCGACATGATCTTCGTCAGCCCCGACGAGAGCGGTCGCGTGACAAAACTTCTCGTCCGCGAGGGCGACCAGGTGAAGGCCGGCGACCAGATCTACTCGGTCGACGACGATCTGCAGCAGGCCGACCTCTATCAGAACAACGCCGCGCTCGCGAATGCGCAACAGACGTTCGATCGGGCTTCGTCTCTGAGCAAGACCGGCTCGGGCACGCAGGCCAACCTCGACTCCGCGGTATCCGCGCTCAGGGTCGCGGAAGCCCGGGTCAATTCCTCGCAGACGCGGCTGGCGCGGCGCAAGGGCTTTGCGCCGGTCGCCGGCACCATCCAGCAGATCTATTTCCGCGAAGGCGAGATGGTG
>JAKFVP010000104.1 GCA_021732175.1 Bradyrhizobium sp.
ATCCCGCGGGAGCCCGCGGGATACGGCGGACCGGGATCCGACCGTCCTTGCCATGGTACGGCCCGTCGAAATCGAGGTCGCGCTCGACCTTCTTGAAGAAGGGCAGCACGTTGTTCCAGTTCCAGCCCTCGGCGCCACGCGCTTCCCATTCATCGTAGTCGGTCGGCGCGCCGCGGTTGGCCATCTGGCCGTTGATCGACGAGCCGCCGCCCAGCACGCGCGCTTGCTCGTATTTGCGCAAGGGCGGACGCGCTTCGTTCGGATTGTTGTGGCTGACGATTTGGGTCGTGACCTTCAATTCCGTCCAGTGGAAGCGAGGGTCGAAATAGGCGGTACCCGGATAGCTGTCCCTAATCTCGGCCGGCTCGTTGCCGGGCGGGGTGTCCTGTCCGGCTTCGCAGAGCAGAACCTTGTTGGCGCTCTTCGCAGAGAGCCGGTGGGCCAGCACGGACCCTGCCGAGCCGCCGCCCACGATAATGAAGTCGTACACGATTGGCGCTTCCTCTTGTTTTTATTCGGAGAGGGTAGCGCGGCTCTGGCCGGAGGTCACGTGGGCAGCCGCGGAGGGCGGCCCTGCGCTTCTGAGGGGCGACAAAAAGCCCGGCCTCGCGGCCGGGCTGATCGCTATGCGGCGGACTTACTTGGCTTGCCGCGAATCAAAGACTGATCAGTTGTAATCAGAATACTTGAACTGCGGCATCGCCTTGAGCTGCTCCTTGGTCGCGCTCATCACGGCATGGTCCGGCGCCCAGTCGTTGGCGTTGGTGGTCCGGGCGGTCGTCGTCGTTGCCGGAGCCGTCGCCGTGCCGGTCGTCGTGTCCTTGGTGGTTGTCGTGTCCTTCGTGGTCGTGGTGGTCGTGGTCGTCGTTGCCGAAGTGCGGACGGGCTCCTCAACGAACTTCAGCTTGTCCATAGACACCGCAACGTCGTGCTCGCCCATCCCGAGGAAGCCGCCGACCCCGATGACCACGGCGGTCACCTTGCCGCTCTTGTCCAGGATGATCTCGTTCACGTCGCCGAGCTTTTCGTTGTTGTCATTGTAGACGTCCAGGCCCATCAGTTTGGACGCCCGCCAATTGCCCTTCAGCATCAGCTTCGAGGACGAGTTGGTCGTTGTGGTTGTCGCAGCGGGAGCGTTGCGATCGGCCGGCTGCGGGGCCTGCGCCAGTACGGGGCCGCACGCCAGTGTCAGAGCAAGTATCGAAACGCCAAATAGAGTCTTCATTTGGATCCTCCAGTTGTCAGGAATTTCTAGAACGAATCCCAAGGGCCGAGGTTCCAGTTTTTCCCGATGCCGCGAGGAACGAGGTCTAGCCGAATCCATTGCTCCAACGGGCCAGCCCCTCATTTGGCCCGGGCGCGGTCTTACTCGTGATTACTCCAGTGATCAGGGCGAGGCCGTGCTCCCTGCTGCGCGGCGCGGCGTCGCAGCAACGCCCGCCCGAAACATATTCGGACCGGCGCCGTTGCATCGTCAGGCATCCAAACATGCGGCGCGCTCGTGCGATTCTTCTTCAGTAACGCTGGTTCTCGTCGAAGACGGCTTGTCTGGCTTTCGCTCGTCTCGTTGCTTGGAGGCTTCCTCCTCATTAGTGCCCATTTTGCCGAACGGATGAGGAAAGCCCGGATGGACCGGTTGACGACCACACCAGTGATCACGTCGGCTACAAAGCAGGATGATCGGCCAGCTCAAGACGAGTAATTCGTCTCTCGCGGCGCTTTCATCAATCGTCTGCAAGCGGAACCCTCTGGGCAGTGAAGCGTTGCTGGCCGGATGATCCAACGCAGGAGTTTCGTCATGTCGCGCGGAATGCCATCGATGACCGCGTTGTTGGGCCTGCTGGCTCTGGCGGGCTACCAGAACCGGGACAAGATAGCGGAAATGCTCCGGGGCGCCGCCGGCAGCACTTCCGGCTCAGGCAGCCAACAGAGTCCCTTGAGTGGGCTGCTGAGCGGCTTGGGGAGCGGCGGCGTGGGCGGTCTATTGGGTGGTGGACTGGGAGAACTGCTCGACCGCTTCAAACAGAATGGCCAGGGAGATGCTGCGGAGTCGTGGATAGGCAAGGGCCCGAACAAGGAACTGCCGCCGCCGCAACTCAAGCAAGCCATTGGCCCGGATGTGCTGGCTGCCCTGGAGCAGCAGACCGGACTGTCCCAGGACGAAATCCTCGCCAGGTTGTCGCGGGAGCTTCCTGCGGCTGTAGACCGGTACACCCCGGACGGTCGTTTGCCTCACTAGCCCATCGAAGGACGGAACATGAGCATTCTCTGGACCATCATCATTGGATTCATTGCTGGCGTCATCGCGAAATTCATCATGCCCGGCGACAACGAGCCCTCGGGCTTCATTCTCACAACGATCCTGGGCATCGTGGGTGCGTTTGTCGCAACGTATCTCGGGCAGTCGCTTGGTTGGTACCGTCCCGGCGAAGGAGCTGGACTGATAGGGGCGGTGGTTGGCGCCATCATCGTTCTGCTCGTTTACGGGATGGTCGCGGGTCGGCGGCGGGTCGTTTAACACCGGTTTCGGTGTAAGCCGACATCGCCAGTCCCCACGTTCCTCGCGAGCGAAATGATCCTCAAGACACTTTCGCGGCCTTGCGCTTGCGCGTGCCGTTTCGCGGCTGTGCCGGCGCGGCCTGGTGCGTGGCCAGCAGGTCCCGGATCGTCGCCGCCGGCTTCGGCGCGCTGAACAGGTAGCCCTGCATCTCGGAACAGCCGAGCTCGCGCAGGATGCGCTGCTGTTCGGCGGTCTCGACGCCTTCGGCCGTCGTCGTCATATTGCGCTCGGCGGCGATGTTGACGACTGCGCGCACGATACCCGCCGAGCCGTCGGGTTCGGCGATGTCGGTGATGAAGCAGCGGTCGATCTTGATCTTGTCGAACGGGAAGCGCTTCAGGTAGCTCAGCGAGGAATAGCCGGTGCCGAAATCGTCCAGCGCGATGCGCACGCCGATGGTGCGGAGCTGATGCAGGATAGCGAGCGCCACATCGTCGTCGCGGATCAGCACGGCCTCGGTGATCTCGAGCTCCAGCCGGCTCGCCGTCAGACCGGAGGCGGCGAGCGCCGCAATCACCTTCAGCGCCAGCGTGCCGCTCTTGAACTGGACGGGCGAGACGTTGACCGCAAGCCTGACATGCTCGGGCCATTTCGCCGCCTCCAGGCAGGCGGTGGTCAGCACCCATTCGCCGAGCTGGTTGATCAGGCCGGTTTCTTCGGCGATGGGCACGAACTCGGCGGGCGAGATCATGCCGCGTTCCGGATGCCGCCAGCGTACCAGCGCCTCGCAGCCGGTGATGGTGCCGTCCTGCAGGCTGAGACAAGGCTGGTAATAGACTTCGAAGCCGCCGTCGGCGATCGCCTGGCGCAGATCCATCTCGAGCTGGCGCCGGGCGCGAACCTGGGCGTCCATCACGGGTTCGAAGAAGCGATAGGTGCGGCGGCCGGCGGCCTTGGCGGCATACATCGCCAGATCCGCATTCTTGAGGATCTGCTCCAGATCCGTTCCGTCCTGCGGCGCCATCGTAATGCCGATCGAGGCGTCGGTGGTGACCTGGTGGCCGAGGCATTCGTAGGGCATGCGGATCGCCGCAAAGACGCGGTGCACGAAGTCGGTGACGTCATCGACGCCGCTGACGCCAGTCAGCACGATCGCGAATTCGTCGCCGCCGAGACGCGCCACGAAATCGGTCTCGCGGGCACAACCGCGCAGGCTCTGCGCCACCGATTTCAACAGCTCGTCGCCGATGAGATGACCCAGCGAGTCGTTGACACTCTTGAATTCGTCGATGTCGATATAGAGCACCGCAACCTGCTGGTCGAAGGAGGCGAGCGGGAGCTCCAGCCTGATGCGCTCGTGGAACAGCGCGCGGTTCGGCAGGTCCGTAAGGGGATCGTAATGGGCGAGATGAATGATCCGCTCCTCGACTTTGCGACGCTCGGTGATGTCCTCGTGGGTCGCGACCCAGCCGCCGTCGGCGAGCGGCTCGTTGACGATCTGGATCGAACGGCCGTCGGGCGTGTCGATCACCATCGTGTTGCGCGTGGGGACATCGTGCAGCACGCGGTCGACATACTGATCGACGTCGCCGGTGAAAGATCCGGTTTCCTTGCGGTGAGCGATCACCTGGCGGAAGCTGCAACCGGGCCTGATCACGTCGGCGGACAGGCCGTACATCTCGATGTAGCGCTGGTTGCAGATCACGAGCCGCTGCGAGGCGTCGAACAGCAACAGGCCCTGCGTCATGTTGTTGACGGCGGTGTCGAGGCGCTGCTTTTCCAGGGTCAGGCGGTGCTGCGACTGCCGGTGCTGCTGCACCAGCTTGCGCACCACCAGCGAGAGCAGGGCGGCGATGGCAAGCACCGAAGCGCCGGCGACGGTCACCAGCATCGCGATCTGCTCGCGCCAGCCGGCGAGCGCTGCTGCCGTGGTGGTGCTGGCGACGATCACCATTGGGAAGTCGATCAGGGCGCGCGAGGAAATCAGGCGGTCCTTGCCGTCGAGCGGGCTCGTCAGGCGCGTGGTGGTTGCGCTCTGCTCGAACACCCGCTGCTGGACGGCGGGACCGGTTTTGAAGTTCTTGCCGATGATTTCGGGAACGTTCGGATGGCGGGCGAGCAGGGTGCCGTCGCGATGATGGATGGCGATGGCCGAATCCGGCCCGGGCGCGGCGGTCGCGAAGAATTTCTCGAAATTGGCGGATTCGATGCCGCGGCCGATGGCGCCGATGAACTCGCCATTGGCGCCCGTCACCTTGCGCGCGATCACGGTGGTCCAGACTCCGGTGATGCGGCTGTACACCGGCTCGATCACCACGCCCGGCGCATTCGGATCGGACTTGAAGGTCCTGAAATAGGCGCGGTCGGCTACATTGACCGCGGGCGGCGGCCATGCCGCCGACGTGTGGATCAGCCTGCCTTCATTGTCGAACAGATGCACGCCGCCGACATAGGACTGCGCGTTCATCTTCGAGGTGAGCATGCGATGCATCGCCTCGGTCGAAAGCTTTTGCCTGAAGCTTTCGGCGGTGAGGATGCGGTTGACGTTGATGTAGTCGATCAGGTCCTTCTGCACGACCTCGAAATCCGCGAGCTGCTGGTCGAAATGCCGCGCCAACAGTTGCACGGTGTTTTCCAGCTCGCGCTCGGCGTTTCGCAATGCGCGCTCACGGAAGTTTTCTGCCATCAGGGTCGCGCCGACGGCGATCGCCGCGATCAGGAGGATGCCGCCGAGCACCAGCCAGCGGATAGGGCCGCCTCGAAGGACGGCTGCGATGCTGGCAGACGCGATACTGTTCTTGTTCATGTTTCCGTCGCAGCAAGGACATTGCAGGGGACGGTGATTTCGCAACCCCCGCCCACCGCATCGTTATCGCATCGACGTGGAGTTGCGGTTAGGAAGTCTGGTTAATGAAAGATGAGCGGTATCGGCGCCAAAGCAGAAAGTGCCGGGGAATTCGCGGCATAACCGGAATCAATTGCCGGGCATCGATCGCGTCAATCGAAGCTTTACCATCTAACCCGCTGGAACCGTTCGGCCGGCGTCTGGCACGGCAGTTGCGAGGTCAACGCGTCGAATTGAACGCGGCATCGGAGTGCGACTGATATGAAAATGCTCGAGCAAATTCTCGCCGATGAATCCGGCGCCAGCGCAATCAACACGTCGCTGAAATGAGCGGCGCCCACACGCGGCTTGCCCGCTATCACTCGCCGTTTGGCCGGCGCGCGCTATTGCGGCCGCGTCGCCGTCCGTGGCGCGCGATGCCTCGGCGGGACGACGCCGACCGTCTGACCCGGTGCCGACATGCCGTCATCAGCGTAGTAGCCGCGCTGATAATTGCCGCCGCCGGTGTAGGGATTTCCCGGTCCCTTGTTCTGGCAATTGGCGTTCGGATAGAAGAATGCGCAATAACCGGGTTCCGAGATCACCTGCTGCGCCATTGCGGGGACGCTGGCGAGCGACAGAATTGCGGCAAGTGCCAATAGCTTACAGGTTGGCATTGCATCCTCCGTGTGAAGCTGATCCCAAAGGAACACCGCCAGCGGTGGTTCAGTCCATCAAAGCCCGGTCACACCGGCGTGAGAGGGGCCGAACGCAGCGGCGTGAGTCAGGCGCGGTAGTGGCCGGACTTGCCGCCCTTCTTCTCCACGAGGTGGATGCCTTCGATGCGGATGCCGCGTTCGACCGCCTTCACCATGTCGTAGATCGTCAGACACGCCACCGAGACGGCCGTCAGCGCCTCCATCTCGACGCCGGTCGGGCCGGTGACCTTGACGGTGGCCCGCACGATGCAGCCCGGCAGCTTCGCATCCGCTGTGATGTCGAGTTCGACCTTGGACAGCGCCAGCGGATGGCAGAGCGGGATCAGCTCCGACGTGCGCTTGGCCGCCATGATGCCGGCGATCCTTGCCGTGCCGAGCACGTCGCCCTTTTTGGCGTTGCCGGAGCGGATCAGCTCCAGCGTCGCCTTGCTCATGATCACGCGGCCCTCGGCGGCCGCAACGCGTTCCGTCGCCGGCTTGGCGGATACGTCCACCATCCGCGCCTCGCCCTTGCTGTCGATATGGGTGAGCGCGGCGGGCTCCTTGGCGGGTTTCTTCGGCATCGCGCTAGCGCGTTCCCGTCGCGCGGGGCGCCTCGGTGCGCTTTAGGAGCGCCCGCGTCGCCGCGGTCACGTCAGCCTGCCGCATCAGGCTTTCGCCGACCAGGAAGGTCGACATGCCCACGCGTTCCAGCCGCGCCAGATCTTCCGGCGTGAAGATGCCGCTTTCGCCGACCATCAGCCGGTCGCGCGGGATCAGCGGCGCCAGCGCTTCGCTGGTGGCCAGCGTCGTCTCGAAGGTGCGGAGATTACGATTGTTGACGCCGATCATCGGCGAGCGAAGCTTCAGCGCCCGATCGAGCTCGGCACGGTCGTGGATCTCGAGCAACACGTCCATACCGTGGGCAAACGCGGCGTCCTCGATGTCGCGCGCTGCGGCATCGTCGAGCGCAGCCATGATGATCAGGATGCAGTCGGCGCCGTAAGCGCGGGCTTCCGCCACCTGGTAGGTATCGAACATGAAATCCTTGCGCAGCACCGGCAGATTGGTCGCCGCGCGCGCCGCCACCATGAAATCGAGATGGCCCTGGAAGGAGGGCGCATCCGTCAGCACGGACAGGCACGCCGCGCCGCCGGCTTCATACGCCTTTGCAAGGACCGGCGGATCGAAATCGGCGCGGATCAGGCCCTTGGATGGAGAAGCTTTCTTCACTTCCGCGATCAGCGCGTAGTCGCCGCGCGCGAGCTTGTCCTTCAGTGCGCGCACAAAGCCGCGCGGGGCCGGCGCCGATTTGGCGCGCGCCTCGACGTCGGCAAGCGGGTTCGCGCGCTTGGCGGCGGCGATCTCCTCGCGCTTGTAGTCCTCGATCTTCTTCAGGATGTCAGCCATCGCTTCACCCGTTGGATACCGCAACCAGTTGCTTCAGCTTGGCGGCGGCCGCGCCGCTGTCGAGCGCTTTGGTGCCGATCGCAACGCCTTCCTTCAAATCTTTGGCCTTGCCCGCGACCAGCAGCGCCGCCGCGGCATTGAGCAGCGCCACGTCGCGATAGGCGCTCGGGATTCCCTCCAGCACGCTGCGCAGCGCCACCGCATTGGCGTCGGCATCGCCGCCCTTCAGCGAGCCGGGACTGCTGCGCGTAAGACCCGCATCCTCCGGCGTCACCTCGAAGGTGCGGATATTGCCGTTCTCCAGCGCTGCGACCGAGGTCGGGCCGGTGAGGGTGATCTCGTCGAGCCCGTCGGAGCCGTGCACGACCCACACCGAGACGGAGCCCAGGTTCTTCAGCACCTGCGCCAGCGGCTGCACCCATTGTTTGGAGAACACGCCGACCATCTGCCGCTTCACACCGGCCGGATTGGACAGCGGTCCCAGCAGATTGAAGATCGTGCGGGTCGCGAGTTCCACGCGGGTCGGACCCACATTCTTCATCGCCGGATGATGCGCCGGCGCGAACATGAAGCCGATGCCGGCTTCCTTGACGCAGCGGCCGACACTTTCCGGGGTGAGGTCGATCTTGACCCCCAGCGAGGCCAGTACATCAGCGGCGCCCGAGCGCGACGACAGGGCGCGGTTGCCGTGCTTGGCGACCGGCACACCCGAGCCCGCGACGATGAAGGCCGCGCAGGTCGAGACATTGACCGAGCCGGAGCCATCGCCGCCGGTGCCGACGACGTCAATCGCATTCGCCGGTGCGTCCACCTTAAGCATCTTGCCGCGCATCGCCGCCACCGCGCCGGTGATCTCGTCGACGGTCTCGCCGCGTACACGCAGCGCCATCAACAGCCCGCCCATCTGCGAGGGCGTGGCTTCGCCGGACATCATGGCGTTGAAAGCGGAGGCCGCTTCATCCCGCGACAACGTTGCGCCGGTCGCGACCTTGCCGATAATCGATTTCAGGTCGTCCATCGCCCCACTTCCGAACTCTTATCGGCGCATGCGCGCCTACTGATTAGCGCCCGTCACCTGCGCGAAGGCGGCCTGATTGATGCTGGTGCCGATAACCGACTCGATCTTGGTCACGTATTGCGCGACCTGCTCGTCGGCCAAGCCGCGCTGCAGCGTTTCCTGCAGCTTCTTGACCTCGTCGGACGCCATGTCGACCGGCGGGATGACGATGTCGGTGACCTTGAAGACGGTCCATTCGCTGCCCGAGCCGCTTTGTCCGACGCCATCCTTGGCGACGCGGAACGCCGCAGTGGTGGCGCTGGAGGGCACGCCCGCGACCGTCGCCTCGCGCTTGAAATCCTTCGCGCTCT
>JAKFVP010000279.1 GCA_021732175.1 Bradyrhizobium sp.
TATCAGGGTCCTTAGGGAGGGGCCGCGGGGTCTGGGACGCCGTTCAAATAATAGCTCTGCGGCGGGGTGTAGTAGCCGGGGCCGTAATAGTAGCCCGGGGCGTAATAGCGCTGGGCATGCGCGGGGGTGGCGGCTGTCGCGATCGCGGCAACGGCGGCCAGCGCCAGCAAAGATTTCCTCATGACTTTCCCTTCCAGTCGCCCAATCCGTCGGCAGGAACGTTTCATATCCGGCGCCGATGATCAATGAACGCGGCGGCCTGGTGCCACGACCAACGGGTAGGTGCGGCATGCAGCTGTACCGGCAGTTTCGAGCGGAATTCGGCCATGTTCGGCACGATCGGATTTATCCTGGCGGTGGGCGTCGTCTCGTCGATCATCTTCATGCTGTCGATGCGGGCCGATCGCCTGAGCGACCGTCGCCGGGCCTATGCCGATTCCTCGTCACCCGACAGTGGCGGCACCGCGTCCGGGATCGGCGGCTACAGCCTGCTCGACTGGTTCAGCAGTAGCTCCTCGTCTTCATCCTCGTCGGATGCCTGCTCGTCCTCGTCCTATTTCAGCAGTTCCGACAGCAGTTGCGGCGACAGCGGAGGCGGTGGCGATAGCGGCGGCGGCGGCGGAGACTGAGCGCTCCGGGCGAATTCGGAGGGCGCTTCCCGGCTATTTTAGACTCGTTCTAGGTTTGATGTGCATCAGTTTGGAATTGCTAAAAACCCCTAGCTTTCCCTTTGCATCCGGCCTTCGCGTTCAATATCGATAGGTCAGGAAGCATCACCAAAGGCCTGCCGGGTTTTCATGATCGTCTGTTCCTGCAACGTGCTGAGCGACCAAGACGTCCGCAATGCGGTGACGGCTCCCTCGGACTTTCCGCGTAGCGCCAAGCAGGTTTACGGCTGCCTCGGTTGCAGCGCCGAATGCGGCCGTTGTGCGCGCACGATCAAGACCATCATCGACGAAGCGCTGGGCCCCTGCGCCCAAGCTTGCTGTTCCGGTTGCCCGCACAGCGACCTTGAAGAGACCCAAGAGCAGGTTGAATTCGCCCTCGCGGCGGCCTGATACCTCCAATATTACCTCCGCTCAACCGGACGCACCGTCGTTCCTGGCCGGCGGTTGCCCTTGGCCACTTTCTGATTTAGAAGCGTTCTAAATTACGATTCCAGCCGGGAATCCCGGCTAGGACAAATGCTGGAGTGACATCATGCAGGGCGACGCCAAGGTCATCGACTATCTGAACAAGGGGCTGCGCCACGAACTGACGGCGATCAACCAGTACTGGCTGCACTACCGGATTCTGGACAATTGGGGTCTGCGCGAGATGGCCAAGGTCTGGCGCAAGGAGAGCATCGAGGAGATGGAGCACGCGGACAAGTTCACCGCCCGCATCCTGTTCCTGGAAGGCTTTCCGAACATGCAGGTGCTCGATCCCCTGCGCATCGGCCAGAACGTCAAGGAACTGCTGGAATGCGATCTCGCCGCCGAGCATTCGGCGCGCGCGCTCTACCAGGAAGCGGCCACCTACTGCCACAGCGTCAAGGACTACGTCACGCGCGACATGTTCGAGAGCGTGATGAAGGACGAGGAGCACCACATCGACTTCCTCGAGACGCAACTCGACCTGATCAAGCGCGTCGGGCTTGAACTGTACACGCAGAAGCACATCGGCCACCTCGAGGGTGGCGACTGAGGCGCAGTGCTGCGAGTAGCTTTCGCAAAACTCTAGCAGCTCGTCATGGCCGGGCTTGTCCCGGCCATCCACGACTTCCTTTGCTGTAAAACGTGGATGCCCGGGACATCTAGCGCGAAGACGCGCTTCGCGCTTGTGCCCGGGCATGACGACAATTATTGACGTGTAGCGTTCAAAGCTGAGTCTTGTAGCGCTCGTAGACGACTTCCTGGCTTTCCCGCTCGCCGAGGCCGGTCTGGTCGTGGATCACTTCGCCGATCGAGGGCATCACCTTGCGTTCGACGCGGTCGGCATTCCATAGCTTCGAGCGCATCAGCGCCTTGCCGCAGTGGAAGTAGGCTTCCTTGACGTCGATGCGCAGCACCGCGCGCGGCGGCTTGCCGAACTCGATCATCGTTTCCATCAGCTTGGGATCGTTGGACATGGTGCCGCGGCCGCCGACGCGCAGCGTCTCGTCGATCCCCGGCACGAAGAAGATCATTTGCAGGAAGCCCGAGCCCTCGACGATGTTGCGATAGCTGTCGATGCGGTTGTTGCCGGAGCGGTCCGGCATCAGCAGGCTATTGTCGCCGGCGATATGGACGAAACCCGGGGTGCCGCCGCGCGGCGAGGCGTCGACGCTGCCGTCGGCGCCAGATGTTGCCAGCACGCAGAACGGCGACATCGCGATGAATTTTTTCGAATGAACATCGAGCGAGGGACGCGCCTTGGCGAGCACCCGCTCGCTCGGCTTTGGGTAGATCGAGGCGAGGTCGCAATTGGCGATATCGGTCACGTTCCGTCTCCGCTCAGGGTCCGATGAGTCCGCGGAGGATACCACCAGCGCCACCCCGGGGCCATCCGGCCGCGATTGGAATTGGACTACGGCTTGGCGCGTTGGCGCCACGGCCAGTCGATCACCCCCGCACCGCAGAGCGCCATCCAGACGATCACCGGTTGCAAGGCCAGCCGGGGCCCGTGATAGAGCCAGCTGGTGGTGATGTAGGGCAACTCGATGCCTTCGACGGCGTGTTTGATGTTGGCGGGCCACACGCACAGCGCATAAGCCGCGAGCGCGACGCCCGCCCACAAGCGCAGCGGTTTCGTCACCAGCGCCACGGCGCCGGCAAGCTCGCACAGGCCGCTAATGAAGATCACCTGCGGCGCGAAGGGCACCCAGGACGGCGTGATGGCGAGCAGCTTGTCCGGCACCGCGAGGTGAGCGATCCCCGCCGCCGCGTAGAAGGCCGCGAGCACCCAGCGCATGATGGCGCGAGCCGTTTCATTGTTGCCGGGCACGTTGCATCCACCTGCTTCCACCCAGTTCTTCTACGCGGGCGCTTGCGCGCGGTTTCAGTGGATGTCCGGTCAGACCGCATCTGCCGGCACGAAGCAGCTGATGATGATGCTGCCGCGATGGTGCACATACCAGACCACCGCCTGGCCGACGGGATTGCCGCGGTCGCGGATGATGGCGCGCTCCGGCACTTCCATCCACGTGCCTTCGATCGGCACCCAATAGGCGCCCCGGCGCACGTCGTATTCGGTGCGGTGGCCGTCGGAAATATCGCAGCAGGGCACGCCGTTGGGCGCGATCACGCTCTTGAACCAGGCGCGGATATCCGGCGGCACATGATCGTATTGTCCGTTGTCGAACGCTGACGCGGCGCCCGCGAGCACCGTCAGGCTTGAAAGCAGCGCGATCTGCGCGAACCTTCGCATGCAATCCTCCGCTGCCCTTCGCCTGCTGTACCCGGCGGCGAATCTTGTTGGCGGCGATTAGGCCCGAGCCGGCGCGATGATGCACGCTCAAATAATGTGCTGTTGTGATGCGCTGCGAAATCACGCCTGCTTTTTCGCGCGTGGCTTTGCCGGCGATTTTTCGGCGATGTTCCGCCAGGCCATTGTCAGCGCGCTCTTCAGCGTCGTTGCGTCGGCCTTTGCGAGCCGCACATTGGTGGCGCCGCCCTTGCCCCATCTGCCGGGCACCGGGCGAAAAATCTCCGGCTCGGCATCGACAAGCATGGACTGCTGCTCCGGCGTCAGCTTGACCATGCCCCACGCCTTGTCGGGATAACCGAGCGTGGCGAAGATGCGCTTCCTGACGCGAAAGTCCGTTGTACCGTGATGCGCGCCTTCGCTCGCATCGGGCAGGCTGAGCGCCACCTTGCGAAAGCGGGCAATCGACATGCGCCTCACATGGTCCGCTGCGGCGCCGTCTGCAGCAATTCGCGCAGGGGTGCGGTGTAGAACGACGCGCTGCCCGTCGTGGAGTGGCCGCGCGTCTGCGTGCTTGCCGGGATCAGATACAGTTTCGCGTTCCTGATGCGTTTCAGCGCGGCTTCGGTGATGCCGGTCTCCGGCGGATTGCGTTCATCGTCGGCGGCGTTGATGAGGAGCGTTGCAGCGGCGATCTTCTCCATCCCGGCGGAGGGATCGTAATCGTGCGAGGCTTCCCACTGGTAGATGAAGTCGTTGGCGTCGGCTGCGATTGGCGTCGCCAGCCGCGTGTCTACGAGCTTGTCGGCCTCGGCCGCGGTCGGTGCCTGCATCTGATAGGCCAGCGTGCCGCCTGTTGTCGCGACCGCAAAGGCATTGATGGCGTACTTCATCATGCGCGGCTGGCTGGTGTAGTTGCCGCCGGCGTAATCGGGATCGTTGCGGATGGTCTCCAGCATCAGGCGGCGCAGCATCCAGTTGCGCGAAGCCATCGGCGTCGGCTGCGAGGCCATCGGCGCCAGCGCGTCCATCATGTCGGGGTATTTGACGCCCCAGATCCAGCTATGCATGCCGCCCATGGAATTGCCCATCACCAGCCGCAAATGCCTGATGCCGAGTCCTTCCTTCACCAGGCGATAATGCGCGTCGACCATGTCCTCGTAATTGTATTTCGGGAATGCGGTCTTCATGCCGTCCGACGGCTTTGACGATTTGCCGTGGCCGATACCGTCGGGGATGATGATGAAGTATTTCGTCGCATCGAGCGGCTGGCCGGGGCCGAACAGTTCGCCGGCAAAGGATGGCGTCAGCATCGAGGCGCCCGACCCGCCGGAGCCGTGCAGCACCAGCACCGGCTGGCCGGTGGGCTCGCCGATGGTCGTGTAGTGCAGCCGCAATTCCGGCATGGTCTCGCCGGTGTGGAAGCGGAAATCTTTTGCGATCCAGTCGCCTTGTTTGGGCGCGGGATAGTCGGCGGCGAATGCGGTTGAGGAGATGAATGCGGCCGACACCGCGGCGGCGATGAACTTCATGGCGGGCCCCCCCTGACGCAGCCGCTTTAGTCGGGCTGCTTTGCCGGCAGGCTAACACGGCAAGGATTGCCCGCGGAGTGCTCCGGGGGATGCGGCCATGCAAAATTTCTGCAGCGCCGGCCCAGATCGAATGGAATAATTGGCAGGGTTGTCGGATTTCGGGACCGCCGTTCGTCCTGGGAGCGACGAAGCAGGAGCGAGTTCATGTGCCGCAACATCAAGACGCTGTTCAACTTCGAGCCGCCGGCGACGGAGGACGAGATCCACGCCTCCGCGCTGCAATTCGTGCGCAAGCTTTCCGGCTTCAACAAGCCGTCGGCGGCGAACGAGGCTGCCTTCAACCGCGCGGTCGAGGAAGTCTCGGAGGCGGCGCGGCGGCTCCTGACCTCGCTGCACACCCATGCGCCGGCGCGGGACCGGGAGATCGAGGCCGAAAAGGCGCGGGAGCGCTCGCGGCTTCGGTTCGGGCAGGGCTGACCCAAAAGCTCGAAAACAACCCCATGCACAGTAGAGGCTTACCTCCGGCAGAGTGAGGTGGCTCACGGCCGGGAACCCGCTTCCCCGGCACAATGGCGGCGACATTCCAACCTTGATGCAAGCCCTGGGAAGCACGCCATGAAGCCCGATACCCCGCTGAAACTGAGCTCGGTCGCCTTCGCCATCCTCTGGACCGTCTGGATGGCCTGGTGGAGCGGCGAGTTCAACGCCGTCAACATCGGCATCCTCTCGGTATGCGGCGTCGTCGCGGCGTGGCTCTGGTTCCTCGCCATGCGCTGGTATTTTCGTCGCATCGGCATTCTGCCGAAGGCGGAGTCCTCTCACACCGTCAGGTAACCGCCGTCCGCCATCACGATCGTGCCGGTGACGTAACCCGCCAGATCCGAGGCGAGGAAGATCGCAGGCCCCACGATGTCCTCCGGCTTGCCGGTGCGGCCGAGCGGCGTGTGCGCCAGGAACGTGTTGACGAGATCCGGATTGCTGGCGCGCACCTTCTCGTTGATCGCGGTTTCGATGAAGCCCGGGCCGATCGCGTTGACGCGCACGCCGTCCTTGCCGAGTTCGGCCGCCAGCGCCCTGGTGAAGCCGAGCACGCCATGCTTGGAGGCGGTATAGGCCGGCGAGCTCGGCGTCCTCAGATGCAGGAACGACTGGATCGATCCGAGATTGACGATGCGGCCCTTGTTCGCGCGCAGCGCCGGCAGGAACGCATGCGTGACGTTGAAGACGCCGGTGAGATTGACGGACATGATGTTCTCCCAGTCGCTGATCACGCCGGCATCCGCGCCGGTCATGCCGTTGCGGCCGACGATTCCGGCATTGTTGACGAGGATCGTGACCTTGCCGACCTTCTCGGCGACTTGCTTGGCCATCGCGATGCAGTCGTCGCGCCGGGTGACGTCAAGGACGAAACTGTCCGCCTTGCCGCCGGCGTTGAGGATCTGCTGCGCAGTCGCCGCCACCGAATCCTTGTTGATGTCGAGCACCACGACATGCGCGCCTTCCCGCGCATAGCCCGCCGCGATGGCGCGCCCGATGCCCGAACCGGCTCCCGTGACGACGGCGATGTGGTTGGCGAGAAGCGGCATGGGGGCATTTCCTCTTAGTTATGGTTATCGCTGACAAGCTAGTTCAAATTGTTGGAAACCAAAATATCGAACGTTGCTTGCGCGGAGGCCCATTCCGTTTTTGGATGGGCGATGGATCGGCATGTCGGCGAATGGAGGCACGCGGTGGACCGGTTCTGGCAGGCGGAAGGGCCTGACTGGAGCGAGGTTCTGCATGTCGTGGATTGTATCGCCGCGGAGGCCGAGCAAGCCGATCTTCGCCATGCCGCGACGCAGGCGCAGCCGAGCATCCGCAACGCCGCCAATAATCCGCAGGATCACATGACGCGCGTGGTGGCGCGGCGCCGCCTCGGCGTGATCCGCGACGTGCTGCACGGTTTGACCACGCCGAAATTCGGGCGCCGCGGCCCGGAGAAGATGCTGACTGTGGAAGAGCGCTACCGCGAGATGTTGGGCCTGCCGCTCGAGGGCCGGCTTGCACCGACGGAAATCCACCGGGCCTTCCGCCGCACCGCCAAACTCGTGCACCCGGATGCAGGCGGCGACGCGCACGCGTTCCTGGCGCTGTCGGCGGCGCGCGATGCGCTGATGCACGCGCCGGGAAAATCGACCAAATAGAAAAGGGCGGATGACGTCGCCGCCGATCCGCCCTTCAATCCTGTAACGCTTGCGCGTCAGATCTTGCAGACGCCCTTCTTCATCAGTCCGGCCTTGACGGCGAGCGCGGCATCGACGGTCGGCACCGGCTTGCTGACGGCCTTGTAGTTGGCGGGCATGGGCTTGGTGGGGATGCCGTTGTCCCAGACCTGGCAAAATTCGGTGCCGCTCCACTTGATCAGGTGGTAGGGGGCCGCTTGTGCGGTGCTGGTCACGGCGAGGACGGAAAGCGCGATGCTGGAGGCGGCACAAAGGGCGAAGAAACGACGCATGCTGAATGCTCCTATCGGGAAAAGTTGGCCGGTCCCTGCCACGCATGGGGAATGCGGGGTGAGGGCGGCGCCCGCGGGATCGAATGATCCGGGCACTGATTGGGTGTTGGCGAAAGCGTGACCGGTTCAAATTGTCGCAACAAAAAATCGGGCCGATTCTAGCCGCTGACCGCAGTATGGATCGCGTTGCAGTGCCGCACGATGTTGTCCCGCGCAACCACGAAGCGCTTCAGCGGCGTGTCGATGTCGTAGAAGTAGATGTTGGCGATGAAGCCGTAGATCGCGGCATCGATGCTGGATGGCGCCGGGCCGTGCACGAAGCCGTGCGGCGGGACCAGCGCGTCGATCGCGGCGAGGTCGGCGAGACCGCGCGCCATGGCGGCGTCGGGATCGAAGCGGCCGATGCCCTGGTAGTAGTAGCGCTGGGCGTTGAACTCTTTCGCCTTGGCGAGGCCTTCGACGGTGAGGCCCGGATGCTCGCGCAGCAGCGCGTCGCGAAACTGTTGCCAGTAGCGCTCGTCCTTCCAGCGCGAATAGGACATCACCCAATAGAGGTCGTCGAGCATGCGCGTCACCAGCAGATTGGTGGTGCGCTGCGCCGGCGTGAGTTGCGCATCCATGGTCACGCAGTATTTCCTGGTGACGTAGTCGATGATGGTGCCGCTGTCGCCGACGGTGTCGTTGCCGTCGACGATATAGGGCAGCTGTCCGCGCGGCGCCTTCGAGGCATCGAAGATGTGCTCGTGCACGAACGGCACGGCGGCGAGCTTCAGGAAGGCGAACACCTTCAGGCCGTAGCCGTTGTTGTCGGCGACACCGAACAGCGTCGAATAGGAATACAGCGTCAGCATGGGGCGATCATTCGCGCGTGCGGCTTTGGCGTCAAGCCGGGATGCGGGGCGGCGAGGGAGGGTGCGGTTGCCGTCCCCGGCAGATTATCCTACGGTTGAAGCGATTGCAGGCCATTTTGGGGGACCGCCCGTGGATGAGAAGCCCATCGCAGCGTTCAACGCGCTGCCGCAACCGTCCTCGTGCCGGCTGATCGATTTCGACGACATCCAGGTGGTGCCCGGCACGGTGCTGCGCACCTACTTCCTGATCGTGAAGGGCACCAAGCCGTGGGCCACGATGGATGTCGGCCTGCATCCGCTGCCCTACGCCTCGCGGCCGGAGCACACCGCGATCGAAGTGGTCGGCCGCCAGAACGGCGTCGGCCTGCCGAAGGCCACGCCCTACAGCGTGACGATCGAGGTCTCGCATCTGATCGGCGTGCGCGGGATCGAGATCGTCGGCGCGACGAAGCGGCAGAAGATCGAGATTTCGTAGGCCGAGGCGACGGTGTCGCACTCCCTCGCCCCGCGCTT
>JAKFVP010000278.1 GCA_021732175.1 Bradyrhizobium sp.
GGTGCAGGTGATGGCGGTCACGCACGCCCCGCAGGTCGCGGCGCGCGCCGGCCAGCATCTGCTGATTTCCAAGGACGCGCTGGACAAGGGCAAGCGCGTCGCCACCCGCGTCAACGCGCTCGCCGCCGACCACCGCCGCGAGGAGATCGCCCGCATGCTGGCCGGCGCCGAGATCACCGCCGAGGCGAGGGCGGCGGCGGAACGGCTGTTGAAGGCGGCTTCGTAAGCGTCGCGCATGGCTACGAAAGCAAAGAAAGCGCTCATCGAGGTCGCCAAGCTCACCAAGCCGCAGGCCAAGGTCGAGCATATGCGCCTTGCGCTTGAGCTCGAAGGCCACGACAAGCGCTACTACCAGGAAGACGCGCCGAGCGTTTCCGATGCTGAATACGATTCGCTGCGCCAGCGCTTCAACGCGATCGAGAAGCGCTTTCCCGACCTCGTCAGCACGGACTCGCCGTCGCAGAAAGTAGGCGCCGCGCCGTCGGGGCGTTTCAAAAAGGTCCGCCATGCGGTACCGATGCTGTCGCTGGACAACGCCTTTGCCGAAGAAGACGTCCGCGATTTCGCCGACCGCATCGCGCGCTTCCTGAAACTGCCCGATGACAAGATCGACTTCTCCGCCGAACCCAAGATCGACGGCCTGTCGATGTCGCTGCGCTACGAGGGCGGCGAACTCGTCACTGCCGCGACGCGCGGCGACGGCGCCGAAGGCGAGGACGTCACCGCCAATATCCGCACGCTGCAAGACGTGCCCGAGAGGCTGAAAGGCCGCAACATCCCCGATATCTGCGAGGTGCGCGGCGAGGTCTACATGACCAAGAAGGCGTTCCTCGCGCTCAACAAGAAGCAGGTCGAGGCCGGCGAGGCGCCGTTTGCCAATCCGCGCAATTCCGCCGCCGGCTCGCTGCGCCAGAAGGACCCCACAATCACCGCCTCGCGCCCGCTCGGCTTCTTTGCCTATGCCTGGGGCGAGATGAGCGACATGCCGGAGGAAACGCAGACCGGCATGATCCACTGGTTCGAGCGCTGCGGCTTCACGACCAACCCGCTGACAAAGCTCTGTCACTCCGTCGAGCAGCTCATTGCCTTCCATCGCAAGATCGAGGAACAGCGCGCCGAGCTCGACTACGACATCGACGGCGTCGTCTACAAGGTCGACCGCATCGACTGGCAGGAGCGGCTCGGCTTCGTCTCGCGCACGCCGCGCTGGGGCATCGCGCACAAATTCCCGGCTGAACAGGCCATGACCGTGCTGCGCGACATCGAGATCCAGGTCGGCCGCACCGGCACGCTGGCGCCAGTGGGGAAACTTGAGCCAGTCGGCGTTGGTGGGGTCATCGTGCAGAATGTCACTCTGCACAACGAGGACTACATCAGGGGTATCGGCGGCGACGGCGAACCGATCCGCGATGGCCGCGACATCAGGATCGGCGACACCGTCGTGATCCAGCGCGCCGGCGACGTCATCCCGCAAGTGGTCGACGTCGTCATCGAAAAGCGGCCGAAGGGCGCGAAGGAATTCCACTTCCCGAAGAAGTGTCCGTGCCCGCTGCACACCGACGTGGTGCGCGAGGAGACCGCGACGGGCGAGGAGGGCTCGCGCGCCCGCTGCACCGGCGAGTTCGCCTGTCCGTTCCAGAAGATCGAGCACCTGAAACTGTTCGTGTCGCGGCGGGCGTTCGACATCGACGGCCTCGGCGAAAAGCAGCTGCAGTATTTCTTCGACGAGGGCTGGGTCAAGGAGCCCGCCGACATCTTCACGCTGCCAAAGCGCAACAGCAAGCTCAAGCTCGAAGAGATCGAGGGCTATGGCGAGACCTCGGTGCGCAACCTCTTTGCCTCGATCGAGAGCCGCAAGCGCATCGCGCTGGAGCGCTTCATCTTTGCGCTCGGCATGCGCCATGTCGGCGAGACCACGGCGCTGGCGCTGGCGCGCGGTTACGGCTCCTGGGGCGCCTTCCACGAGGCGTGTCTGAAGGTCGCCAAGGGTGACGAGGAGGCGATCGCCGAGATGGATGCGCTGGACCAGATCGGCGACACCGTGATCCAGAGCGTCGGCGCCTATTTTGGCGAGAGCCACAACCGCGGTATTGTCGATCGCCTGGTCAAGGAGCTCGACGAGATCGTCGACGCCGAAAAGCCCAAGAGCAATTCGAAGGTGGCCGGCAAGACCGTGGTGTTCACGGGATCGCTGGAGAAGATGACGCGCGACGAGGCCAAGGCCACCGCCGAGCGTCTCGGCGCCAAGGCCGCAGGCTCGGTGTCGAAGAAGACGGATTATGTTGTCGCAGGCCCCGGCGCAGGGTCGAAGCTTGCGGAAGCCCAGAAGCACGGCGTGACCGTGCTCACAGAGGACGAGTGGCTGAAACTGATCGGGGAATAAGTTTGCCGTAGTCCGTGAGGTGGGCAAAGCCCCGGGTCGCGCGAACGCGCGCCCGATGACAGGCTCCGCGTGCCCACCCTCACGAGTACGACGTGGAAGGTGGGCACGGCGCAAGAGCGCCTTTGCCCTCCCTACGAAGCCAACGAGTTGATCGAATAAAACCTGCAATGCGTTGACGCCACGAATTTGCCGCGCCAGAAGACCAACCACAAACGTCAAACAGGAGGAAGCGATGATCAAGGTAAGTGTGATGTATCCCAACAATCCCGGTGCGCGCTTCGACCACGACTACTACCGGGAAAAGCACATGCCGCTGGTGAAGGCCCGCATGGGCGATGCCTGCAAGTACTACACCATCGACAAGGGACTCGGCGGCGGCGCGCCTGGCGCGCCCGCGACCTATGTCGGCATGTGTCACATCTTTGCGGATTCCGTCGATTCATTCCAGAAGGCGTTCGGTCCGCACGCCAAGGAGATCATGGGCGACATCAAGAACTACACCGACATCGCGCCGGTCATGCAGATCAGCGAAGTCGTCGTGGAGAAGTGACACCGGTCTTTCCGGCATCCTGAAAAATTTCTCAGCGTTTCGAGGCCGCCATTTTTGGCGGCCTCTTTTTTCGTGCGCGTGAAGCGACGGCCTGACTCATCCAGATGATGGAACCCGAAGCGGTGTGAACCACATCACAGCGGTTCAACCTGGCCGGGTGCAATGATCGCGATGCGAGTTCCAGTTCGGCGGATGGAACCGTTCACCCCCTCTAGGAGCATCATCATGGCCAAGAAAGTGACACTGCACATCAGTCCTGCCGGAAACGGAAACTATCTCGTCGTCGTCAACGGCGAGGGTTTCTATGGAGCTGCGCCGAATGCCACCGTCGGCGTCCGCATCCGCGGTGAAGATGAGTGGTTTGACGACAGCCTGTTCCCGCTTCGCCTCGGCTTCCCCGGCCATGTCGGCCACGACGGAAGCTTCTCCATGTCCGACACCGTTCCCGGCAACAAGCTGAACGAGGACTGGGGTGAGGACGAGATCTACGCCCTGGTCAATGTGCAGGGCTTTGGCGAGTTCAGAAGCAACACCGTCAAGGGTCACTTCTGAACGCGCCGGTTCAGATCCTTCGCTACGCCTTACGTTGTCTCAACCCGACAGCGCGAATCCCGGGAGGATTGCGCGCGAAAACCATTGGAGAAATGTCATGCCGTTACCTACAACCGTAAAGCTGTCTTCCATTCATTGCCGTGACGAAGCCGACGGTATCGGCAATGCCGAGCCGTATCTCTGGACCATCTTCTTCAAGATCGACGGCGAGACCATCAAGCACACGCCCGGGCAATTCGTGCTGAACGGCAACGCCGTGTTCAAGTTCGGCCCCGGCAGCCACGAGAATCTGGGCACGCACGCGGTCGATCCCGGCGACACTGTGCAAATTCCGCCCGCGATCGGCTAGTTTCATACCCAGCTTCAGCCGATCATCCTGACCAATGGCACCAAGACGATCCCCGTTCCCGGCATCGTCGGCGCGATCGCCGTGCTGATGGAAGAGGACAATGTTTCGGACAGCGGCGCCGAGAAAGGCCACCAGGCCCTTAACAACTTCGTGCAGACCGAGATCAACAACTTCATCCACGGCATCAACCTCATCCAGTTCGTCGGTGTGGAACACCCGGAGGACAAGTTGAACGAGCTGATCGAGGCGATGAAGAAGAAGATCCAGGACGGCGCCGCCGGCGTGGTCAGCACGGCGATCGAGAAGGCGCAAGGCTTCTGGTCGAACCTGTGGTCCGGCATCAATGCGGACGACAAGATCGGCTCCGCCGTCTGGACGTTCAGCCAGCAGGACATCGTTCAGCATCGCTACGCGATCGCGCTGAACCAGCGCTGGCGCAATGAAGGCGATTGGGAGATGTTCGGTGTCATCAGCGCGCCGAATCCGTGCCAGGCCCAGTTGGTCGCGGTCAACCAGCAGAAGCACAAGATCGACCAGATCGAAGCCCAGATCAGGGCCAAGCAGACCGAGATGGCGCGCGCCCCGGTGTCGCAGAAACCCGCAATACGGGCCGAGATCGACGAGTTGAAGGCCGAACTGCCGCCGCTGCGCACCGAGTTGACGCGGCTCGAAGGCCTGCTCAACCGCTGCTACATCAGGCAGACCATCGCCGTGCCGGTCGGCGGCGGCGTGCTGGTCAACGCCTGAGCCGCGCATTGCTTCTCTCCTCGTCATTGCGAGGAGCGGAAGCGACGAAGCAATCCATCTATCTCCGCGAGGAAAGCTGGATTGCTTCGCTTGCGCTCGCAATGACGGGGGAGGCTGCGCGCACTCACATCATCCCCTGTTCGTCCTCTTCTGCCTTCTCGATCAGCTCCTCGCTCACCACGACGTTGCGCCGCGGCACCAGGAAGAACATCGCCGCGGCGCAGGCCACCGACAATGCGAAGATGGCCGATGTCAGCGGCAGCGTCGTCGCGGAGTGGCCGCCGAGATAGGCGCCGAACTGCGAGAGCAGCGAGCCGATGCCCTGCTGCAAAAATCCCATCGCGCCGGAGGCGGTGCCGGCGGCGTCCGGCCGGACGCTGATCGCGCCCGCCGCGGCGTTCGACATCACGATGGCGTTGGCGACCATCACGATCATCTGGACGCCGAACAGGAACGAAGGGGCCTGGTTGGTGCCGGTCAGGCTCAGGACCAGATTGAGCAGGCTACCGGCGAGCTGCAGCGCAAGGCCAAACCAGATCAGCCTCTCCAGCGAATGTCGCGGCGCAAAGCGCACGCAGAGCAGATTGCCGAGCAGGAACGCAAAGCCGGTCGCGGCGAACCACGCGCCGTATTCGGCGGTCGAGCGCCCCATCTGGTTCACCACGATATAGGGGCCGCCGCCGGCAAAGGCGAAGATGATCTGCGAGGCCAGCACCTGGCACAGCACATAGCCGACGAAGGCGCGATCCCGGACCAGAGAACCGAAATCGCCGCGGAAGCTGCTGCTTTCATTGCGCTCGCGCCGCGTCTCCGGCAGCGCGATTGCGATCAGGACGGCGATGCCGAGCGAGGCCGCGGTGATGAAATAGAAGATCGCGCGCCAGCCGAAGCTGATCTCCAGCAGGCCCCCGGTCAGCGCGCTCAGCATCTGCGCCACCATCATCACGGCGATGACGAGGCTGATCATGGGGCCGACGCGGTCGCGGCTGTAGAGATCGCGGATGATGGCGCGGCTGATCACCATGCCGGAGGCGCCGCCCAGCGCCTGCAGGAAGCGCGCGGCGATCAGTTGCGGCAGCGTATGCGCCAGCGAGCAGCCGATGCTGGCCGCCACCATCAAGGCGAGGCCCGCCAGCAATACGGGACGCCGGCCGAACTTGTCCGACAGCGGCCCCATGATCAGCTGCGAGCAGGCGATACCGACCATGTAGAGCGACACCGTCATCTGCGCGACCTGGATGTCGCTCTGGAAGGTGGTGGCCAGCACCGGCAACGCCGGCACCAGGATGTAGAGCGAGATCGGCGCGGCGCCCGTCATCAGCACGAGCATCAGCAGCATCCGGCGCGATGTCTTCAGGTCGTGTCTGTCCGTTGCCGCGCCGGGCGGCTTGCCCATCACGCCATGCATGAAGTCTGATCCGTTTGGTTGAATCGGACTCTAGCCGGATCATGCCGCGCGAATACGCCCGTTTCGGCATGCGGCTATGAGGAATTCGGGAGGCGTGCTCCACCTCGCCCCGCTTGCGGGGAGAGGTCGGATCGCATCGCCAGATGCGATCCGGGTGAGGGGGTACAGGTCTATCGATAGATCTCAACTCGTGGAGAGGGCCCCTCACCCCAACCCTCTCCCCGCAAGAGCGGGGAGAGGGGGCACTCACTTCAACTCCGCCGTCGCCTCGTCCAGCCACAGCTTGGTGGCGTTGTCGTCGAGCTGCGGGCGCACGATCTTCGCGACCTTGGCGTGATACTCGTTCAGCCATTTCAGCTCGGCCGCGTCGAGCATCTTCGCCTCGATCAGCCGGCGGTCGATCGGCGCGAAGGTCAGCGTCTCGAATGCGTTGACCGGCTTTTCCGAGCCCTTGATGTCGGCGCCGATCACGAGCTCGAGATTCTCGATGCGGATGCCGTAGGCGTCGGCCTTGTAGTAGCCGGGCTCGTTGGACAGGATCATGCCGCGCTTCAGCGGCGTGGTGCCGAGCTTGGAGATCCGCGCCGGCCCCTCGTGCACCGAGAGATAGCTGCCGACGCCGTGGCCGGTGCCGTGCTCGAAATCGAGTCCGGCCTGCCAGAGGAATTGCCTTGCAAAAGAATCGAGCTGCGCGCCGGTGGTGCCGTCGGGGAACACCGCGCGTGCGATCGCGATGTGGCCGCGCAGCACGCGGGTAAAGCGGTCGCGCATCTCATCGGTCGGCGAGCCGATCGCGATGGTGCGGGTGACGTCGGTGGTGCCGTCCTGGTACTGCGCGCCGGAATCGATCAAGAGCAAATCGCCGGGCGCGATGCGCCGGTTGCTCTTGCGGGTGACGCGGTAATGCACGATGGCGCCGTTCGGGCCGGTGCCCGAAATGGTGGGGAAGGAGACGTCCTTCAGCGCGCCGGTCTGGCGGCGGAACGTCTCCAGCGCCTCGACGGCGTCGATCTCGGTCAGCGCGCCCGACGGCGCCTCGCGGTCGACCCAGGCCAGAAACCGCGTCAGCGCCAAGGCGTCACGGTGATGCGCGGTGCGGGTGCCCTCGATCTCCGTGATGTTCTTCACGGCCTTCAAGAGCGTGACGGGATCGCTGCCGGGGACAGGCTTGCCGCCGGCGCCCTTGATCAGGCGGCTCAGCGCATCGGCCGCGGTCGCATTGTCGAGCGCGATGGAAGCGCCGCGTTTGGCGAGTTCGGTGAGCTTGCCCGCCAGTCTGTCCGGCTCCTCGACATCGGCGGAGCGCTCGAGATGGTCGCGCGAGGAGTTCGACAGCTTGCGGTGATCGATGAAAACCGTCGGCCGGCCTTCCTTTGGGATCAGCGCATAGGACAGCGGCAGCGGCGTGTGCGAGACGTCGGCGCCGCGGATGTTGAAGGCCCAGGCCACGCCATGGGAATCCGACAGCACCAGCGCATCGGCGCCGAGCTTGCCGATTTCGAGCCGGATCCGCTTCAGCTTCTCGGCCTCGGCCTCGCCGGCAAATTGCAGGCCCTGGACCGATACCGGGCCGAGCGGCGGGGCCGGGCGCTCGTGCCAGATCGCATCGACCGGGTTGGTCTCGACCGCGACCAGCTCTGCGCCAGCCTTGGCGCAGGCCACGGCCAGCCGGTCGGCTGCCGCAGAAGTGTGCAGCCAGGGGTCAAATCCGAGGCGGTCGCCCTTGGCGAGGTGCCGGCCCAGCCAGTGCTCCGGCGGCGGGTCGACCAGCGGCTCGACATGCCAGGCCTTGCGGTCGACCTGCTTGCCCACCTGCAGGGTGTAGCGGCCATCAACGAACACCGCCGCCTCCTTGGTCAGCACGATGGCAAGGCCCGCCGAGCCGGTAAAACCGGTCAGCCAGGCCAGCCGTTCCTCGGAGGGCGGCACATACTCGTTTTGCTGCTGATCGGCGCGGGGAACCACGAATCCCGTCAGTTTCCGCCGCGCCAGCTCCTCGCGGAGTGCGCCGAGCCGCGCGCCCAGCGCCACGCCGCCTTCGGGGTCCTCGAATGTCTGGAAATGCGCTTCGAACATTGCGCTTACACTTTAGGTTTGTGGGGAGGGATCGGCAATCCGGCCGAATTCTCCTTAATTTGGCACAAGTTATGCTTGGTTATTGAAGCTTGCATCAGACGAGCCCGGACCTTTTGCGCAGCGGATCGTCCGGACGATAACCGGGAGACTTCGAGGAGTGTCTCAACTCAACGACGAGGTGATACACCATGCCAGCCTTTACCTTTGAGAAGATTTCGCCGCCGGCAAGCCGTGGCCCGATCGCGCCGATCGTGGTCAAGAAGCGCGGCGTGATCGTTCAGATTCTCGACCGCTTTGTCGACGCCCGCGTCAAGCGAACCGAAGCGAAGGGCGTCATCTTCCGCGCCAAGCAAAAGAAGAAGGTTTAGGGTCACAATTTTTCCACGTCATTCCGGGGCACGCGAAGCGTGAACCCGGAATCTTTGGATTCCGGGTCTGGTGCTTCGCACCATCCCGGAATGACGAACGTCTCATTTCACCTTTCGCAGCAGCAGGCTGCTCCAGCCCTCGATCCGCAAATGAATTAGCGGCACCAGTCCTCGCGAGCGGTAGGCTGCGATCACGCTCCTCGCCTGCGGCGTCAGCAGGCCCGACAGGATCACCAGCGCGCCAGGCGCCAGATGCCGCGCCATCGGCGTTGCCAATTGGCGCAGCGGATTGGCAAGAATATTCGCCAGCACCAGATCGAACGGCC